>CAVZVX010000022.1:0-8178 GCA_963778775.1 uncultured Spirochaetota bacterium | reverse complement strand
GCGTTCAGGCGCCTCGAAGGCATAGCGCGGAGGAGTCTTGCCCTTGCGCCTCTGATGCTGGGCGCCGTAGGCCAGGAGGAGCCGCGCGAGCTCTCCCGCGACGGTATGGATATCCGAGGATACGGAGCCGGAAGGCTTGGTAATGAAGTCCGACGCGCCAAGGGAGAGGGCTTCGATGGTGACCTCCGCCCCTTCCTTGGCGACCGAAGATAGGATAATCACGGGTATTTCCAAACCGAGGCGCCTGCGCTCCTTCAGGAATTCGATGCCGTTCATCTCGGGCATCTCGATATCCAGGACGATGACGTCGGGATCGCAGCGAGGGATCTTCTGAAGGGCGAAAACGCCGTTCATCGCCTTGTCCGCCACTTTGAGCCCCGGCGTCGCCTCGATGATCTTCGAAATGAGGTTACGCATGAGGGCGGAATCGTCGACGACGAGGACGGAAATCGGATCAGGCATGGCGCTCTCTCCCGTCAGGCGTTCTTGCGATAGAAAGTGGCCCAATCGGTCTTGACGAATTCGAACTTCGTGTTCATGCCGAAGAGCGATTCCGAATGCCCGATAAAAAGGAAGGATTTGGGCGCCATGGCCTCCCAAAAACGCTCGATCGCCGCCTTTTGCGCGGCCTCGTCGAAGTATATCAGGACATTTCGGCAAAAGACAACGTCGAGGCCGCGGAGACCGGAGTCGTTCTTGAGGTTATGGTAATCGAAGCGAATGCTCTTCTTGATCTCTTCCTTGACCTGATTTCCTCCGGGCTTCTTGTCGAAATACTTGGATAGGTAGCTATCCGGCACTCCCTGGATGCGCGAATCCGCGTAAAAGGCTTCCTTGCCCACCATCAGGCATTTGAGGGAAATATCGCTCGCGACGATCTCGTATCCCCAGCCGAGCGGCAGTATTTCCTTCAGGAGCATGGCGAGCGTATAAGGCTCCTCGCCCGTCGAGCAACCCGCGCTCCAGAAGCGCAGCTTCCTCTCTCCGCCCTTGCCCTTCAGCTTGATCAGCTCGGGAACCACGTACTTCTCGATCGCGTCGAAATGGGCTTGGTTCCTGAAAAAACGCGTAAGGTTGGTGGTTACCGAATCGAGCAGAGTCTTGAGCTCTTCCTTATCCCTGGTTATCAAGGAATAGTAGTCCTTGAGGCTCTCGAGCTTTTTATCGCGCAGGCGTTCCTTGAGGCGGCTCTCCAGGATCGAGCGATTCGTCACGGAGAAGGCTATCCCGCTCTCGTCGTAGATCAGCTTGCTGTAGAGCTCGAAATCGGCGTCGCCCAGGAAGTCGGACATGTACCCCTTCTCCGTTTTCTCCCGCCTCTCGAGCGGGAACGTGTAAAAAAAGCATAGGCGGCGCCCGGAGGGGTGTCAATAGCGGCTATTCGCCTCGACCCGGACCGATGTCGATGGAATTCGTCCATGGATGGGATAGATTAGAGCCTATATGGAAAACGGAACCGTCGAGCTTCGCGTGCGCGGCGTTTCGATTGAGGAAGACGAAGCGATCGTCATCCTCGAGGATCGCCTTACGGATCGTCGCCTACTCCTCCCGGTCGGCCCCTTCGAGGCAAGCGCCATTATCCTCGAAATAGAAGGCATCTCGCCGCCGCGCCCCCTGACGCACGACCTCCTCGCCGAGTTCTTCGCGGAGGGGGGCTTCAGCCTCGACGCCGCCGAGCTACGCGGCGAGTCCGACTCGGCACCGAGGGCCAGGCTCTCGTACAAGAAAGGGCTCCGAAAATTCGTGAAGGAAGTACGGCCGTCGGATGCGATCGCCTTGGCGCTTAAGCTCGGCGCCCCTCTCCGCGTCGAGACCTCCTTTCTCGAGCGGCAGTCGAAGACCTCGGCCAGATGGCGGCGCCCGAGGATACTCGGTATGGAAGACTGGAAGGCCAGGGCCCTGAGGGCATAAGCGATCCCTTGGCATGGAGAGGCTTGATGCGGGCCCGAGCCGCCCTTACAATTCTCCTATGGGAATAATAGGAAGAATTAAAGATTGGCTCGCTCGGGCCTTTTCGCGCGACCCGGAAGAGGCGCATCGCAAGACCGAGCTCCGTAGGCTGCAGAACCTCCTCGCAGCGATGAAGCCCCCGTATTACCGACCGAAGCAAAACCTCGTGCAATCCGGCTTCGCCCTCGCGATCCTGCACTTCTACTCCCTCTTGAGGCCTCTGGCGGAACTCGCTCGCTCGACGATCGCCAATTCGGACATCAGGATTTCCCAGCGCTATTTCGATTACCTCATCGATCGACGCCTTCCCCCCGACGAGCAGGAGCGCAAGCGCTTCTTCTCCTACGAGGGGATGTCCGAGCGCATCCGGGCCTCGCTGAAGCCCGACGAAGAGCTCGAGTCGATAGTCCGGGAATTCCAGGGTTTTCTCGGTTCCCTCGAGGCCCTCGGCTCGAGGGCGATCAATGCGGACTTCTACGAGGTCGAGCGCTTCATGGACCTCTGCCGTCACGACTACGAGCGCATCATCGGCCTTTTCGATACCAGCGCCAACATCGACGACTTCCGCTATAAGCCGGATTTCGTGCCGGTGCCGGGCGAGCAGGTCCTTCCGGAGCTCGTGGACTTCTATTACCTGACGGAGTCTTTCGCCTTTTCGCCCCAGCTCAAGGAAAATGTCATGCGTCTCCTCGAGAAGCGCCAGCCCGACGGCTTCGACGAGGCCAAAAAGAGCAAGATCGACAAGCTTTTCGCCTTGCTCGACAAGACGGTCTCCGAGAGGCTCTGCGAGGATATCCTCTTGACCTTGATCCGGGTGATCAAGGAGGATCCGTCGTTCACCCCCTCGATGCCTCACGCGCGTCAGGATTTCCTCGAGGCGTACCGCTCGCGGCTGATCGGCCAGTTCGACAACGATCGCGACCGCATACTTCGGGAGCAGCACGAGGGCGCGATCGCCGCCGATATCAGGAATCTTTTCGGGGACGTGGAAATAGCCGAGGTGGAAGGCTATGACGAGGAGCAGGATTCCTTCCTGAGGCGGGAAAGCCCGAACGGCTTCATCTGGATCAAGCCGCTGCGAATACTCAAGACCTTCATCGCCGGCGTCTTCGAGCCTCTGCTCAAGGAATCCGTCAAGCGGGTTCTCGTCGAAGGGTACTTCGACAACAAGGGATTCCAGAACAACCTCGCCAACATCCTTTATCAGTGCGAGCGCTCCGGAGGCCGCATCCAGGAATTCGAGGAGCAGCTTCGGGGCAACGGCCGCATCTCCTTGGTGGCCATGAAGCGCTACGTCGAGGAAATGCGCAGGGGCAAGGACATCGCCTCGTTCTTGAACCGCCTCGTCGACGCGATCAACGACAAGGCCCGCGAGATCGTCGAGGACGAGGCCGGTCTCTTCGCCATGCTAGGCGAGGCCCTCGGCGACCTGATCTCGGACTTCCGGGGTTCGAGCCCCGAGATAGTAACCAACATCCATACCTTGGGAGGCGGACGCAACAAGGAGATAATCGTACAAGTCCAGGGAGGCCGCGAACGCATCATGGTCCTCGTGAAGATCATGGGCAATTTCACCTTCGTGAAGACTTCGGCCGCGACCCCGGGTTCCGGCCCTCGCGAGGGTGGAAAGCCGCTCGGGATAGGGGAGGAAGCGTCTATCGAGGAACTGTAGCGAGGCGAGCCAATAGCCGCGATAGACCAAGACTAGAGTATATTACTCCCATGCAATGCTTTAATGTGAACATCGCCGCGCTTTCAGCCGCCCTCTTCCTGGCGATTGCAGGAGCCCAGAGCGCATACGCCCTGGGCTCCTCGGCCCCTACGGGCTCTCTTTCTCTTCTTGCCCGGCTTCTTCCGGCCGATGCCGCCAGCCAGATCGCAGCCTCGGGAAAAGCCGTCCGCACGAGTTCCGGCGAAGCCGGATTGCTTCCTCTCCATCGGGGATCGGATCTCATCCGAGACTCCTTGGCATCGGAAAAGCCATCGCTGCTGGTCGAAGCCGTTTTCGTCCTCCCGAGACCGAAGCCCGCCGACGACGCCGCGACGTCGACCGAGCTCGCCTCGATTTACGGCATTCTCAGGTCCCTTGGCTCGCTCCAAGGCATCGAATACTATTCCGTGAGCCACAAGTCGATGCGGACCTTCTACGCCGAGTCCTTCATCATCGACGATCCTTCGTCCAAAGCCAAGGTCCCGGATCCCTCGCCTCCCGCGCCCGGCGCCCTGCCCGCGACCCAAACCCTCTTTGCCTTCCAGCGCGACCTGAGCTTCGGCGCGAACACCTATCGTTACGATTACCGTTCCTATCCTGACGCGATCCTCCTGAAAAGCAGCAACCTCACGCGGATGAGCTATGGCCCTCTGCCTCTCATCGCTCCCTCGACCTTGAACACGAGGCTCCTCGTAATCCAGGCCGAGGACGGCCTTCTCTTCTACGTCGAAAGCGGGACCGAAGCGCCGGCCATCTTCAGGGGGAGGCTCGGGGAATCCTTCGCCAACAGGGCCGAGGCTTTATACCGGTGGTTTTCGGCTAAATTTCCCGTCAAGTAGTTTATAAGCCGTAAATCTTCGATCCTATATCGGGCCTGAACCAGGCTCCTTCGAATCCCACGCGGCTTGCGAGGGAATAGGCCGCATCTCGTGCGGCCGTCCAATTCTCGCCTACTCCGACCGCGGTAAAGCATCGGCCGCCACCCGTCAGCAGGCGACCGTCGACGCCGCCCGACGTGGAGGCATGGAACAAAAGGGCTCCTGCGCTCCCGCCGCCGCTCGCCGGCTTTCCGCAGGCGCTCAGGTCGACCGGCAAGCCTTTGGGATAGTTACCCGGGTAGCCTGGCGCGGCGATCACCACGCCGCAGGCGGTCTCGCCGGAAAACCGCGCGCGCAGGGAGCAGAGCGACCCGCACGCGACTCCGTGGAGAATCTCGCTCGCGCTCGTCTCTAGGAGGGGCAGGAGGGACTGCGTTTCGGGGTCGCCGAAGCGCACGTTGTACTCGAGGAGCTTGGGGCCATCCTCGGTAATCATTATCCCGAAGAAGAGCAGGCCCCTATACGTGAGCCTTTCCGCTTCCATTCCCCGGAAGGTCGGCTCGACGATCGCGCGTTCGATCCCGGCCATGGCGCCTGTGTCCGCATAGGGAACCGGACAGACAGCGCCCATTCCGCCGGTATTGGGGCCGGTATCGCCGATTCCCGCCTTCTTGTGGTCGGCGCAGGCAGGAAGGACCAGATGGTCGCCGCGGTCGCAGAGCGCGAAGACCGAGAGCTCGCGGCCGACGAGGTACTCCTCGGCCAAAAGCTCGTCCGAGGCGAGGACCGCCTCGCCGAAGGTCACAAGCTCCGATGGATCGTCCGATTCCAGTACGCCCTTGCCCGCCGCGAGCCCGCTCTTCTTGAGGACGATGCGCCTCCCGCGGTTCTCGTCGATGAAACGGCGCAGGGCGGCCGCGTCGGAGAGACGCGCCGTTCGGGCGCAGGGCACGCCCCAACGCTCGGAAAAAGAGCGGGCGAATGCCTTGCTGCACTCGAGTCGGGCCGCCTTCTTCGACGGTCCGAAGACCGGCACGCGCTCGGCTTCGAGGGCGTCGACCAAGCCCGCCGCCAACGGGCCCTCCGGCCCCACGACCACGAGGTCTATGCCGAATTCCCGCACGGCGGAAAGAACCGCCGCCGAGTCCTCCGGATCGATGGTGACGTTCGAAGCGAGGCTTCCGGTGCCGGCGTTGCCGGGAGCGCAGTAGACTCGCTCGCCGGTCCTCGATACGGCCCAGGCCAGGGCGTGCTCGCGCGCGCCCGAGCCGACGATCAGCACCTTCACGTCCTTCTCCTTTCCTCGTCGATCGCGTCGAGGAGGCTCAGCACGGCCTTCGGGTATATCTCATGCTCAATCTCGTGAACCCGCGATTCGATGTCGGCCAATGCGGAGCCCGGCTCGGCCGCGAAGGACGCGCGGGAAACGATCGGACCGGTATCCATTCCCGCATCCACCAAATGCACCGTGACGCCGAACTCCGCGTCCCCGGCCTCGAAGGCGCGCTCTATCGCACGCGCCCCAGGCCACCTGGGAAGAAGGGAGGGATGGACGTTCGCGATTCGCCCATGCCAGGCCGCGACGAAGGAGGGGGAGAGGATGCGCATGAAGCCGGCCAAGGCGACCATATCGGCGCCTACCTCATCCAGAGCGGCGGCAATCTCCGCTTCCGCCTCGCCGCCTGAGCGCTCGAAATAGCTGATATGGCGAGACGGAACTCCGAGGCGCGCGGCCCTCTGCGCGGCGAAGGCGGCCTTTCGGTCGTGGATCAAGAGCACGCATTCGTGTCCCCCGGGGGCGGTCTTGCGCTCCCTATCCCCGCGGATCGCATCCGCGAGGGCCTGGAAATTCGATCCATTGCCGCTCGCCAGGACGGCGAGCCTAGCCACGAACCAGCTCTCCGGCCCGGAAAAGAGGGATGCCCTTGGAGGCGGCGATCTCGACGAGACCCTCGGCCTCCTCGCGTTTCGCGATGACCGCCATTCCGATGCCCATGTTGAATACCGACCGCATCTCCTCGTCGACGACCTTGCCGCCCGATTGGATCTTCGCGAAGATCGGGGGGACTTCCCAATCCCAGGAGAAGCGCGCGCGCAACTCGCGAGGTATCACGCGCTCCACGTTGCCACCGAGTCCCGAGCCGGTGATATGCGCGGCGCCGAGCACTCTCCCGGTGGATATCAGCTCGAGGAGCTCGCGCACGTAGATCTTCGTCGGGACGAGGAGCTCCTGCCATGTCGCTCGGTCCTCGGGATCGACGGCCTTGCGCGCGAGGCTGTAGCCGTTCGAGTGGACGCCCCTGCTCGGCATGCCGAGCACGAGGTCGCCTTCCTCCATGCGGTCGAGCCTGGGCAGCATCTTATTCTTCTCCACGATTCCGACGGCGAAGCCCGCGAGGTCGATGTCGTCGGGGCCGTATAGGTCCGGCATCTCCGCGGTCTCGCCCCCCGTGAGCTCGCAGGCCGCCTGCTCGCAGCCCGCGACGACGCCCTCGATGACGGCGTGGAGCCGGCCTTCGTCCATTTTCCCGCAGGCGATGTAATCGAGGAACTGCATGGGCCTGGCGCCGCAGACGACGAGGTCGTTGACGCTCATCGCGACCAGGTCTATGCCGATCGTGTCGTAGCGACCGAGCTTCTTCGCGACGAGGAGCTTGGTCCCGACGCCGTCGGTCGTCGAGAGGAGGACGGGCTCGCGATAGCCGCGCAGGTCGAGGGCGGCGCCTCCCGCGAAGCCGCCGATACCCTTGGATACCGCCTTCGAGGGTATACCCTTGATGAACTCGGCGAAATCGTCGCCCTTGCGTATCGAGACTCCGGCCTTCTCGTAATCCAGTCCGCTCATGAGCTTTCCTTTCGGCCCGCTTTCGGCGGGAATCCCGCTTTTAGCGGGAAAGGATGACGGCCGTCGAAGCATGCGCTGCAGAAGCCCCGATCCTCGCGGCGATCCTCGCGGCGATCCTCGCGGCGATCCTCGCGGCGATCCTCGCCAAGGACCTCGAGGAGCCGAGAAACCGGCAGGAAGCGGACCGAGTCCGCCCCGATCTCCCGGGCTATGCCGTCGGGATCGAGCCGGTTGGAGATGAGGGAGTCCCTGTCGGGTATGTCTATGCCGTAGTAGCAAGGCCATGCGAGGCGATTTTAATAGTCGAGTTTTTTGAAGGCGCGCGCGGAAAGCTGGCGGCTCTCGGAAAAACGCCGCCTGGGTTTGCGCAGGCGGATTTTGCAGACGAATGCCGAGGCCAACCTCGTGTGGTCGCTGCGCAAGGCCGGGCTGTCGCTGCTGACCAGTTGCAAGGGTGCCGCCAAGCCGGTGGCTTCGTCGAAGACACGGCGGTGCGGCCAAGGGATTTGCCGGCATATGTTGGCGGGCTTCAAAAATTGATGAGCCGCGCTGGGTGCAGGCTTCGTTTTACGGGCACGCGGCGGCGGGGTTGCTGCATGTGCGACCGGTGCTGGATTTGCACCGCGCGGAGGATTTGAAAAAATACAGGGAGATTGCCGACGAAGTGGCCGCGCTGGTGGCGCAATTCAAAGGAACGCTTTCCGGCGAGCACGGCGTCGGCATGGCGCGCACAGAATTTCTCAAGGAGCAGGTGGGCGAGGAAATGTATTCGCTCATGCGGCAAATCAAAAAGAGCTTCGACCCGAACAACCTGTTCAATCCCGGCAAAATTATTTCCGATGGCAGATACAAAA
>CAVZVX010000021.1:0-18259 GCA_963778775.1 uncultured Spirochaetota bacterium | reverse complement strand
GGCCTCCGCTTTCGCAAGGCCACCAGGAACTGGTCGCCGCGCTGACCCGGCATGAACCAATCGCAGATGACCAAGGCGACGCTCCCGCCATCTGCCTCCGTTTCCTCGATGACGGCGCTCGCCTCCTCGGCTCCCAGCGCGGCTTCGATCGCGAAGCGATCGCCGAAGCGGCGGCGCAGCTCCTGCCGCATTGCGAGGAGGATGACCGCCTCGTCGTCGACGCAGAGGATCGACTGCCGCCCCGGACTCATGCGGGATCCGTTCCCGAAGCCTCGGCCGCCAAGGCCGCCGAAACGCCGTGGGCATCGATATCCTGGGCGTCCCAAGGATAGCAGACCCAGCGATCTTCGATGTCTCGACCGGCGAAATAGCGTCTCACTTCCGTCGGGATGGCGCCTTCCTTGGCCTTGAGCTTGTTATGCAGCACGGCGACCGCAATCTCCGCGGGCTTGTGCCGCATGAGCTCGCGTATGCAATACTCGAGCGTCGTCCGCGAATCGTCGACTTCGTCGACGAGGAGGATGCGCTTCCCGGCCAGCTTTTTCTCGGCTTCCTCGATCCATTGAACCATGCGAGGAAGCTCGCTGGGCTTGTCGTCGGCGTCGTAATACGCCACGCCGACCGCGAGGATGGGCTTGCCAAGGAAGGTGCGCATGATCCGCGCCGGGATGAAGCCCCCCGAGCCTATGGCGACGATGACGTCGGGCTCGAAGCCCGAAGCCTTGACTCTGAGGGCGATGTCCAGCGAGGTCTTGTGAATGTCCTCGTACGTGAAGTAGTACTTCTCCATGGACGGATACTAGTTATCATGGCTAGGATAAACAAGGAGGGGTAATATGGGCGAGCGAAGAGGAGGTCTCTATGGCTGACAAGGATCGCGAATCCTTCGGGAAACCTCGGCTTAATCTCCTCCTGGATAGGAAATCGCCTCCGGGGGCGGAGGCTTCGCTATGCTCGTCGTCGCCATCCCGCCTGGGAGAGATCACGATACCCTCCGATGCCGTATTCCTGGAATCGGAGGACCTCGATTACGAGGATGCCCTCGTCCGGAGGCTCGCATCCGCCAAGGCTTCGCTCGCCCCGCGGGAGATCGGCGTCAATCTCGCCCTCGATGCGGCATGCACCGGCGGAGGCAGCGTCTCGCGCGGCTATCGCGGCAGATTTGCCCGCTTTATCGAAAAAATCATCGATCTCGATATCGGGTTGATGCTCTCGGAACCAATGCTGATCTCCTTCGCCGCTGGGGAATTCGGGGCGCTTCGGATTATCGCCTACGCCAAGTCGAGTCACGGCATTCTCGATTTCCACCTACGCGCTCGCTTTTTCGAGAGAGTTTTCGGGAAATCGGGCAATCTTACCCGAATAGTGATACCGAGCGACCTGAATCGGGACTTTCGAGCAATAGAAGCGATCCGCGTCGAAGTCAGCGGGGAATTGGGCATCGTCGTCAATGAAGGAGACGTTCTGTATAATCCTTTTACGATCTCGGAGCAGTGCGCGCTTTCCCATTTAAGCTCGTCCCGCGATCCATCGCGCTTCGAAGAGGTCGAGCGGGTATTCCGGGCAAACAGGGAAGCCTGTTTCCGGAGAGATACGTGGCGACTGCTCGCGAGCCCATGGGTACGGCCGCAGGACCTTCATTATTACGAAGATCTTGGAATATCGAGCTTCATGGTGCTTGCCCCAGCCGACCGCGATCGGAGCATGAAGATGATAGAGGCCTACGGAGCGCGAAGCTATCAAGGGAACCTGCTGCGGATCTTACGCTACGGAGGGCCGTTGGCGGATTCGATTCATCTGGCCAGCGCCGGTCTCGAAGGCTTCATACCTCGGATCAAAGATGCGGGGGGCTGCACGGATTCCTGCGCCGACTGCCGAATCTGCGAGGAGACGCAGGCGAAGACGGTCCGGATGGTCGAGAATGAATAAGATGAAGCTTTGCGTCGGAAGCCCGGGATCCCCGGCCGACACCCAAAAAATCCTCGACGCCGCGGGAAAGGATATCGCGGAAATCTATGTAGCGGTGCAATTGAAGGAGTTCGGATCGGGACGGGATAGGATCTATGACCTCTCATTCCCGGAATTGGAGGAAACGGTCGCATCGGCAAAGTCGTACGGGGTCGAAATATCGATAGCGTTCAACGCGCTGTGCTTCGGCGGAAAGCAATTCGAAGGGGCTTTCCTCGAACGCTTCGACGATCTTCTCGCGCAGCTTTCGTCCGCGGGCATCGCGAAGCTGATTATCGCCGATCCCTTCCTCATCGATTACGCGGTACGGCGAAACTCCTTCCACGTCAGCGTGTCGTCGATCAGCATGGTGGACAGCATCGAGAAGGCGCGAATGTACGAGAACATGGGCGCGCGACGCATCATCCTTCCCATGGATTGCGCGCGGAAGCCGGATTTCGTGCGAGCTCTGCGCGGGAAAATCGAGTGCGAGATCGAGATCATGGCCAATCTCGGCTGTCTCTACAATTGCCCCCACCACACCTTCCATTCTCAATACCACAGCCACGCGTCGCGAGGCGAGCTCTCGGACACCGTAGGCGACGGGGATCCATACAAGGAATTCTGCACCGGCTTCATGCGGCGGGAACCGTGGCAGGCTCTTAACGCGTCTTTCCTCCGGCCGGAGGATTTGATCCTGTTCGACGAGATCGGCGTCGATTACGTAAAGCTTGCGGGGCGAGAACTGGGGATAGACTGGGTCGTGGACGTAGCCAAGGCTTACGCCGCGAGGAGCTACGAGGGCAACGTCCTCGACCTGTTGAGCACGCCGTATGGCATACGCTCGTCCCTGTCAATGGCGAACAAAGGAATCAGCAAGGCCTTCGTCGATACCACCATGGGCTGCGACAAGCATTGTTTCGATCGTTGCCGAAAGGAAGGCCGCAATTTTTGCGAACGATCGAGCTCCCTGATCATGCGATACCAGGCCTCGGCTCACGAATATGGATGACGTCTCCGTCGGCCTTTTCACCGACAGCTTCGTGCCGGTCTTGGACGGCGTGGCCCTCACGGTACGCAACTACGCATTCTGGCTGAGCAAGGAACCGGGACGGACCTGCGTCGTCGCCCCGCGAGTGCCCTTCCATGTCGACCGGGAGAGCTTTCCGGTGGTCCGTTTCATCTCCCTGCCCCTCATCGTGCGGCCGCCCTATCGATACGGATTGCCCGATCTCGATCTCAAACTTCGCCGATTCCTCCGTAAGGAAGATTTCTCCATCATCCACGCTCACACTCCCTTCTCGACCGGGCATATCGCCGCGAGGACCGCAAAGGAGAAGAAGGTTCCCCTGATCGCGACTTTCCATTCCAAGTATCGGGACGACTTGACGCGGGTGATAAAGACCAAGGGAATCGTCGACGACCAGATAAAGAGGATCGCTGATTTCTACTACTCCGCGGACTACGTCTGGGTGCCGCAGGAAAGCATGGCGGCGACCCTGCGCGAGTACGGATATGAAGGCCCTTACGAAGTGATGGAGAACGGCATCGACCTTGAGCCGCCGGAGGATCTGGGCGCCCTGCGCAGAAGGGGCGCGGACCGCTTAGGCCTGCCCGAGGGCCTCCTCGCGGGCTTGTTCGTCGGCCAGCATATACTGGAGAAGAATCTCGAGTTCCTCGTCCGCAGCCTTCCCCGGATCATGGAGGCGGTGCCGGAGTTCCGCATGGTCTTCGTCGGTCAGGGCTACGCGAAGGCAAGGCTGCAAAGACTCGTCGCCGAGCTGGGAATCTCGGACAAGACACTCTTCCACAATACTGTCTACGACCGCGATCTCCTCGCCTCCATCTATGCCAGGGGCGACCTCCTGCTCTTCCCCTCTCTCTACGACAACGCCCCCCTCGTACTGCGGGAAGCCGCCGCCTTCCGCACGCCGGCCCTGATGCTCGAAGGCTCGACGGCCGCTTCCGTCATCGAGGACGGCCGGAACGGCTTTCTCGCCGGGAGCGATCTCGAAGCTTATACCGAGAAGGCCATTGCGCTGCTCAAGGATCCTCGCGCCCTTGAGCGAGCAGGCCTCGGGGCCCGGATGAGTCTATGCAGGAGCTGGAAGGACGTCCTACGCCAGGTTGGCGATCGCTACCTCGATATACTTTCGCGGTGGCCGCGCTAAGGTAGAGCTCGATCCGCGCTCAGTCCCCGAGCGATGCGAAGGCCTTGCGGGCGGCGGCTATCGTCGCGTCGATCTCCGCATCCCCGTGGGCGAGGGACATGAAACCGGCCTCGAATTGCGAGGGGGCCAGGTAGACGCCGTTCTCGAGCATGGCGGTGAAGAAGGCCGCGAACTTCCTCGTGTCCGAGGACTTCGCGCTCGCCCAGTCGGTCACCGGCTTCTCGGCGAAGAAGGTCGTGAACATCGTTCCCACGCGGTTCCAGGTCGTCCGAACACGCGATTCACGCGCAGCCAGCGCAAGCCCTTTTTCGAGCCTGAGGCATGAGGCTTCCAATCGGGCCCAGGCGCTGGGGCGCCGGAGCTCGTTCAGCGTGACGATGCCGGACATCATGGCGAGGGGGTTGCCCGAAAGGGTCCCGGCCTGGTACACGGGCCCCGAAGGGGCGACCATGCTCATGATGTCGGCCCTGCCGCCGTAGGCCCCGACCGGGAGCCCGCCGCCGATGACCTTGCCGAGCGTAGTCAGGTCGGGCTTTATGCCGTAGAGGGTCTGTGCTCCGCCCAGGTGCACGCGGAAGCCTGTCATCACCTCGTCGAATACGAGGAGGGCTCCTGCCGAATCGCATAGGGCGCGAAGCCCTTCCAGGAAGCCGGGTTCGGGGGGAACGACGCCCATGTTGCCGGCGACGGGCTCGACGATGATCGCGGCGACCTCGTCCTTATGGCGACCAAGGAGGGCCTCCAGGGCCGCGAGGTCGTTGTAGGGAGCCGTAAGGGTATCCGCCGCCGTCGCCTTGGTGACGCCGGGGCTGTCCGGCAGGCCGAGGGTGGCCACACCCGAGCCCGCATGGACGAGGAGAAGGTCCGCGTGGCCGTGGTAGCAGCCTTCGAACTTCACTATCTTGTCCCGCCTCGTGAATGCGCGGGCGAGCCTCAGGGCCGACATCGTCGCCTCGGTGCCGGAGTTGACGAAGCGGAGCATCTCCAGGTTCGGCATGAACCCCTGTACGAGGCGGGCGAGCTCCAGCTCGAGGGCGCAGGGTGCGCCGAAGCTCGTACCGCGGAGGACGGCCTCGGCGAGGGCCTTCGTTACGCCCCCGTGGGCATGGCCCAGGATGAGGGGCCCCCAAGAGAGGACGTAGTCGATGAAGCAGTTCCCGTCGACGTCGTAGAGCCGGGCCCCATCGCCGCGCTCGATGAAGAGGGGCTGTCCTCCTACTGCCTTGAAGGCGCGGACGGGGGAACTGACGCCGCCCGGCATTAGGGCCTGCGCCTCGGCGAAGAGACGCCTCGATTTCTCGATGTTCATGCCGGTCTTGCTCCTTTTTTACCCTGTTCGCACCGCGGAGCTTAGTCTCTTTTCCTCATTTCGCCTATCTTGAGCGGGCGCTTTACGGAGATGGGCGTTGTTGCATGGACGCCGATTTGGGGGAAGAAACCATGGCCAGTAGCCACCTTACCATCCCATGCTGGTCCCCGAATGGCCGAAATGGGAATATTTCGGGAGCTAGTCGCAGAGAGATAATCCGGGACAGCCGTTAGTATGGGATGTTTATCACTGGCAAGTTTTTCAGCCTCGGCGTATTCCTTTGATGACATCTCTCCCGCTATCTCATACTGAAGAGCGGCTGATTTTTTTAGTTTCTTCATCCGATGCGCGATCGAAGGCGAGGTTCAGCCACACACAGGCTTGAATATGATCCCGTTTCATTCCGAAAATAGTAGTCTCTTTTCTTTTGTCATGAATGCGATTCAACGTCTGTCTTGCCGGCCGCACAAGAGATTCCTGCCTTTCGGTTTTCCCCGATAAGAAAAAGTTGTGGGGGAATTTTACCTACGCCAATGACATAGTTGCGAAAAAATCAACCTAGCGAAACTCGATCACCAGTTCTTTTCCGAATGCTTGCGCCACCTTTTCAAGCGTCTCGAGTCGCGCCCCGCCTGAGCTGTTCTCGAGGCGTGAGATCGCCGATTTTGTTGTCTTGAGCTTTTGGGCAAGCTCCTCTTGTGTCAGCTTATTCTTTTGTCTGAGCTCCTTTACGATTAGTCCCACGCGGAGCTCGGAGAGATTTGCCTCGACTTTCGCCTCAAACCCTGGCGCCTTCTTCGCGCGCTTTTTTATCATTCGATCCACGTCGCTCATGACGACCTCCCTTTCCAATCGGCCATGCACTTCTTGGCTCTTTTAATCTCCTCCATAGGCGTCTTCAGGGTTTTCTTAGAAAAGCCATGGGTCAAAATGATCAATGCCCCTCTCTCCCAGAACCCAAGGAATAGGTACGCTTGCCCGGCATGCGAAACGCGCGCCTCCCAGAGCTCTTGGCCGCTGAGCTTCTTGAAGTACTGCACAGGTACCATATCCTGCATCTCGATCAGCTTGAAAACTGCCAAGACTTTCGCCAAGGCTCGATCGTCAAGCTCATCGAGGAATTCCTCGACGGGGCAGCGACCAACAGCAGTACGGTAGAATTTAACAACTCTGCCCATGGCTAATGTTAGCATTTTAGCTAACAACTGGCAAGGGAAAACCGATCCCCCTGTCTCTGGCGTTGTTGCATAAATGCCGTTTTTGGGGAAGAAACCTTGGACACTCGCCGACCTGGATCAAGAAGCCATCAGGGGGCGACGGATGGAGTGGGCCGACCCGCGACCGTCGGTTATAGCCGGTAAACTCCTGCCATCTACGTCGCCCTCTCGGCTTCGACCATGGATAGCAACGGCTCCACCTGCGAAGAACCGTTCTCGTTCTTCGTCTCCTACTCGATGAGGACCATCCGCTTCTGCAACGACTCTTTCCGCATTCGAAGAGCATCTTTACCGGGTGGAAGTCCGTACAATCGGCTGTACTCGTAACTGAACTGCGAAGCGTTGTCGTAGCCCACGGCGAACCCCACGGCGGCCACGTCTTCCCGTTGGACCATGAGCCGGGAGCGCGCTTCCTGCAACCGAACATGCTTCTGGTATTGAATAGGACTCATGGCCGTGGCCGCCTGGAAATGCCTGTGAAACGACGAGGCGCTCATCCCCGCCAGTTGAGCCAGATCCTCGACGCGAAAGCGCTCGGCATAGTGGGACCTGATCCAACGGATAGCCTGGCTGATTCGCGAAATGCGACCGTCGGTCAGAACGACTTCGCGCACCACGGCCCCTTGGTCACCCGACAGGAGATACCAAAGGATTTCCCGTTCCACCAACGGGGCCAGCACGGCGAGGTCCCGAGGACGATCGAGTAGCCGCAGGAGCCGGGCGACGGCTTCCACCAACTCGGCCGGGGCCAGTCCGATTCCCATGCCAGAGAACGAGGTGGTCGGCGCGTCGCTGTCGGCGTCCAACAACAACTCGGCGATCATCGTCGGCTTCAATCTCAAGCTGACGGTCATGAAAGGTTCTTCAGCTGTCGCCGAAACTACCTGGCTTGTGACCGGGAATTCCTGGGAAACGACGATGTACTGTCCTGTGACGCAGTCGAAGACTCTGTTGCCGAGGACGACCCGCTTGGCGCCTTGGACGACGAGGCCGAACATGGGTTCATAGAGGCTGGGCATCGATTCGGTAGGCATTCCGAACGTCATAACCTTGAGGTTTTCCCAATTCGTATCGACGATCGCAGGCTTGCCACGGGCTGCGAACCGGGCGATCGATCTTCGGATCTCTTCCATTGATTCCATGGTTCTATCAAACCCGCAGAGTGTCGGAAATGCAAGGCGAATTCTCAACCAGCCGTCGCATTGACAGGATTCCGCAAGAAGTTGCCAGGATCCCTGTACCGTCCGGAGAGCCCCACACAGTATCTATATGATTAGGTCGAATGTCGAAGCGGGTCGGATCACAAAGGTTTGGCCCACAAGAAAAGGAAGGTACATATGATCGTACTCACTGCACCGACAGGCCTGATCGGCCATCAGGTGCTCAACGCAGTTCTCGACAAGGGCGAGCCGATCCGCGTGATTGTGCGGGACACCTCCCGTCTCCCTGCAGACATCCTCAAGCGCGTCGAGGTCGTCCAGGGATCGCACGGCGACTTTGCCACCGTCAACAAGGCCTTCGCGGGTGCCGACGCCGTGTTCTGGCTCGTGCCCCCGGATCCCCAAGCCAGTAGCGTCATGGCCGCCTACGTCGACTTCAGCCGGCCGGCGTGTGAAGCGTTCCGGAGCCAAAAGGTCAAACGGGTCGTCGGAATCTCGGCCCTGGGCCGCGGGGTCGATAAGAACGCCGGGCACACGACAGCGTCGCTGGCCATGGACGACCTGATTGCCGGTACGGGCGTGGCCTACCGGGCGCTGACGATGCCCTCGTTCATGGACAACATTTTGCACCAAGTCGGGGCCATCAAGGCCCAGGGCATGTTCTTCTCGCCGGTTTCCGGGGACCTAAAGGCCCCGACCTGCGCCACCCGGGACACTGCTGTCGTTGCCGCCCAACTGCTCCTGGATCGCTCCTGGAGGGGGAACGCCAGCGTCCCGGTCATGGGCCCCGAGGACCTATCGTTCAACGACATGGCAAAAATCATGTCCGAAGTGCTGGGGAAACCGGTTGGCTTCCGGCAAATTCCCGGGCAGGCGTTCAAGTCCCAGATGACCGAATTCGGAATGTCCGACGCCATGGCGCAGGCCATGCTCGACATGCAGGTGGCCAAAAATGAGGGTCTCGACAACGCCGAGCCGCGCACCGCCCAGTCCACCACCCCCACCAGCTTCCGCCAATGGTGCCAGGAAATCTTGAAGCCCGCTGTCCTCGGATAGTCAGAGTGCGCACAACCTAGTCGAATCGAGACGGCGTTCCCAGAAGCTTGGGAACGCCGTTTCTTCCGGCGCCACCCATGCCACTTTTCAGAGTCTCGGCGGGTGAAATCTCGAGAAGAGCTTCCACAGCGGGGGCAGCCGCTTCGGCTTCGGATTGGCGGTATACCACCCGAGTTCGACCCTCGCCGCCTGTGCCTTGAGCTCGGTCGAGCCCCAGACGAGGGAAGCTCCTATGATGCCGAGGAGGCCGGAAAAAAGCGGGGATTCCGCAAAGATCGAGAGGACGACGAGAGTGAGGCCAGCGCCCGCGAAGACATACCACCATTGCCAGCCGAGGGCGCGCTCGGCGCGGATGACCCAGAAGAATCCCAGGCCGATGATGATGAGCGCGAGCAAACCCATGAAGGGACCGAAGAGGCTCATCGCGATTTCTCGATATAGGGTCTGTGCCGGGGATTGTCGGGATTCGCCCGGGCCCTCCCTTCGCGAACCCTTCGAAACTGCCTGCGCAGCTCGAAGGCGTCGAAAAGCAAGGTCATGCCGACGATGCCCTCGGCAACGGCGGAGAGACTGTGCCCGGAGAGCATGGCGAGGGCTTCGAATCCCAGTCCGGCAGCGGCGAGGATCGCCATGGCCGGAGCGATCCGAAGCGAACGGAACTCGATAGCCCGTACGCCGACGTGTCCCGCCCAGACCCCCCCGAAAACGGCGAGGGCGGCGGCGACTCCAGTCCAATCCGCTTGCACGATTATCCGCGTCTCGAGTGTTCGTGAACCATCTCGACGACGGCTTTTACGTTATCGACTGGAGTCTCGGGGAGAATGCCGTGGCCGAGATTGAAGATATGGCCGGGTCGGCCCGCGGCCTTGTCGAGCATGGACTTCACCCGGCGCTCGATCTCGCCGCGGGGAGCGAAGAGGACGGCGGGGTCGAGGTTCCCCTGGATTCCCCGGTCGCAGCCTACTTTTTCCCAGCCCTCGGCGAGGTCGATCCTCCAGTCGAGGCCTATGACGTCGCCGCCCGCGTCCCTCATCGCCGAAAGAAGCCCGCCCGAATCGGTGCCGAAGTGTATGGAGGGGATACCGCGCTTTTTCAAAGCGTCGAAGATAGGCTTCGAATGTGGCAGGACGTACTCGCGATAGTCCTCGGGGCCGAGGCAGCCGACCCAGGAATCGAAGAGCTGGACGGCATCGGCGCCGGCATCGGCCTGCGAAACGAGGTAGTCCGCGACCATGCTCGAAATCTTGGCGAGGAGGGCATGCCATAGGCGGGGCTCGCCATACATGAGGCTTTTCGTCTTCGCGAAATTACGCGAGGAACCACCCTCGATCATGTAGCTGGCGAGCGTAAAGGGGGCGCCCGCGAAACCGATCAAGGGCACCTTACCCGCGAGTTCCCGCTTCGCGAGGCCGATAGCGGCGCTGACGTAGCGAAGTTCCTCGCGGGGGTCTATCGCGCGGAGCGCCGCGATCTCGACCTCCGAGGCGATCGGATTGGGGATCAGAGGGCCCTCGCCCTGCGAAAACTCCAGGTCTATCCCCATCGGAACGAGGGGCAGGAGAATGTCCGAGAAAATGATGGCGGCGTCGAGATCGAAGGCGCGGATAGGCTGGAGCGTCGCCTCGGCCGCGAGCTCGGGCTGCCTGCAAATCTCGAGAAAGCCATGCCTGGCGCGCAGCTCGCGGTACTCGGCCATGTAGCGCCCGGCCTGTCGCATGAACCAGACGGGGGTGGCGTCGACTTGTTCGCGCCTGCAGGCGCGGAGGAAGCGGTCGCTCACGGCGCCGCCCGCTCGATCGAAGGCCGGTAAGCGCAGGCGGGATCGGTCTCGAGCCAGTCTCCAGTCATCGCGTAGGCGCGGCCGCGCTGTCCGCCGCAGACCACCCGGTATTCGCAGATGCCGCAGCGTCCTTTGAGGAGGCTTGGATCGCGGAGATCCCTGAAGAGCTTGTGGTTTCGATAGACGTCGACGATGTCGGCCTCGCGGACCTTGGCTGCGGCGATAGGGAGAAAGCCCGAGGGCATGATCTCCCCGCGGTGAGAGATGAACAGGAAGCCGCGTCCGTCGTTCACGCCCTTCACCGGTCGGTCGAGGCCGTCGGTGTACTGGAAGCCGGCGCCCTGGAAGGTCCCGTCGATCCTTCCCGTCCCGGGTCCCGTCCCGGGTCCTGTGCCAGGGCCGGCCTCGGCGCGCTTGCGCTCAATGGCGACGCGGCGGTACATGGGAGCGGCGGTGCTCTTGACGTCGAAGTCCCCCTTGAGGGAGAGGTCGTAAAGCCAGTTGAAGACGCGCTCGTGCTCCTCGGGGCCGATCATGTCGGCAGCCTGGGCCCTTCCGGTCGGCACGAGGAAGAAGAGGCTCCACTGGACCGCGCCTGCCTCTTTCACGAACTTGACCATCGCGGGAAGGAGGGCGAGATTGCGCCTCGTGACGGTCGTGTTGATCTGGGCGGCGAGACCCATCGAGAGGGCGCTTCGTAGTATGGCCATCGTGCGTTCCCAGGAACCGGAGACCTGGCGGAAAGCGTCGTGCAGCTCGGGGCCAGGCGCGTCGAGGCTGAGAGCGATGCGCCTGATGCCCGCTTCCATGGCCAGGGCGAGCCGCTCCCCCGTCGCGAGCTCGGTCGCCGTCGGCGTGAGGGAGCAGCGAAGGCCCCTATCCGTCGCGTAGCGTATGATTTCGAAAAGGTCGGGCCGCATCATCGGGTCCCCGCCCGTGAAGACCAGGATGGGGCTTCCGAAGACCTTGATCCTGTCGACGAGGGCCTCGGCCTCCGCGGTCGAGAGCTCTTGCGGATCGCGGCGGTGCTGGGCATCGGCGCGGCAGTGGACGCAGGCGTAGGCGCAGGCCCGCGTTATCTCCCATGCGATGGTGAAGGGCGACTGGTCGAAATCGGCCTCTGCCATCCGCTTGTCGTGGAAGGTCCTGTGCTCTCCCTGGTCGGGCGCGCCCTTCGCCATAGGCGCCATGTCCCCTCCGTTCACCGGATCCATTGCGCCGCGTCCTTTGCGTGGTAGGTGATGATGAAATCCGCGCCAGCGCGCTTAATCCCCGTCAGGATCTCCATGACCACGCGACGCTCGTCGATCCAGCCGTTCCGCGCTCCCGCCTTGACCATGGCGTACTCGCCCGAGACGTTGTAGGCCCCCAGCGGCATTTCGGGGAAGCGCTCGCGGGTCTGCCTGATCACGTCGAGGTAGGCGAGGGCGGGCTTGACCATCAGCATGTCCGCTCCCTCTTCGACGTCGAGGGCGGCCTCGCGAAGGGCCTCGCGGGCGTTGGCCGGGTCCATCTGGTGGCTCGTCCGGTCTCCGAAGGCCGGGGCGCCATTGGCGGCGTCGCGGAAGGGGCCGTAAAAGGCCGAGGCGTATTTCACGGCGTAGGAGAGGATGGGGACGTGGCTCCAGCCCTTCGCGTCGAGGCCAGATCGGATCGAGGCGACCATGCCGTCGATCATCCCCGAGGGCGCGACGATGTCGGCGCCGGCCTCAGCGTGGGAAAGGGCGACGCGCGTCAGGACGGGGAGGGTTTCGTCGTTGAGGACGTAGCCTTCGGGGAGGCCTGGAACCTCGCCGCGGTTGAGGAGGCCGCAATGCCCCGACTCGGCGTACTCGCAGAGGCAGACGTCGGTGACGACCACCAGCTCCGGCACGCTTCGCTTGAGCTCGCGTATCGCGCGCTGGACGATGCCATCCGCGTCGAAGTTCTCCGAGCCGATGGCGTCCTTCGCCGCGGGGAGGCCGAAGAGGAGGACCGCGGGAATGCCGGCTCTCGCGATGGATTCCGCCTCGCGGGCGAGCTTGTCGATCGACCATTGGAAGACGCCGGGCATCGAGGCTATCTCGTTTCGGACATCCTTCCCGTGGGTGACGAAAAGGGGATAGACGAGATCGTCGGCGGAGAGGACCGTCTCCCTGACCATGCGCCTGATCCCTGCATTGAGCCTGAGCCTCCTCGGTCGCTTCGGACCGGGAATCGCGCCTTTTCCCGCGCTCTTTTCGCCGATTTCGCCCGGGCTCTCCATGTCTATCTCCTTGGGGTCGGGTTGTCCGCCGCTGCGGCTTCCCGGTAATGGCGCGCAAGCGCCTCGACGAGACCCTCGGCGGAGTGGCGCTCCGCGACGAGGCCCACGCGATATCCGATCATTTTTCGCCGCCTCCGCCGTCGACGGACCGATGCAGGCGACGAGGGCATCGCGCAGTCTCTCGGGCCCTCCGGAAAGGGCGGCGAAGCCGCGCGCCGCCGAAGGGCTCGCGAAGAGAACCGCGTCGAAACCGCGCTCGATTTCCTTCGCGGATTCCGGGGCCATCTCGGCCTGGGCGGCGACATAGGCCACTACCACGGCGACGAAGGCGCCGCGGGCGCGCAGGCCTTCGCCGAGCTCTTTCCTCGCCAGGTTCGAGGCCGGTATGAGGATGCGCATGCCCGCGACCTCGCCCAGGCCTTCGGCGATGGCTTCCGATACGAATTCCCCGGGAATCCAGGCGGCGGCCGCCGAGCGCGCGCTCAGGGCGCGCCCGGTCGCGGGGCCTATCGCTGCCATGCGCTTTCGCGCGGCTTCCGAGCGGCATCCTTTCGCGACTCGGCCCGACGCCTCGAGCGCTTCGATTCGGGAGAAGAAGGCCTCGACGGCGTTCGCGCTCGTAAAGACGATCCAATCGTAGCTATCCAGCTCCCCGATCGCGCGGTCGAAGCCGCTATGATCGAAGTCGTCCCCGATCTCGATCGCGGGGATGAGGACGGCCTCTCCCCCGGCGGCGCCTATCGCCGAGCAGAGGGCCCCGGCCTGGGCGCGGGGACGCGTTACGAGGACGCGCCTGCCTTCCAGGCCCCGAGCGGTCACGCGAGGAGCTCCCCGGCGCCCCTGGTGAAGGCCTCGTCGGCGAGGCGCTTCCCGAGCTCCTCGGGATCGCCGCCCCTCCCGCGTACTCGGATCAGCTTCGACCCGTCCTTGGCCGCGACGAGCCCCTCGAGTTCGAGCGAGTCGCCTTCGAGCCTGCCGAGGGCGGCGATGGGCGCCGAGCAGCCGCCGCCGAGCGCCTTCAGGAAGGCCCGTTCCGCCGCGACGGCGGCGCGGGTCGCGCCGTGCTCGACGCTCGCCAGAAGGCCGAGCGCGACAGCGTCTCCCGCTCGGCACTGGACCGCCAGGGCGCCCTGGCCCGGCGCCGGAAGCATCTCGTCGAAGTCGAAGTAGGAGGAAATCGCCGAAGCGCGCCCGAGTCGCCGCAGCCCCGCCGCAGCGAGCACGATAGCCTCGTAAGCCCCGTCCCTCGCCTTCCCGATTCGCGTGCCCACGTTGCCCCGCAGCGGAAGCAAGGCGAGGTCGGGGCGGATCGCGAGGAGCTGAGCGCCGCGGCGCAGGCTCGAAGTCCCCACGCGGGCGCCCCCGGGAAGCTCTTTTAGCTTCCTGTACGGCGATGAGACAAGCGCGTCGCGCGGGTCCTCCCTCTCGGCGATGGCGCCCAGGACCAAGCCCGGCCGATCGTCGACCGGCAAGTCCTTGAGCGAATGGACGGCCAGGTCTATGGCGCCATCGAGAAGGGCGCGCTCGAGCTCATCGGTGAAGAGGCCCTTGCCTCCGATCTCGGGAAGGGGCCTGTCGAGGATCCTGTCTCCCGTCGTAGTGAAAAGCACGATCTCGCACTCGAGATCGGCTTTCGAAGCGAGGAGCCTTTCTCTTACCCATTCGGCCTGGCGACGAGCGAGCTCGGAGCCCCTCGTGCCGATCCTGATCATATTGCGCTCAGACTCCATCGGGCTTGTCTCCTGCGAGGGCGAAAACGTAGCCGATGGCCGCCGCGTACTCCGCCGCCGAGCCCGACTCCGCCGCGGCCTTGAGGCGGAGGGTCGGCTTGTGGAGAAAGCGGTCGAGGATGGACTTCGTTAGGAACTCGATCCGGTCCCTGTCTTCCTTGGCGAGGTGGGCGAGCAACCGGAGGCTCTTCTCGGTCTCGACGCGCCGTATCTCCTCGGCCTGGGACCGCAGGGCGGCGACGATCGGCACGACGTCGAGGGAGCGCAGATAGGCCATGAAGCCGTCGGTCTCGGCCTCTATGATGGCCTCCGCCTCGGGTACGGCCTCGTTTCGCTCGGTCATCGAATCGTTGAGCCGCGCTTCGAGATCGTCGATGTCATAGCAATGGGCGTTCGCCAGCTCGTTGACGCCCGGGTCGACGTCGCGGGGGACGGCGATGTCGATGATGATGAGCGGGCGCTCGGGCCGGAATTCCATGGCTTCCTCGACCAGCTCCCTCGATATGACGAGATGGGGCGCGCCGGTCGAGGTGACGACGATGTCCGCGGCTCGCAGGGCTTCGGATATGCGGTCGAATCCGATGGCCCGGGCCTGCCAGCGGGCGGCAAGCTCCTCGGCGCGCTCGCGCGTCCTGTTGAGGACGGTGATGCGCTTGGCGTCCCGGTGTCTCAGCGCCTCGACGGCCAGCTCGGCCATTTCGCCCGCGCCGATCACGACGATGCTGGCATCGGAAATGTCCCCGATCTTCTCGGCGGCCAGCCGGGCGGCGACCGAACTGACGCTGCCGGCATTGCGGCTTATGGCCGTTTCGGTATGCGCGCGCTTGCCCGCGTGGATGGCCGCGCGGAACAAGGCGGAGAGAATGGGTCCGATGCCGCCGTATTCGCGCGCGAGATCGTAGGCGTCGGCCACCTGACCGAGCACCTGGGTCTCGCCCAGGACCATCGAGTCGAGCCCGGAGCTCACGCGGAAGAGGTGCGCTACGGCTTCCCTGTCCTTTCGGCGCGCCGCCAAGGAAAGGATCTCCGATTTCTGCACCCCGGTGGACTCGCTAGCGAAATCGATGAGATCCTGGAAGCTCTCCCCGCCCGATACGGCATAGACCTCGAGCCTGTTGCAGGTCGAAAGGACGGCGATCTCCGAGAGGACGGCGAGGCCCGACCCGGCCTTCGCCGGGCCGGGCCCGGCGAGAAGAGACTTGAGCCTGTCGGGCGAAAGCGTCATTCTCTCGCGGAGTTCGACCGGGGCCTCGCGATGGGAAATACCCAGGCAGAGAATGCGCGAGGCGGACGAAGGATTCTCGGCGCGAGAAAAGGACTGAGCCATAG
The DNA here is from genome assembly GCA_963778775.1 of uncultured Spirochaetota bacterium. Lineage (GTDB taxonomy): Bacteria > Spirochaetota > Spirochaetia > Treponematales > Rectinemataceae > UBA1306. The sequence goes on along the minus strand of CAVZVX010000021.1, from coordinate 2,315 downwards.
TTCCCCCGTTCAGGCGGGATGGGCGGCATATCGCGCCGCCTGCGTCTTTGCGCCGGAGGGGATATAGGCGCAGGCCGGGTCCTCCTGGTAAGGGTCCTGAGACTCTGCATAGGCCCGGGATCTCGAACCGCCGCAAATGACCTTGTGCTCGCACAGAGCGCAACGCCCCTTGAGATTCGAGGGGGTTCTCAACCCGACTAGGAGGGGATGGGTCGTATAGATCGATCTGAGCTTCCCTTCTTTTACGTTTCCCAGGGACAGGGGCAGGAAACCGCTCGGATAGACTTCGCCGTCGTGGGCGACGAAGACGATTCCCCTTCCGTCTCCGGTCGCGTTCAGCCTCAGAGAGGCCGGGCCCTTCGGCTCGCCTTCTAGCTCAAGCAGTCTGTGGTGGAGACGGGCGTACAATTCTCCGCCGGGAGGTTCGGCCCCTTCTCTGCGCTGGATGAATACTCGCCTGAAGTGCGGGCCCTCGGAGGTTCTCACCGGGATGCCATAGCGAGTCGCGTCGTAGAGGAAATGGGTGACCTCCTCGCACTCCGAGGTTTCGGGACTCTCGAGGGCCGATCCCCGTCCCGTTCTAATAAGGAAGAAGGCCTCCCATGCGACGGCGCCCCTCTCCTTCGCCAGGTGGAAGATATCCGCCAGGCCCCAAAGGTTGCTCTTCATCACGGTCGTATTGACCTGGAGCCGTATTCCAACCGACCTAGCCGTTTCGATGGCCTCGAGCGTCGCGTCGAAGGTGCCGGGGATGTTCCGTATCCTGTCGTGGACTTCGGCCGTCGCTCCGTCGAGGCTGACCGATATTATCTCCACCTCCAGGTCCCGAAGGCGCTCTATCCGCTCGCGGTCGAGCAGGGGAGTGACGCTCGCCGCCACTGCGGTGTAAATGCCTAAGCCCCGCGCGTACCTGATGAGGTCGAAGACGTCGGAGCGCATGAGGGGGTCTCCCCCGGTCAGAAGCAGGGCCGGGTAGGGTTCGCCGAACTCGACGAGCTGGTCGATGAGCCGCAACCCCGAGTCGTGGTCGAGCTCCCCTGGAACCTTTCCCTTTATCGCCGTAGCCCTGCAGTGCCTGCAGGACAGGAGGCAGGACTTCGTAGTTTCCCAGCAGACGAATATCGGCTTCGCGGAATAGTCTACGCTCTTGGTCCATGGCGGTTGCATCGTTGCCGCTCCCTATCCCGCGAGGTTCTTCGCGAAGAATCCCAAAAGTCGCGCGTAGGAATCGCGGACCGCCGCCTCGTTGTAGGAGGGAGCGTCGTCGTTGAAGAAGGCGTGGCCAGCCCCTTCGTAGATATGATGCTCGTAGGACTTGCCGGCGGCGCGCATCGCCTCCTGGAAGGCGGGAATGCCGGCGTTGACGCGTTGGTCCTTGGCGCCGTAGAAGGCGATGACGGGGCAGTTGATCCGCGGGATCTTTTCGGCGGGAGGGCTATTGCCGTAGAAGATTGCCGCCCCGGAAATCTCCTCCTCCTCGCAGGCGAGAAGGGCGGACAGTCCGCCGCCCATGCAGAATCCGACGCATCCTATTCTTTGACCCTTGGTTTCGGGCCTTTCCTCGCGGAGGTGGCGGAAACCCAGCCTCAATACGGGCACGAGGGCCTCGACGCGGCCGGGCGCGATGAAGGAAAAGACCTGGCCGAAGGTCTCTCCTATCCGTTGCCTCTCTGCCTCGGGGAGCTTGGCCAGGGCCGCCTCCCTCGTGCTCGGGTCGAACATCGTGCCTGGGGCGAGGGTGGCCGCGTAGGCGAAGGCTTCGGCTACTCGCTCCGAGCTCAGGGCGGGCGGCTTGACCCCGTCCACCGCGAAAAGATCGGGGGCCAAGGCGGCATAGCCGGCCGCGGCGATGCGGCGGGTCACGTCCTCGATCTGCCGATTGACCCCGCCGACCTCTTGGATGACCAGGACGCCCGGCAGGGGCCCAATTGCCCGCTCCGGACGCGCGAAATAGCCTGTCCCCTTCCCATAATGAATCCATTCGCCCTTGATTGCCATTTTATTCCCCCTTTTTCCCGGCAGCGTACATTATAGCCTCCCCATCAAACGTCGACTCGCGTAATCGTCTAGCCAAGGGGAGGTTTTCCCTTGTCGGTCGAGGTTGCGAATTTGAACAAGGTCCTCAATGCGGCCTGAATATCCGCTTCGTGCACCCATCCTAAGGCTTCGCGCGAATCCGTCGCTTTCGCCTGGCCCAGGCTGCCCTCGCCGATCGTCTCCTGCGGGCCGATCAGCCGGGAAAAACCCAAGCTGGCGGAGGCTTTGGCTCGCCGCCTCATTTGACGGACGGGCCGAAGCTAGCGGAGCGATATAAC
>CAVZVX010000020.1:0-16412 GCA_963778775.1 uncultured Spirochaetota bacterium | reverse complement strand
TGAAGCCGGTGGTGTTCACGTTGGCGATATTGTTGCCGAGGACATCCATCCGGATCTGGTGATTCTGCAGGCCTGAGACGCCGGAATACAATGAACGCATCATGGGACTAGCCCTCCTAGTTTCCGATAACCGATTCTACCTGGGAAAAATCGTAAATGCCGCCGTTTACGCCGACGAGGGGATTGTCGCCGCGAACGACCTTGTCCACGACGCCGCGAACGAGATTATCCCCGTCGCGAAGCTCGACCGTCTTGCCTAGGACTTGCGAGGCCTCGCCCGAGGCGAGGAGTCCGGAAAGCCTCTGGAAGCTCGAGCTCATGTTGGTTATCTGCTCGAGAGACGAAAACTGCGCCATCTGGGCTATGAAGTCCTTGTCGTCGACGGGCGCGGTAGGGTCCTGGTGCTGCAGCTGGGTTATGAGCAGCTTGAGGAAATCGTCGCGACCGAGGTTGGCAGTTCCGGTCTTGGCGCTCTTGATCGACTTGTTGAACGTGTCGACCTCGGCCTTCGTCGCGGCGAGGTCTTGCGAGCTCAGCGCGGTATTGATGTTAAGGTCCACCAGGTCCTCCTATGCATATATGTCGATCGAGCCGCCTCGACGCGAATAAGCCGTTACGGCGGTAGCGGGATCGGCCATCGAGCCGACGGCGCCGCGTAGACGCTCCGAGAAGAATGGCTCCGGCGACCCCTTCCAAGACGAATCGCGGGAGGATCCCCCGCCCGAGCCTCCGCCGACTGCGACCTCGAGGCTGGCGGAATCGAAGCCGCCCTGCTTGAAAGCGTCGGCCAACTGGTTCATATTCCGCTCGAAGGCGCTTTTCGCCTTGTCGGACTCTACCAGGATCCTGCCGCTGATATTGTTCTCGGATAGATTCAGCTCTATCTTGACGTTTCCCAGCGATTCCGGCTTCAGCCTCAACCGAATCGTACCGGCGTCGCCATCCTTGAGGACGATGCGGGCGCTTTGGACGATCTCGCCGTTCCAGGCGTCGCGAAGGCGGTCCGCCAGCATGGCCCCGAAGTCCTGGCCTCGGCCTCCGACAGCGTCCGCTTTCCCGGCCGAGCCAGGCAGGCTCGAGTCTCCATTCCCTCTCGTTCCGAGCGACAGCTCGCGATAAACCTCGCGACCGGATTCATGGCCCAGGGACTTCGTCTCCTGAATGGTTCTTCCGGAAAGATCTTCGGTCTTGACGACCAGTTTCGATGCGGTCCCGTTCTTGGCCTCAGCCGATCGCCTGAGATCGCGAACGCTCAATTTCGGATCCGACGAGCGCTTTTCGGCCTTTTGCCCTACAGCAGGATCTTCGCTCCCGCTCGAAGACACGCCCTTCGTCCGCATGACGCTAGCATCGGCGAGCGAGGCCCTCACAGCTAGACCCGAGACGGACGCGAGGATGGACAGGGATTGGTCGAGAGCCGCATCCCTCTTGGTCCTGGCCGGGCGATCGTCGTCGGTCGCCTTGGCGCCCTTGGCCTTCGACTCGGCCGGAACCGCCTGCCCGGAGCTCGGAATATGCCCATTTACTTTATCGTCGCGCGGGGCTTGCGCGGCGTGGCGCGCTTCTTTCGGGCCGGCGGGCGCCCCTGGAAGGTCCGCCCGCCCCGAGAGGGGGGCCGCCTTGCCCTGAAGGCCCGTCGGCTTCCGAATGGCGGTCTTTACGCCTTTGGAAGCGTAGGCGCCCTGCGCCGGCTGCGCCGCTCCGGGCTTGGTCTTCGATCTGATCGCGGCCTCGCTCTCGCCGCCCTTCATGCCTAGGCTTTCCTGGGCCTGGGCCAGCAATTCCGAGAAGAGTCCCGCAAGACTGACGGCTTTCTTGCCGCCGGCTTTCCCCAAGAGGGAGGAGGCCTGGCCGGACCCTCCCGCTTTTTCGGCTGAGGCCGTACGGATCGCGTTCGTGGACTGCGCGGGGATTGACGTTGACGCTCTCCTTTGCCGATATCGAAGAGCCTTCGCGAGCTCCGCTCTCGTCGCGAGCTCCGCTCTCGTCGCGAGCTCCGCTCTCGTCGCGAACCTCGCCGGACCCTGGGACCTCGCCTCGCGCCTACTCTAGGGAGCTCGGTTTGGCCGCCATCTTGCGCTGAAGGGTCGCGGAGCGATCGGGCGGCATGCCGGAGAGCCATACGGAAACGAGAGAGCTAACCCCGGCGGCCTTCGCCCTTTCCTCCACGGCGTGGAAGATGTCGATGACCGTCTGGTCGTCCATCGCGTTCAGGATGCCCACCGCCTTATCCGGCGGCATGCCGACCAGGTACTGCGCGTTCTGATCGATGTTGGCCTTCCTATTGTCGTACTCTTTCACCTTGTCATTGAACGATTTCTCTTTATCGTCGAGGGCTTTCCCGCGGTCGTCCAATTCTTGGGCCTTCTGGGAGATATCGGCATCTCGCTTATCGAGTCCGCTTTCCCTGGCGTCGAGATCCTCGGCGCGAACGGCGATCGACTCCAGCCGTTTCGCGTAGCGCTCCTCCTCGAGGAGAACGGGGCTGTCGGCTCGAATGGGCTCGGGCGCGCGACTTTTTACGCCCAGCAGCTTGTACGCGGGGGCGAGAACGGTCTTCGCGTCGATAAGGCCGATATAGTCGAACCAGACGATCCCGCCTATCGCGAGGGCGAGTATCATCGCCAAGAGAAGGACGATGCGCCCGAGTACCCGCGGCCTTCCGAAGCTTGCCATTTCCCCTAGTCCTTCGCCTCGGCGACGCGGCGCCTTGCCAGATCGTCGAGGGCCTTGGTTTCCTCGCGCTCGGCGAGGCGATAGTACTCCGCCTGCCGACGCTCTTTAAGCTTCTCGATCGCCTCGCGGGCCTTGTGCCTCTCGATATAGACGAGACGAGCCTCTTCCCGCTCGACCTCCGCATGAGCGAGCTCATCGGCGAGCCTGTCCCGATCTCGCTCGAGGCGGACGATATAGAGCTCGGCCGCGCGATAGTCGGAGAGGTCCCGACCGGCCGCGAACATCTCACGGCTCGTCCGCCATCTCGCCTGCGCCACTTCGCGCAGACTGCCGTCGAGTATGGCGCAACGTCCCGCCCTCTCGGCGAGGGCCAGCTCGGCCTTGCGCTCGTGAAAGCTCCGCAGCTCCAGGAATCTCTCCAGGTTGAACCTGAAGCGCCTCACGCGAAACCCTCCCTGGCGCCGGCTTCTGCCGCGTAGGCCGCCGCTTCCTGCGGAGGGATAGGTATGCCGGCGATCGCCGACAGCCTCCTGAGCGTATCGACTATCGGGGCTTTCTCCTCCACCGCCTGGACGAGGAATTCCTGGATGGCATCCCTCTTGGCGATCGCCTCGTCGACGGCGGGACTGGAGCCCTTCACGTAGGCGCCTATCGTAATCATATCCTCGTTCTCTTCGTATATGGCCATCACCTTGCGCACGTAGCCCATCACCTTCTGGGTCATGGGTCCGGTCACCGACCCGACGAGGCGGGAAACCGACTTGAGCACGTCGACCGCCGGGTACTGATAGCGTTGGGCGAGACGCCGCGAGAGCACGATGTGGCCGTCCAGGATGCCGCGGACGGTATCGGCGACCGGCTCATCCATGTCGTCGCCGTCGACTAGAATGGTGTAGATCCCGGTGATGGAACCTTTGGCGGAAGTGCCCGAGCGCTCGAGGAGCTTGGGCATCGAGTCGAAGACGCTGGGCGTATAACCGCGAGTCGCGGGCGGCTCCCCGATCGCGAGACCGACCTCGCGCTGGGCGCGGGCGAAGCGCGTAACCGAATCGAAGAGGAGCATCACGTCCTATCCCTGATCGCGGAAATATTCCGCCACTGCGGCGGCGACATAGGCGCCGCGCAGGCGGGAAAGGGGCGGCGTGTCCGAAGTGGACACTATGACGACCGAGCGTCGCAGGCCCTCCTCGCCGAGGTCGTTCTCTATGAATTCCCTGACCTCGCGGCCGCGCTCCCCGATGAGGGCGATGACGTTGACGTCCGCGTCGGTATTCCTCGCGATCATGCCCATCACCGTGGATTTACCCACGCCGGAGCCCGCGAATATCCCTATGCGCTGTCCCCTTCCGAGAGGCACGAGGCCATCGATGGACCTGACTCCCGTGACGACGCGGCGGGTTATCCGCTTCCTCGTAAGGGCGTCGGGCGGACGGGCAACGGCCGGATAGAAAATGTCCGACGAGATATCGCCTTTCCCGTCCGAGGGCCGGCCCATACTGTCTAGGACCCGCCCGAGAAGACGATCGGAGACCGGGACCTGCAGGAGCTCTCCCGTCGCGATGACTTGACAGCCTACCTCGATGCCCTCGAGGCCTTCGTAGGACATGAGCTGCACGGCGTCTTCGCGCAGGCCCACCACCTCGGCATAGGCGGCCTTGCCCAGCCTGGGGACGAGTATCTGGCAGACCTCGCCGATCACGGCCTGAGGGCCCCTGCTCTCGACGAGGAGGCCCAGGACCTTCGTGACGCGTCCGACGTATTTTATGGGGTCGGTTCTCTCGACCGCGCTCAGGTATTTCCCGAGTCCTTCCATAATCAACCCTGGATCTTTCCGCGGGCCTTGATCGGCGCCACGTCGAGTATCCTCTCCTCGAGCTCGCTGAGCTGACTCGATATCCGCGCGTCGATCTCGCCGAAATCGGTCTCGATGACGCAGCCGCCCCGATCGACCGTCGAATCCTCGACGATCTGCATCTTCTTGGCGTTTTCCGTCATCTGGACGAAGTCCTTGACGTGCTCGGTCGCCAGCTGAAGATCGGCAAGATTGACGCGCACGATGACGTCGCTCTTCGTCTTGAGCTTGCGAAGCGCCTGGGAGATGTTCTGGACGACGACGCTTTTTTGGTTTTCCGAAATGACCTTGACGACCTTCCTTGCCACGAGGAGGACGAGCTCGATGACTTGCGACTCGGTCTCGGCGAGGATTTCGGCCCGCTTATCCATCGCCCGGTCGAGAATGGTATGGAGCCGCCCGACCAGGCGCTCCGCCTCGGCGACGCCTTCTTTATACCCTTCCTCCCTGCCTTCCTCGCGCCCCTTCTTCGACGCTTCGCGCTCGGCCGCTTCCAGGCGGGACTTCGCGGAGGACTCGAGCTCCCCCACGCGCTTCTCGGCGTCGCCCACGATCCCGGTCGCCTCTTCCTCGGCCTCCTGCTTCAGCTTCTGAGCCTGGTTGGTCTTGCGCCTCACCTCCTCGAAGGCCGCGCTCTCGGCCTCCCGGACGATGCGATCCGCCTCGGCCTTGGCCGAGGCGAGCAGCGCTTCCTTTTCCTTGTCCCATTGGGCCTTGAACGCCTCGGCCTCGCGCCGTAAATCGTCCGCGGTGGGCCCGTCGTATTCCGGAGCCTCTACAGCCTCCTCGGCGGACTGGACTTCCTGCCCCCCCTCCGGTCCCTCGTGCTTGAGTATCATCGTGGACTGGAGAGAGACGAACTCGAAGGGCCGGAACACGGTTTTAGCCATAGACTATTCCCTTTATTGGACGAGCTCGTCGCCCTCTCCGCGGGAGATGATGATCTCGCCGGTCTCCTCGAGGTGGCGGATGATGGATACGATCTTCTGCTGGGCCTCCTCGACGTCCTTGATGCGCACCGGGCCCATGAACTCCATGTCTTCCTTGAGCATGGTCGCCGCGCGCTTGGACATGTTCTTGAAGATCTTCTCCTGGACCTCGCTGTCCACTCCTTTGAGGGCCTTGGCGATCTCCTGGCCGTCGACCTCGCGCAGGACCTTCTGGATCGAGCGGTCATCGAGGAGGACCACGTCTTCGAAGACGAACATCTTTTTCTTGATGTCCTCGGCCAGCTCGGGCGAGTCCTCCTCCAAAGCCTCGATGATTCCCTTCTCGGAGGTACGATCGACGAGGTTGAGGATGCCGACGATCGAATCGACGCCGCCGGCCGCGGTGAAGTCCTCGCTCGACAGGGTAGACAACTTCTTCTCGAGGACCCGCTCCACTTCCCGCAATACTTCAGGCATCGTACGGTCCATGGTCGCAATGCGCTTGGCGACGTCCGACTGCACGTCGTGCGGCAGCTTCTGCAGGATGTAGGCTGCCTTGTTGGGTTCGAGGTAGGCGAGGATGAGGGATATCGTCTGCGGGTGCTCGGTCTGGATGAAGTTCAAGAGGTGCGCCGGGTCGGTACGGCGGATGAAGTCGAAGGGCCGCACCTGCAGGCTCGAGGTCAGGCGGTTGATGATGTCGATCGCGCGCTGCGAGCCCAAGGACTTCTCTAGAAGCTCCCGCGCGTAATCGATGCCGCCCGAGGTTATGAAGTCCGAGGCCATCATGAGCTCTTGGAACTCGGTGAGAACCTGGTCCTTCTGCTCGGCCTCGACCGAGTCGAGGCGGGCGATCTCGAAGGTGAGGGTCTCTATCTCGTCCTCGCGGAGGTGCTTGAAGATCTCGGAGGATATCTCCGAGCCCAGGGCGACGAGAAAGACGGCGGCCTTCTGCCTGCCCGCCATGTCCTTGACGTTCTTGGGCCGCTTCGCGGCGGCCTCCGTCCCGCGGACGCCGGAGATCGGACCCGCCGTCTGTCCACGACCTCGGGCTTGGGTTTGCTGAGGCATCTATCACTCCTCCCGCAACCAGGTGCGGATGAGCTGCGCGACGTCCTCCGGATGCTCCTTCGCCATGTTGATCGCGTGTTCCTGAAGCTCCAGCCTCTTGCGTTCCTCGACGGACATCGACACTTCGATGTTCTGCTCCTCGGCCTGGCGAATCGCGTTCTCGCGCAGCATGCTCTGCTCGATCGCGCGCTTCTCCTCGGCTATCCTGCGGCGCCTTTCGAGCTCGCGCGAGACGACGCGGAAGACGATGAACGCGAGCATGAGGATCGCCAGCCCGATGAGGGAGTATAGCACTATCTGCCTGACCTGGACGTTCCTCAGGTAGTCCGCGTCCTCGGCCTTGAATTGCGCGGTTCGGTCGAAGGCGATGTTTTGGACGGTCACCGAGTCGCCTCGGTCCTGATTGTAGCCTACGGCATCCTGGATGAGCGCCTGCGCCTTCTTGAGGTCATCGTCCGGTATCGAAATGTACTCGCGATCGACGCCGCCTTCGGGAAGCATCTTGAGGCGGCCTTTTTCATCGTACTTCCATTTCCATACGCCGTCGATATTGACGGAGACGGTGACCCTCTGGATCGTAGGCGAGCTTACCTCATCGATATTCCGCTTGTTTATCTCCTCGTTCTGCACGATGGAATGCTGAGTCATCTTCCCCTGCATGTTCTGGAGGTCCTTGTAGGCGGGGGCGGTCTGGCCCTCCGTCCCGGCGGGGCCTTCGGGATTGAAGCCCGTGCCCGTCCACTCCGTCGTCGTTTCGGTCTTGGACCTCGTGACCGAGGCGCGAACGTCGGAGTCGTCGTAGGGCGAGCGAGGCGTCCGCGGCTTTATCGTCACGGGGAAATACTCCTCGGTCTTCACGTTCTTCTTGGACATGTCCATGTCGATCTTGATGTTGAGGTCGCGCACCCGATCGGGCGTATAGATCTGCTGCAGGGCATCGAGGACCTTCGTGCGGTACTGGGCCTCGAGATCCTGGATGAGCTTTTGCTCGCTCTTGGTCTGCTGGAGCCGATCGAAGTCGGCCAGATTGGCGAAGTCGTTGAGCACGATGCCGTTCTGATCGGTGATGACGATGTCCTCGTCGGTGAGGCCTTCGACGGCGAATTTGAGTATCTTCTGGACGCCCTCGATCTTCTTCCGGTTCTGGGCCAGGTCGGATCCGGGCTTCGGGAAGAGGATGACGCTTGCCGTGACGGGTTTCTGATCCTGTTGGAAAAGCTCCTTCTCGGGCATGACCACCGTAACGCTCGCCTTATCGACGTCGTCGAGCGCTTCGATCTGCTGGGTCACCTGGCCGATTATCGCCCGGCGCAGATTGACGTTACGCTCGAAATCCGTCGTGGTCCAACGTTGCACGTCGAAGATGGCCCAGGGATCGGTGCCCTTGGGAATGAGGTCATCCCGGATAAGAATGCCTTTGGCCCTGAGCGCGGTCTTCTGGTCTTTGACATAGAGCTGATTGCTCTCGCCCACCTGATAGGGTATGCCTTCCGTATCCAGCTTGCTGGTGATGAGCCTAAGCTCGTCGTCGGTCTTGATGGGCGTGCCGAGGAGCTTCACCATCGTGGGCGCGGCCGAGATCCGCACGAGTATCACGACCGCGATTATCGCGGCCAGCACGACCCCTCCCAGGATGAGCTTCTGGACCAGAGTCCATTTAGCCCAAAGTGCCTTGGCTTGGTCGAAGAGCCTTTTGAAGAAATCGTTCATGTCCCCCCCCAGCGCGGGCCCATAGTCCCGCTTTTAGAGGCGCCGCGCGCTTCCCGACTCGGATCATCGGTCCGCGAGTCCACTTCCCCAAGGGAACTCGGCCATCCGTCGTCGGGCGCCTTCACGCCGCCGCACAACACGCCCCGACCTGCTTCGCAAGTCAGCGAGTATTGATTATATCCTTCCATGCGGTCACTACCCGCGACATGACGGTCTTGGCCAAATTGAGCGACATATTCGCCTCGGCCATGGCTATGGTGACGTCCTGCGCGTCGACCGAATCGGGATCCGCGACGACCCTCTGAAGCAGATCGTCGCTCTTGTTCTGCGACGAACTCACTCCGTCCATTGCCTTGAGCAGAGCCTGCTCGAAAGACGGCGCCTTCGTCGCCGAGGCCTGCGCGCCGGCGCCCACCGGCCTGAGGACATCCGCGATGCCGTCGGTCGAGTCGATACCCGAACCGTCTCGCAAACCGTCCGGAGTGTAATGCATGGCGTCGGCGCGCGCAAGCGCGGCTAGTTGGGCGGCCGAGTTCGGGGTCAGAATCGAGCTGAGCGAGCCGATATTCAGGGCCATTCCTTACCTCCCGATCTCCAGGGCCTTCATGAACATGGCCTTCGAGCCGTCGGCCATGGTCGAATTGGCCTCGTAGGCGCGCGACGCGGCTATGAGATCGACCATCTCCGTGACGATGTTTACGTTGGGCATCTCGACATAGCCGGCCTTCGGGCCCGTTTTTATGGCGTCGGGGTGGGTCGGATCGTAGACGAGGCGGGGAGGCGAAGCGTCCTTCTCGATGCTCGCGACGCGGACGCCCAAGCCCGCGCCGTTATCCAGGGATTCGGGCTGGAAGGGCAGTCGGAAATAGGGCTGGGCATTCATCGGCCTCAAGATGACTCGGCTTCGCTGGAAGGGACCGCCCTCGGGCGTCCTGGTCGTGCTCGCATTGGCGATATTGTCGGCGATGACGTCGCTGCGCAGGCGCTCGGCCGTCAATCCGGAGGCGGCGATATCGATCGACGTGAACAAGCCCATAGTTAACCTCTGAGCACCAGGTTGACCTGGTTGAATTCGAAATTGACCGCCTGAGCCTGGAGGGTGTAGGAGAGCTGATTGGTCAGCGAGTCCATCATCTCCTGCTCGGCGTCCACGTTGTTGCCGTTGTTCTTGGAGGTAGTCAGGTAGTCGAGCACACGCCGTGGCTCGATGGTCCTGTAGTCGGCGGGAGCGTAGCTCGCTATATGGCGAGGATCGGTCGTCTCCATGGGAAGCACCGGCTCGAGCTTCTCGGACTCGAGGGCCTTTTTCAGGGAAGCCTCGAAATTGATCGTGGAACGCTTGAAGTTCGGGACGTCGGCATTGGCGATATTGTCGGAGATCACCTGACGCCTCAGGACGGCGACGTCCATTCCCTTGTGAAGTATGTCTAGCGTCTTCCCGAAAGCGCTATTCTCGAACATTCCGTCTACCCCTTCGCCTATCTTTCGGCCGATGCCGGTCCGTCCCTTAGCCAAATCCGCGCCTTACAATATATACCTGCTCAAGTCCTGTCGTTCCGCGAAGTCCTTGAATCGCGAATCGACATAGGCGACATCGACGCTGACCTTGACTCCCGCCATCGAAGGCGCTTCGAAGGAAAGCTCCTCGAGGAGGCGCTCCATCACCGTCGTCAGCCGCCGGGCTCCTATGTTCTCGGTCCTCGCATTCGCCGCCGCGGCAATCTCCGCGATCCGTGACACGGCGGGCGGGTCGAACTCGAGCTCGACCCCCTCGGAAGAAAGGAGCTGGGTATACTGCTTTACCAAGGCGCCCTTGGGTTCGGTGAGGATCCGCTCGAAGTCGTTCGCGGAGAGAGCTTCCAGCTCGACGCGTATGGGAAAGCGACCCTGGAGCTCCGGGATGAGGTCCTGCGGCTTGGCGACGTTGAAGGCGCCCGCCGCGATGAAAAGGATATGTGTCGTATCCACGGGACCCCACTTGGTATTGACGGTGGAGCCTTCGACTATGGGCAGGATGTCGCGCTGAACGCCTTCGCGCGAGACGTCGACGCCGCCGGAGTTCCGTCCCTCCCTGTTCGCAACCTTGTCTATCTCGTCGATGAACACTATGCCCGTCTCCTGGACGCGGTGACGAGCCTCCTCGGCCGCCCTCTCCGGGTCGACGAGCTTATCAAGCTCCTCGGCCGCGAGGATACGACGAGCTTCGGCAACCGAAACCGCCTTCTTCTTGCGCTTGCCCCCGAAAAGCCCCGAGAGACCGCCCAGGGCGACTTCCATCTCCTCCATCTGGTTCCCCGAGAATATCTCTATTGCTGGGCTCGATCCCTGTACCGAGATCTCCACCTCGCGCGAATCGAGCTTCCCGGCGCGCAGCAGAGCTCGGAATTTTTCCCGGCTGTCGCTCGCGGGACCGCTCTGGCCGGGATCGGGGAGGGTCGGCATGGATTGAGCGATGCCTATGGGATCGTCCGTCTTTTTAATACCTGGCAGAAGAAGATCGAGGAGTCTCTCCTCGGCGCGCCTATCGGCTTCCTCCTTGACCCCCACCTGCATCTCGGTCTTAACCATCGCGAGGCCGGCAGCCATCAAGTCCCGAATCATTGACTCGACATCCCGTCCCACGTAGCCGACTTCGGTATACTTGGTCGCCTCGACCTTGATGAAGGGAGCCTGGCAAAGTTTGGCCAGCCTGCGGGCTATCTCGGTCTTGCCGACGCCGGTCGGCCCGATCATCAGAATGTTTTTGGGCGCTATCTCGTCGCGAATGTCTTCGGGAAGGCGCTGGCGCCTCATCCTGTTCCTTAGCGCGATCGCCACGGCCCGCTTGGCCTTCTCCTGGCCGACGATGTATCTATCGAGCTCCTCAACGATCTTGCGAGGGGTCATCGTAGCGAAATCGCCGGTCACGAGAGCTCCTCCGCGGTGATGTTGCCGTTGGTGTAAATACAGATTCCCGAGGCTATCCTCAGGCTTTTCGTAGCGATCTCGGCGGCGGGGAACTCGGAGCTCTCGAGATAGGCCAGGGCGGCCGCGTAGGCATAATTGCCACCCGAGCCGATGGCGATCACGTCCTCGGCCGGCTCTATCACGTCGCCCGTCCCCGAAAGGAGGAGGGTTTTCTTCGAATCGGCGACGAGGAGGAGGGCGTTGAGATTGCGTAGCGCCTTTTCCATGCGCCACGCCTTGGCCAGCTCGACTGCCGCTCTCTCGAGGTCGCCCTGGTATTCCTTGAGCTTGATCTCGAAAAGCTCGAACAGCGCGAAGGCGTCGGCAGTGGCGCCGGCGAAGCCGATCAGCACCTTGTCGTCGTAGATCTTGCGCACCTTGCGGGCATTGCTCTTCATGACGGTCTCGCCCATCGTAACCTGGCCGTCTCCGGCCATCGCGACCTTGCCTCCGCGGCGTACGGCGATGACGGTCGTCGATCTGATCTTCGTTTCCTTCATACCTATTTCCTATTTCCTTCCCCCATGGGGGTGAGCTTGCTCATAGACTTTGCGGAGCCTCTCCATGTCGACGTGGGTGTAGACTTGGGTAGTCGAGACGCTCGAGTGCCCGAGAAGTTCCTGTACGACGCGGATATCCGCCCCCCTGCCGACCAGATGAGTCGCGAAGCTGTGCCTGAAGGCATGAGGCGTCACAGGGCGCGGAGAGCCCGAGCGCTCGGCGTAGCCTTGTATTATCCATTCGAAGCCACGCTCGGTGAGGCGACCTCCCCTCGCGTTCACGAAAAGGTATTCCTTGCCGCCGGAGACTCCGAGACCGGCGCGGAGCCTGCGCTCGGAACGCAGCGGCAGATAATCGTCGAGCGCGGCCTTCGCCTGACCGGCCAGGAAGACGACCCTTTCCTTGGAGCCTTTGCCCATCACTCGAGCGGAGCCGCCGGCGAGATCGAGTCGGTCGAGAGTCAGGTTCGAGGCTTCCGCGACGCGGCAGCCCGTGCTGTAGAGGAATTCGAGCATCGCCCTGTCGCGAGAAGGACCGAAGCCCTCTCCCTCAGGGAGGCCGAGGAAGGCCGATGCCTCGTCCTCGAAAAGGAAGCGCGGCAAAGGCCGCTTGAAGGGCAGACCCTCTACGTCGCGCGAGGGGTCGACGGCGAGGCCTCCGAAACGGACGCGATACCTGAAATAGCCGCGGATCGCCGAGAGCGCGCGATTTACGCTCGATCCGGCTTTTCCCTCCACGACCAGGAACGCCACGTAGGCCCGGATATCCGAGGCCGTCACCGAATCCACGTCGCCCGCCGCGGCAGAGTCGGCGACGAAAGCGTCGAAGCCTTCGAAGTCCTCTCGGTAGGAACGAAGCGTACGGGGAGAGAGGCCCCTCACGGCGTCAAGGAAGGCGAGGTAATCCTCAATCCTCCTGTCCATGCTCGTCTTCCTCCCCGTAGGTATGCAGATAATCGCAATCGGGATTGATGCAAGCCTTGTGAGAGCCCGACTTCTTGTCGAATTTCTCGACGAGAAACCATCCGCATTTCGGGCAGGCGGAACCCGTAGGCTTGTTATAGGTGATGAAGTTGCAGACCGGGTAATTGGTACAGCCGTAGAACTCCCTGCCCTTCCCCTTGGCCCGCCGCCTCGCGACGATATCGCCTCCGCAACCGGGCCTCGGACATTTCCCCAAAGGTATGGAGCGGGTGTTCCGGCACTCGGGGAAGCCGGTACAGGCGAGAAAGTATCCGAAGCGACCCAGTTTCTTGACCATGGGCTTCCCGCACTTTTCGCAGACGATATCCGTCGCCTCGTCGAGGCTGCCGCGGAAGGACTGGAGATCCTGCATCACTTCATCGACTTTTTCCTTGAAAGGACCGTAGAAATCCCGGATCTTATGGACCCAGTCGGCTTTCTCGTCCTCGACCTCGTCGAGCATGGCCTCCATGCCCGCGGTGAATCCCACGTTGACGACTCCTGGAAAATACTCGACCAGGATATCGCTGATCATGCGCCCGAGGGTTGTAGGCACGAGCTGGCGATTCTCCCTCGAAACGTAATACCGCTCGAGTAGTACCGAGATGATCGGCGCATAAGTCGAGGGACGGCCTATGCCCTGTTCCTCGAGAGCCTTGATGATGGACGCGTCGGTAAAGCGCGACGGACCCTGAGTGAAATGCTGCTCGGATCGGACGCGCTCGAGCTTGATCACCTCCCCGGGCTTGAACTCGGGAACGCTGCCCTCGCTTTTGTCTTCCTTGGTCGCGCCGACCTTGATCACCTTGTAGAACCCCTGCTCGACGACTCGCGACGACGAGACGCGGAAGACTCCCTCGCCCGCTACGATATCCGCGCTGGAGCTGCGCAGCTTCGCGTTCGTCATCTGGCTGGCGACGAAGCGCTCCCAAACGAGGGCGTAGAGCTTGAGCTGATCCTTGGAAAGGTGCGCCTTCATGGATTCGGGGTCGTAGGCCACGATCGTCGGCCGTATGGCCTCGTGAGCATCCTGAGCCTTTCCGTCGGCGGCGTAGATATTCGCCGAACCCGGAAGCTCTGCCGGGAAGCGTTCCGCGAGATAGCCGCGGACCTCGGCGATCGCGGTATCTGATATGCGGGTCGAGTCCGTTCGCATGTATGTGATGAGTCCGATGCGGTTGGACCCGACGTTGACACCCTCGTAGAGCTGCTGGGCGATCTGCATGGTCTTCTTGCTCGTGAAGCCCAGGCGATTGGCGGCGGTCTGCTGGAGCTTCGACGTAGTGAAGGGCGGCTTCGGCCTCAAGGTTTTCTCGGCCTCGCGAAGCTCGCCCACCACGGCGTCTTTCCCCAGGATCGCGTCGACGATAGCCGTTGCCGCCGCCTCGCCGGGGAGATCGGGTTTCTCCCCGCGGAATAGGACGAGCTCGCCCGAGAAAGCGACGCGGCCCTTGCGAAAATCGCCCAGGACGCTCCAATACTCTTCGGGCAGGAAGGACTGGACTTCCTTTTCGCGGTCGCAGATGAGTCTGAGCGCCACGGACTGCACACGGCCGGCCGACAAGCCGTTCTTGACCTTTTTCCACAAGAGCGGCGAAAGATTGTAGCCGACGAGGCGGTCGAGAACTCGGCGCGCCTTCTGGGCGTCGACCTTGGTATCGTCTATCGCATGCGGCGTCTTGACTGCGTTGCGGATCGCTTGAGGGGTTATCTCGTTGAATACGATTCGCCGAATGGGAAGTTCGGCTTCCTTACTACGGATCGAATTTTGAATATGGAAGGCGATCGCCTCTCCCTCGCGGTCGTTATCGGAGGCGAGCAGGACGAGGCAAGACTTCTTCGCGGCTTTTTGCAGGCTCTTCAGGAGCTGGGCCTTTCCTCGAATCGTCAGGTATTCGGGCTCGAAATCGCCTTCGACGTCTATCCCCACGCGCGATTTGGGAAGGTCGATGAGGTGTCCCATCGAGGCTAGCACGGTGTACCTCGAGCCGAGGTACTTCTCTATGGTCCTGGCCTTGGCCGGCGACTCTACTATTACGAGGATACTCTTGGGCGTCACCTTCTTGGCCCCGCTTTTCCCCTTGGCCTTGGAGCGATCTTTGCCCTTCGCCCGTTGATGGCTCTTGGCGGACGGAAGCGCGAGCGACGGAGCCTCCACGGCTACGTCCTCGACGGACGACAAAGGCCCTTCCGACGCGCTTTTCTTTGCTGCCATTCCCGACATCTCCTATCTTGCCTTTCTTCGAGCGTTTTCAGAACTGACGCCGTCGATCCTCAATGCTTCGTCGAGCCGTCTTCGAGTGCCAACTCATCGAACAAAAGCGAGGCCAACCGAGGCCCCTCGCCCCCGCTGAACCTCGGCCCGGTACGAGGCTCACGATTTCCCGCGGGACTCGTAGCGCCGACGGAGCCCCAATCTTCCAGGATGTCTCCGGCTTCGTTCAAGACGCGGGCGCCTTCCGAAGCCAGCCGATCCGCTCCGCCGCTTCTCGGCCCACCGAGACAGTCCGCCATTACCCATATATCGCGGCCCTCGTCCAACGCGTGCTCCGCAGTTATCAGCGCTCCCGATTTGGCGGGCGCCTCCACTACGACGCATGCCCTCGACATTCCCGCGATGATCCTGTTCCTTTCCGGAAAGCGGAATTTGAGTATCTCCTCTCCGGGAGGATACTCGGAGACGAGAAGGCCGCCGAGCTCTAGGATCTCCCCCGCCAGCCGCCGATTGCCCGCGGGATAGATGCGGTCGATTCCGCAAGGCAACACGGCGCAGGTCGCTACGTTGGCGCGGGTCGTCGATGCGGCCGCGAGGGCTCCCTTGTGCGCGGCCGAGTCGATCCCGCGAGCTAGTCCGGATACCACGACCAGACCGAGCTCGGAAAGCCCGCGAGCGAGGCCGAAGGCGGCCGAAGTCCCCTTGCCGGTAGACACGCGCGTGCCTACGACAGCCACGCAATCGCATTCCGGATCGAGCCGGGTGCCCCGAGCGAAGAGGCCGAAAGGCGGCTGCGAAGTCTCGCGAAGCGCGCGGGGATAGGCTTCATCATCGTAGTGAATGAATCGGCATCCCGACTTCTCCAGGAAATTGGCGTCGCGGTTCGCGGCCTCCAGAAAGGAATCGGGCTGCCATGGCCTACCGCCCAGGCTCCGTCCGATCGCCGCCTCGACATCTCGTAGTAACAGTAACGATAGGGACAGCTCGTCGTCAACGAGATCCCAGAGGAGGAGCTTCTCCTTGGGTCGCAAATAGACTATCCGTTGGATGGAAAGGGCGAGGATGAGGCGTTTGTCGTCGATTTTCTTCATTGTCCCTCCTTCCTTCCAACGCGATGGATGCATCGCTCCGCTTCGTTCATTTTCGAGGAAAGAAATCGCGATGGTAATCCTGAAGGCTCTCCGGATCGATATGCGTATAGATCTGCGTCGTGGAAATATCCGAATGCCCCAGGAGCTCTTGGACGGTTCGAAGATCGGCGCCTCCGGCAAGCAGGTGCGTAGCGAAGCTGTGCCTAAAGGTATGGACTTTCGCTTCGAGGCCCGATGCCTCGCGCAGGCCGTCGAAGCGCTTCCATATCCCCTTGCGGGAAATACCTTTCCCCGCCTGGTTCAGAAAGACACGATCGCTCCGTCCCTTGGCGAGGGCAGGCCTGCCGTCTTCCAGATAGCGGGTGAGCCACATGGCGGCATCCTTTCCGAAGGGTACGAGCCTTTCCTTTCGGCCCTTGCCGATGACGCGGATCGCGCGCTCTCGAAGATAGAGACGGT
>CAVZVX010000019.1:0-13810 GCA_963778775.1 uncultured Spirochaetota bacterium | reverse complement strand
GGACGCCCGGCAGGGGCCCAATTGCCCGCTCCGGACGCGCGAAATAGCCTGTCCCCTTCCCATAATGAATCCATTCGCCCTTGATCGCCATTTTATTCCCCCTTTTTCCGGCAGCGTACATTATAGCCTCCCCATCAAACGTCGACTCGCGTAATCGTCTAGCCAAGGGGAGGTTTTCCCTTGTCGGTCGAGGTTGCGAATTTGAACAAGGTCCTCAATGCGGCCTGAATATCCGCTTCGTGCACCCATCCTAAGGCTTCGCGCGAATCCGTCGCTTTCGCCTGGCCCAGGCTGCCCTCGCCGATCGTCTCCTGCGGGCCGATCAGCCGGGAAAAACCCAAGCTGGCGGAGGCTTTGGCTCGCCGCCTCATTTGACGGACGGGCCGAAGCTCGCCGGAAAGGGAAAGTTCGCCCGCCAGGACCGTATCCGCGGGCAAGGCGGTATCCGAACGGGCCGAGAAGAGGGCGCAGGCCAGCGCCAGATCGATACCGGGCTCGACGAGCCGCATGCCGCCCGCGACGTTGACGTAGATGTCCTGATCGGAGAAGCGCAGGCCCATGCGCTTCTCGAGGATGGCGGCGATTCGGCTGACCCGTCCAGTCTCGATTCTCTCGGAATAAACGCGCGTCAGCCCTGCCTTGGCCGGGACCGTCAGCGCCTGGATCTCGACGAGCAGCACTCTCGATCCCTCATGGACGGGAGCGATCGCCGTCCCTACGGGCATTTTGCCCGAGTCTCTCCTTACGAGGAAGATTCCCGAGGGGTCGGTGACCTCTTCGAGCCCGGCCTCGCCCATTCGGAAGAGTCCTACCTCCTCCGCGCTGCCGAAGCGGTTCTTGCTCGCTCGGAGGACCCTCATATCGCCCTCGCCCTGCTCGAAGCCCAGCACGGCGTCCACGAGGTGCTCCGCGGCTTTCGGCCCCGCGATGACGCCTTCCTTCGTCACGTGGGCCACGAGCAAAAGGGCGGCATCGTGGGCCTTGGCCCAGGCCGAGAGCTCCTGGGCGCAATACTTGATCTGGTTGGCGGTACCCGGCACCGATCCGGCCTCGTCGGCCCTGAGCGTCTGGATGGAATCGATCACCGCGACCACTGGCTTGAGCGCGTCCAGGGTCGCCCTCACCATGCCGAGATCGCTTGAGCAGAAGACTTCCAGGCCCTCGCGGAGAGCGCCGAGGCGATCCGCCCTCATCCTGATCTGCGCCGGCGATTCCTCGCCCGAGATATAAAGGAGCCTCCCTTTGGTCTGCGCTTTCGCGCAGAGCTGCAGGAGCAATGTGCTTTTCCCTATTCCTGGCTCTCCCCCGATGAGGGTCGCCGAGCCGCGCATCAGGCCGCCGCCCAGCACTCGATCGACCTCGGGCATTCCCGTGGACAGACGCGCGCCTTCGCCGGGGTCGATCGAAATTATGGGAAGCGGGAAGGTCTCGCCCGCCTTTTCGACTCGGTCCTGCGTCTTCGCAGACTCGCGCAGCGTATTCCACTGCCCGCACTCGGGGCAACGCCCCAGCCATTTGGGCTCGATGTGCCCGCAGCTTGCGCAGCGATAGGCTAGTCCCTTTTGCTTGACGGCCATGGAGGGGTATCGTACGCGAAGCCGAGGGACGCTTCAAGGGCAGCTCGAGGCGGAAGCCCCGGGGTCACCGCCCCCTTAGGCGCCTGCCCTTCGAATCCAGGTATTCGGGAGGAGGCTTGGTTTTGTTCGGATCCGCGTCGCGTACGAAGGAGTCGATCTCTTCGGACAGGCGCTTCTTCAGCTTTTCCGCGGTCTCATACACCGCGTCGGGCCCCATCGCGTCGGTGACATCGTCCGGTCCCATCAGGAGGCGGAAGGGTCTGAGACCGAGTGCCCGGGCAATTCCCTCGAGTTTCTCCGGCGAGGGGAATTTATGCCCCATCTCGACCTCGCCGACGTATCCTACCGATATATCGGCCCTTTCGGCGAGTTCGGCTTGGGTTATGCCTAGGAGTATGCGGTAACGCTTCATGTTTCGAACCAGCAACTGATGGAGCTCGGTCACATGCCTATAGTAGAAATGCAGTAAGGAAAAGCAATTCGCTGTCGGTGGATACACTCTCTATGAGAAAGCGCACGGCGATCTCCGGCGTCGCGAGGCGAAGATGCAAGGGAGCGGTCGTTGATCTCGAGATCCCTAAACTTCCCAATACCTACCGTCTGGACTATACTGGAACGAAGAGGTCCCGGATCATGAAATTCCTCCATCAACATCGTCGCATCAGCGGTCTCGTCCTTCCTTTATCGTCGCTCCGATGTGAAGCTTCGCCGGGCTGCGGCGAGTTCCCCGACCTAGCGCGCGCTGGCGACCTCGCCTCGGCCTGGGGTTTCGAACTCATTCAGCTTTTACCGGTCAATGATTCCGGTTTTCAAAACTCCCCCTATTCCGCGCTCTCGGCTTTCGCCCTCCACCCCATCTACATCAGGATCGCCGATTTACCCGAATTGGCGGCGGGAGTAGGCGGCGAAGGACGGGATAGAACGCTCGAGCTCCGAACCGAGGCGGATGCCCTCGTCTCCCGCTTTTCCGGAGAGGAGCGAGTGCCCCACGAGGCCTTGCTGAGATCCAAGATCGAGCTTTTGCGAAAAGTCTGGTCCTTGGCGAATGCGAGGTCGGGTTCGGCCGGCCGCGACCTCCAACGCGATCTGGATGAATGGATCGAGGCCAATCCCTGGTCCAAAAGCTATGCGGCCTTCGTCGTGCTCAAGACCATGTACGACGAAAGGCCCTGGTGGGAATGGCCTCGGCAACGAGATCCGAGCGCCGAGGACATCGATAATCTATGGAAGGATAGGGCCCTCATCGACGATCTTCGTTTCTGGTCGTGGCTGCAAATGAGGGCGGGCGGGCAATTTCGAGCCTCCTCGGAGCATCTCGCGGCCGAGGGCATAGCCCTCATGGGCGATATCCCCATCCTGATGAATGCCGATTCGGCCGACGTCTGGGCCAGGCGAGACTGCTTTCGGCTCGAATTGCGCGCGGGCGCTCCGCCCGATATGTACTCGGATATGGGCCAAAACTGGGACTTTCCGATCTACGACTGGCCTGCGCTCGAGAGCGGGGGCTATGGTTTCTGGGCCGAGCGCCTCGCGGAAGCGGACAAGTATTACTCCTGCTATCGAATCGACCACGTGCTTGGATTCTTCCATATATGGGCGCTCTCGGAACGCGAGAGCAGCGGCGCAATGGGGCGTTTTATCCCCGATGTGCCGGTAGCCGGGAGCGAGCTCGAAGCTCTCGGCTTCGATGCGGGCCGAATCAACTGGATGTCTCGCCCGCATCTGCCGACCTGGCGTCTGGTCCAAGCTGCGGGCGAATCTGCCGCGAAGGGAGCCGCATCGGCGGCCCTCGAAAGGATAGGCGAAGAAGAGCTTTTCCTTTTCAAGGATTCGATCCGGGGCGAAAAGGATATCGAGTCCCTTCCATCCATTTCGCCCGCGGCCCGCGATTGCCTCCTGACGGCGTGGAGGGATAGGGCCCTCTTCGAGTTCGTGCCCGGGTCCTTCGCCCATACCTGGAACTACCGTTCCGCGAGCTGCTGGCCTACTCTCTCGGACGAGGAGCGCGGAAAGCTCGAGTCGCTCTTCAGCGAGAAGCGGGCTCGGGCCGAGGAGCTCTGGGCCGCGACGGGAAAGTCCCTCCTGGGCGCCATTGTGAAGTTCGTGCCGATGCTTCCCTGCGCCGAGGATTTGGGCTCAGTTCCCGATTGCGTGCCGAGGGTCCTCGAGGATCTCGGCATTCTCGGGCTCAGGGTGTTCCGCTGGGCAAGGCGTTGGAACGAGGGCGGGCAGCCCTACATCCCGGTCCAGGAATATCCCGAGCTTTCGGTGGCTTGCCTCTCGGTCCACGATTCGTCTTCGATCCGCGAGTGGTGGGAGACCGAGGCGGATCGGGAGGAGACGTGGCGCTTCGCCGGGATTTCCCTCGGTAGGGATCTGGGTCCCTGTCCCGCGCGCCTGGATCCGGAGCATGCCGCGAGCCTGATGGAATTGATCGCGCGCTCCGCTTCTCGCTTCGCCGTCTACCCGATCCAGGATATCCTCGCCTTGAGCGAGAAGCTCCGACCGACCGATCCGAAGAGCGAGCGGATCAATATACCGGGCACGGTAGGCATCGGCAATTGGTCGTATCGCGTGCCGCCGTCGATCGACGAGATTCTGGCCGATAAAAAGCTGGTCGCGAAGGTTCGAGCCTTGGCGAAGGCGAGACGCTCTTCGGATAAGACTGGTAAAAAGCTGCCTTGATCCATCCAAAATAGCTTAGAATAGCAAGGAAGGGAGGCGGTATGTCGCGCAGCATCCGTGCGGCGGGGATGATCATCGGAGGCTTGGGCGGTCTGTCTCCCTTCTCGACCGAAAACGGAGCGGCAGAACTCTTCTCCTCCTATTCCCGCGCGGGTATCAAGGCATATCTATTTCCGGGCTTCCTGCTCAAGGAACCCGAGAGGCTCGGCCGCCTCTCGGCGGCGGCGCGCGGGGCGGCGCTCGAGGCGGGCTTGGGTCCCGTCCTCATCGCGATCGGCGGCAACGAGAGACCCGCCTTCGGCCTTCCGCCTTTCCCCCTGGCGCCGACGCCTCTGGGCTTGGCTTCGTCCCGATCCGTCCAGGCGGCCAGACGCGCTGGTTTTCTCCTGGGCTCCCGCCTCGCCGCTTGCGACGTTGATCTCGTCCTGAGCCCCAGTCTGGATCTGGCTAGCGATCCCAAGGATATCGCCGGAGCGCTCGACGGCTTCGGAGAGGATGCGCGTCTTGCCGGCGTCCTCGGCGCCGCATTCGCCCGTGGCCTGTCGCGGGCCGGGGTCGCGGCCTGCGTCGGGCGCTTCCCGGGACTCGGCTCGACCAGCCGCGATTCCTATGAGGGAATGGCTTTCGTATCGCTTCCCGTCGAGCGCCTGGAACGATGCGAAATGAGGCCCTTCGCCCGCGTCGTCGCAGCGGGGGCGGAGGCCGTTTTCGTCGGAAGGGTTCTCGTGCCCGCGCTCGAAAGCGAACATATCCCCGCTTCCGCGAGCGCCCGCGTCATCGAGGGTCGGCTCAGGGAATCCCTCGGATTTCGGGGCCTCGTCATCGGCGACGACGTAGGTCCTGGAGAGGACGTCGGAAGGGCGGCCGTTCTCGGAGCTCTTGCCGGTTGCGACCTTTGCCTGTTCTCCCGGCCGAGCGAGGCCTTGGTCGCCGCCGCCGCCCTCGAAAAGGCAGCGGCTACGGGAGAACTACCGGCCGTCCGCGTCGAGACGGGCCGCAGGAGATTGGAATCGGTCTTGAGTAGGCGTCCGAAATCAGTCCCTCGGCGAGGGAGCGTTCCGATGCGGCTCGTCGAGAGAGCGATGCGCGACATCGAGAGCGGCCTGAGCCTCCTTCGCGGTTCCCTCGCCCTCGATCCCGGCGGAAAGGGCGATTACGCGGATTCCCTCGTCCTCGTCTTCGTCCCGGGGCAGGTCGCCCCCGAGGCCGGCCAAGCGGAACGGGTCCTGGCCGCCCTTCGCGCGGAGCTCCCCGGCGCGGAAATCCACGCATTGCCGGCAGATCCCGGGCCTGGGGAAACCGACGAGCTTCTGCGACTGATCGGACCGGCCGCGTCTTTCTCCAATGCCGTCATTCTCACCTATGACGCGCATTTTCGTCCCGCGCAGGAGGGGCTGGCCAGGCTCGTGGGGGAGTTTATCCCCCGTTACCGGGTCATCGCCATGCGCGATCCCTACGACGCGGCCTTTTTCCCTAGCGCCCTCGGCCTTGGGGCGGCCTATGGCTTCTCGGAGGCTTGCGCCCGCGCGGTGGGCCGTCTACTCTCCGGCAAATTCAAGGCGCGAGGGGGCCGTCCGGTCGAGGTTATCGGATTGGAAATCTAGCCTCTCCTCGATCGATCGTTGTATATTCTTATTTCCAAGGAGCACCCATGAGCATTGAGAGCATGCGTCCCCGTTTCGACGATGACGACGACGAGCCCAAGGCCCCGCCTCCCCGAACGGAAGAGGCTCTCGCAGAGCGCTTCCTCAAGACGAGGACAGTCCTTCTCTCGGGCGAGATCGACAAGGAATCCAGCGAGCGCTTCATCCGACAGCTCCTCCTTCTCGAAAGCCTCGGAAGCGATCCGATAAGCGTGCTGATCGACTCCCCCGGCGGCGACGTCGACGCCGGCTACGCGATATTCGATATGATACGCTTCGTCTCCGCTCAGGTGCGGATCGTCGGCATGGGCCTGGTCGCGAGCGCGGCGGCTCTGGTTCTCCTAGCCGTCCCCAAAGAAAGAAGACTCGGCCTCCCTAACTCGCATTATCTCATCCATCAACCGCTTTCGGGCATCCGGGGCGTCGCCACGGAGATCGAGATCCACGCGCGCGAGCTCGAAAAGACCAGGGAGCGAGTCAATCGCGTCATCGCCGAAGAGACGGGGCAATCGATAGAGCGCGTGCGCAAGGATACCGATCGCGACTTCTGGATGAACGCCGAGGAAGCCATCGCCTATGGGCTGATCTCCCGCGTCGCGGCCGCCCGGGCGGACCTGGGCTCATGACCGAGGGGGAGGTCGAATCCGCCCTGGGTCTCGCCTTTGCTTCCCTGAACGATGCCGAAGCCAAAAGCCTCCCCGTCTACCGCGGCAAGGTACGCGACGTCGTCGTCGGCGATCGGGCCCTCCTCCTCGTCGCGAGCGATCGGATTTCCGCTTTCGACCGCGTCCTCTCCACCGTCCCCTTCAAGGGGGAAGTGCTTTCCCGAGTATCCGCCTGGTGGTTCGAGCGCTGCCGGGATATCCTGCCCAACCATATCCTCCCTGGCGGCGATCCCTCCTCCCTCGGCGTCGGAAGGGCCAGCCTGGTCGCAAAGGTCGAGATGCTGCCGGTCGAGGTGGTCGTGCGCGGCTATCTCTCGGGTTCCGCATGGCGGGATTATCGCGCCGGAAAGAGCGTTTCGGGCATCGAGCTGCCTCGGGGGCTCTCGCGCGACGAGCGCTTCCCCGTTCCCCTCGTTACGCCCACGACCAAAGAGGAGGGCGGCCATGACCGGCCCATTTCCGGCCGGGAGATCGTCGACTCCGGCTTGGTCGGGTCAGAGCTCTGGCTCGAAGTGGAGCGCGACGCCTTGGCCCTCTTTCGCCGAGGCCAGGAATTAGCCGCACGCTCCGGTCTCATCCTCGCCGACACCAAATACGAGTTCGGCGTCCGGGAGGGGCGGCTCGTGCTCGCCGACGAGCTCCATAGTCCCGATTCCAGCCGCTATTGGCGGGCCGAGAGCTACGAGCGGCTTTTCCTGGCCGGCGAGGATCAGCGCGAGCTCGACAAGGAGCCCTTTCGCCGCTGGCTGGCCCAGAGGGGATATGCCGGAGAAGGCTCCCCGCCGCCGATCCCGGACTCCATACGCGTAGAAACGGCCCTGCGATACCTGCAGGCCTACGAGGCCATCACCGGCGAGGGCTTCATAAGCATCGGCTCCGACCCTCAATCGGAAGCCGATGCCATCGGGCGTATCGTAGCCGAGAGGCTTCTCTAGTTCCGTCTCGGAGCTAGGCGGTTTCGCGCCGCGCGCGAAACCGCAGGACAAGGCTGCAAGCCTTGTCCAAGGCTGAAAGCCTTGACCAAGGCCCCTCGGAGGTTCCATGCGCCTATCGTACGCGGTCCTGCTTTCCGCCTTCGGCCTTCTGTGCCTCTCCGCATCCCGCTGCTCTACGTCCCTTTCCGCCTCAGGCGGCTCATCCGTCTCGATCGTCGCCTATAACGTGGAAGCCCTTTTTGACGCTGCTGACGATGGTCCCGAGTTTCCCGAATTCTCGGTGGCGAAAGGAAGGTGGGACGACGCGCGATACAAGGTCCGCCTCGCGAACGCGGCCGCGGCCGTCCTGGCGGCCGCGCCCTCGTGGGGCAACCCGCCTGGGCCCGATGTCCTCTGTCTCGAGGAAGTCGAGAACGGCAGAGTGCTGGAAGACCTCCGCTCGGGCCCGCTTTCCTCGTCCCGCTATCGCTATGCCGCGATAGCCCCGGCGGAGGGCGGTCCCTTTTCGGTCTGCGCGCTGTCTCGCCTGCCCATACTCGCCTCCGCCTGCCATGGCGCCTCGACCCCCGCCGGGCGCGTCGGCCGAGACGTCCTCGAGTTGGACCTCGAAGCCGGCGGCAGGCGCCTGGTGGTACTCGTCTGCCATTGGAAGTCCAAATCGGGCGGAGACGAGGAAACCGAGGCGGGCCGGCGCGAGGAAGCCGCCCTCGTACGCAGCCGGGTGGCGGCGAGGATGGCCGCCGACCCCGCCGTCGATCTCGTCGTCTGCGGCGATTTCAACGAAAGTCCCGACGAGTATCTCAGGGTGAATCGCCGCTACGAGACGGCCCTTATGCCCATCGAGGAGGCGAGAACGCGCATGGGACCGGCGGCTCGCCTTCTTATCGCGACGGAGCCCGGCCTGGCCCTCCCCCTCGAGGGCGAGGTCGTCCTCTACAGCCCTTGGGAAAAGGCGGGCGGCTTTAGCTATTCGTACCGAGGCAAGCGCGAGCGTCTCGATGGCTTCCTCTTGAGCCCGGGTCTCATGGACGCGTCCGGGCTTTCGTTCTCGAGCTTCGCTCCGGCCTGCGCCGCTTTTCTCTTCGACGCGAAGGGAGCACCCCTCGCCTGGTCGGGGTCGGGAGTCGCAGGATATTCGGACCACTTGCCGATTCTCCTCAGGCTCGAGTCGGATACCTGATTTCGAAAAACCACCGGGGGAAGCCGCTCGCCTCGCCCGGAATCCATGGCGGCGTCCGGCCTCGACCGACCCTCGTCGCGAAACGACTAGACAGTATCCATGCTAGTCACTATCGTATCCGTATCATCTGAGGCACGAGAAGGCCCCGTGCCGAGGAGTCTCCAAAGCAGTCGTATCCGATCCTGAGGAAAACCTGATGGAAAAGAGAATCGGCTTCATCGCCATCCTGGGCAAGCTCCCCGGCATACCGGCCGAATCCGCTCTCGCCGCGTGAGGGGAGGAATGCGTTGACGACGGCTGACATGACGACCGAGGAAGGCTTTCACGAGGAAATAATCGCCTTCTATAAAGGAGCCGATACCGAGACCCTGGCTGCCCGAGCGAGCGGACTCTGCGTCGAGCGGCACGGCCGTGGCCTTCTTCTTCGCGGCCTCATCGAGTACTCCAACCGCTGCTCCTGCGATTGCCTCTATTGCGGCATCCGCCGATCCAGCCTCCAGGTCTCCCGCTACCGGCTCGAACCCGAGGAGATCGCGGCCATCGCGCGAAAAGGCTATCGCGCCGGGCTGCGTACCTTCGTGCTCCAGGGGGGCGAGGATCGCGAATTCGCGGAAGCTTCCCTGCCCCGCGCCGTGGAGCTCATCCGCGGGGACTGTCCGGATGCGGCCGTCACCCTGAGCTCGGGCATCCTGAGCAGGGCGGCATACGATCGCCTGCGGCGAGCCGGGGCCGACCGCTACCTCCTGCGTTTCGAGACCTCCGACCCGAAGCTCCATCGCTCCCTCCGCGGGGGCGTGAGCCTCGAGCGCCGGCTCGAGGCCCTCGGAGATCTCGCCGACTCGGGCTACCAGGTCGGCTCGGGCTACATGGTGGGGCTGCCCGGCGAGACCGAGGAGACGCGCATCGCCAACGCCCTGCTTTGCCGGGAGCTCAAGCTCGACATGGTCGGCATAGGCCCCTTCATCCCCCACCCCGACACACCCCTCGCGGGGAGCCCGCAGGAGCCCATCGAGCTCACGCTCCGCGCGGCCGCCCTCGTGCGTCTCCTCTTGCCCGATGCGCATATGCCGGCCACGACCGCGGCGGGGAGCCTCGATCCTGAAGGAAGGGAGAAGATGATCCTCGCCGGCGCGAACGTCCTGATGCCGAACATCACGCCGACGGCGGCGAAGCGCAACTATCTTCTGTATCCGGGCAAGATCTGCCTCGACGAGGAGGGCGAGACCTGCATCGGCTGCCTTTCCCTGCGGATGCGGTCCATCGGCCGCGAGCTGTCCTTCCTCCGGGGCGACGCGCCCCGGCTGGAGGCCGGGAGGGCGGCCCTCGCGGCGGAAGGCGCCTATGCCTGATCGCCGAGCTTATTGGGGGCCGGAGACCGAGAAGGCCCTCGGAAATTTCGGTCGTGGAGTCACGCCCCGCTCGATAATCTCGGCCTACGCCCAGGTAAAGCTGGCGGCCCTGTCCGCGGTGCAGGAGACCGAGTCGCGCTTCGCTCCCGAGCTCTTCGCCTGCATCGAGGAGGCCTTGCGCGAGATCGCGTCCGGCGCCCTCGACGCGTCCTTCCCCCTGCCCCTCAAGCAGGGCGGAGCCGGAACGAGCCTCAACATGAACCTGAACGAGGTCGCCGCCGCCAGGGCGGAGGAGCTTTTCCTCGAGCGCGGGGGCGGGAGCCTTCGCGTCGATCCCCTCGAGGATATGAACCGCTGCCAGTCCACCAACGACACCTTCCCGAGCGCGGTGACCATCGTCGCCTACGAGGCCGCGTCCCGCGCCGAGGCCCTCGTCGCGAGGCTCCAGGACACCCTCGCCGCCAGGGAGCGTGAGCTCGAGACCCTTCTCGCCGCGGGGCGGACGGAACTCCAGGATGCCCTGCCCATCCGCTTCGGACAGGTCTTCGGCGCTTGGGCCGGGGCCGTCGAGCGGGACCGCTGGCGTCTGTCCAAGCTGCGCGAGCGGCTCAGGACCGTCGCCCTCGGCGGGACGGCGATAGGGACCGGATTTTCCGCAAGTCCGGCCTACATGCACTCCGCCGAGAAGGCGCTGCGTCGCATAACCCGCCTCCCCCTTTCGAGGAGCCAGAACCTCCCCGACGAGATCGCCCACGCCGACAAGTATGCCGAGCTGGCCCAGGCCGCGGCCCTCTGCGCCGGGAACGTGCGCAAGATCGCGTCGGATCTCCTGCTCTACGGCTCCACGGCCTTCGGCGAGCTGAGGCACCCGGAGCTGCAGTACGGCTCGACGATCATGCCCGCCAAGACCAATCCCATCCTCCTCGAGGCGGCGAAGGGCTGTGCCATGGACGCCGAGCACGAGGCAGCCAAGGTGAGCGCCTACGCCTTCGAGGGCCAGCTTCAGCTCAACGCCTGGCTCCCCTTCCTCGCCGCCGCCGTCGTAGCCTGCTTCGAGTCGCTCGAACGCTCCCTCGGGAGCCTCGTTGCTATCGTCCCGCTGCTCAGGGCCGACGAGGATCGTATCGCCAGCAACCTCAGATCGTCGAATCTCCTTCTCAATCTCCTCGTGCCGAGGCTCGGCTACAATCGCGTCAAGGAGCTCTTCCGCGAACTCGGCGGGCCGAAGGCCGGCGGTCTCGAGTCGCGCGGCCTCGGGGACGCCGCGGCCTCCGAGGAGGCAGCCGCGGCGTATATCGACCTCGTCGCCGCGAAGAGCGGACTGTCGCGCGAGCTGGTGGCCGAGACCTTCGAGCCGCTGAAGGCGACATCCCCCTCGAGGATCGGACAATGACGAACACCCCCCGTTCCGAGCGCGTAGCAATAGCCCTCGTAGGCCTGCGCAACGCCGGCAAGTCTTCGCTCGCGAACCGGCTCCTGGACCGCGAGGCCTCGATAGTGTCCGAAGTCCCCGGAACGACCACCGATCCCGTTTCGCGGCCCATCGAGCTCGCCCGCCTCGGTCCCGCCGTGCTCTGGGACACCGCCGGGATCGACGACACGGGCGGCCTGGGCGAGCTGCGGATCGCGCGTACGAAGGAAGTGGCCCAGTCCGCGGACGCTATAGTCTTCGTTACGCGCACGGACCTGCCGCCGAGCCCTGAGGAAGTGCGAGCCCTGGCCGAGTACCGCGGCGGCGCCAGGCCTCTCGTCGTGGCCGCCACCTTCGCGGACGCGACGGCCGATCCGGGAAAGTCGTCCTTCCTCGCGGGCCTAGGCGCCGTCGTGGTGGACAATATCTCGGGCAGGGGAGCGAAGGAGCTGCGCGAGCGCCTTATCTCCCTCGCCGACAGGCTCGAGCCGGAATCCGGCCCCCTCGAGGGGCTCGTCGACGAGGGCGACCTCGTCATCCTCGTGACGCCCATGGACCTGGGCGCGCCCAAGGGGCGGCTCATCCTGCCCCAGGTGGAAAGCATTCGCGACCTGCTGGACAAGGACTGCGCGGTCGTCACGGTCAAGGAGCGGGAGCTCGGGGAGTGGTACGGCCGCCTGCCCAGGCCGCGCCTGGTCGTCACCGACAGCCAGGCCTTCAGCAAGGTCGCCGCCGACATACCCGAGGACCAGAGCCTCACCTCCTTCTCGATCCTCTTCGCGAGGAAGAAGGGCGACATAGGAGTCTACCTCGACGGGGCCGCCTCCCTGGAGTCCATGAAGTCCGGCGGCGCCGTCCTCATGCTCGAGGCCTGCTCCCATCATCGCCAGGCCGACGACCTCGGCACCGTGAAGATACCCCGCCTCTTCCGCCAGCTGGTCCCGGGAAGGCTCGAGTTCGAATACGCCCGAGAACTTCCGGGGAGGGAGGAGCTTTCGCGCTTTTCGATGGTGGTCACCTGCGGCTCCTGCATGCGGACGAGGAGGGAGGTCCTGGTCCGCCTCGATCGCATCAAAGAGGCCGGCGTCGCGGTCGTGAATTACGGCATCTTCCTCGCCTGGGCCAACGGCCTCCTGCCGCGCGCGGTCGAGATGCTGCCCGAGTACAGGCTGTTAGCGCGGGCCGCGGCCGGAGGCGCGTATTGAGCGAGGCGATCCGCCCGGTCCCGGCGAAGCGCCGAAGCCGATGGGTCTCGGCCGCAGTCGTCCTCGGCATCCTCGCGCTCTGGCAGGCCGCGTCGGGCTTCGGCTGGACGAACGCCTACCTCCTACCCTCGCCGCTGCGCATCGCGCGAGCCCTCGTCCTGGCTGCCGGGAACGGGGAGCTCCTCCGCCATGCCGCGGCCTCCGGCGCGCGCGTGGCCCTGGGCTTCTCCCTCGCCGTGGCCCTGGCTTTCCCTGCGGCCGTCCTCGTCTCCTTCGCTCCCGCGCTCGGCTCGGCCCTCGATCCCCTGCTGACCTTCTTTCGGAATATCCCACCCCTCGCTCTCGTGCCGGTCCTCATCCTCTGGTTCGGGATCGGCGAGGCGTCGAAGCTCGCCCTCATCGTCCTTTCGTCCTTCTTCCCGATCTTCATGGGAACGATCACCGGCCTCGGGAACGTCGATCCCCGTCTCATCGAGATGGGGAGGAGCGTGGGCTTCTCCCGCCGGCGGATCCTCCTGAGGATCATGATTCCCGAGAGCGTGCCGAGCGTGGCGAACGGATTGCGCCTGGGCCTGGGCTACAGCTGGCGTGCCCTCGTTGGGGCCGAAATGATAGCCGCCTCCTCCGGCCTCGGCTATTGGATCCTCGACGCCGAGGAGATGGCCAGGATCGACGTCGTATTCGCGGGGATACTGACGATCGGCGCCCTCGGCATCCTCCTCGACCGGGCGGCCTTCGCGGCTTCGTCGCGCCTCCTGCCCTGGGCCCGCCTGGAGTCGCAATGGCACGCCTGAGCCTCGCAGGCGTCGCCAAGACCTTCCTCGCGGGCGACCGCGAGATCAAGGCCGTCGACGGCGTCGACCTCGATCTCGGGGAGGGCGAGGTCGCGACCATCGTGGGTCCGAGCGGCTCGGGCAAGACGACCCTCCTGCGCATCGCAGCCGGCCTGGAAGCCCCCGACTCGGGGCGAGTTGCGCTGCGAGGCGGCGTCCTCGGCTTCGTATTCCAGGAGCCGCGCCTCCTGGGCTCGCTGACGGTAGAGGGAAACGTCGCCCTAGGCCTGGGATCGGGGAATGCGGAGCGTGAGGGCGCCGGGCGGGTCCGCGAAGTCATCGAGCTTCTCGGCCTCTCGGATTTCCGCCGCGCCTATCCCGCCCAAC
>CAVZVX010000018.1:0-12368 GCA_963778775.1 uncultured Spirochaetota bacterium | reverse complement strand
TCCCAATTCGCACGGAAGGTGACGATGTCGCGATAAGAGATGCTCGTGGAGAATCCGAAGCCCAGGTCCTGGAAACTCGGCAGGGAGAAGTCCGCGCCGAGGCCTATCTTCCAGTCTTTCGTCCGCACTATGTCGGCCCGCAAGCCGCCCGATAGCGCGATGGGATCGATGGCGTCGCTATAGGACTTGCCGATGCCCGAAAGGACGGCGCCCCAGCGCAGGTCCTTGAGGACGCCGCGATCCCCAAGCAGCTGCATGACCCCGAGGTCCAGGCCCGCGCCCCAGCCGTTGTCGCCCAGGGTAAGGTCGAGGGCACTGCCGACGAAGAAGTCGGGATAGAGGTCCTTGGCTATGCCTCCACGGAGGCTTCCGACCGTACCGAAGGGAAGGGAGGTCATCGAGGAGGGGGTACTGACGAATTCCCCCGAGGCGCTCCAGACGGCGTAGGGTTTTGGAATGGACAGGCCCAGCGAGCCGGCGCCTCCGAAGCCTTGCGACCGGCCATCGGCGGCCGCTCCGAAATCGCTGAGGGCCGTGAAGCCGGCGTCCAGGACGACGCGCTGCTGGGCCGCCGAGGCGGCCGGATTCTCCCTGTCGGCCCAAGGAGCGTCGAGAGCCGTGACCGAGGAGCCGTAGCCGAGGGCTTGGGCCGAGCCGAGGATGGGAAAGAGGGAGGCTCCGGCCGGCGGATCGTACGCGAAAGCGGTCCCCGCCCCTATCGCAACGAAAAGTGCGATCGCGTAGGCGGTCTTTCGGCACTTCGACATTTTCCCCTCCTCGGTACTGGTTCCAGCGAGAATGGACATCCTTAAAATAACTCCGACCCGGTTCGGTGACTACTCCTCGGTCGATTTTACTGGTATATGATGAGACGCGGGGGCGGGTCCAAGGCGAGGACTTCCGCGGGGAGAAGGAGGGGATCGTCATAGCCGGCGCCTTCTATGTCCGTCTTGAAGAAGAGCTTGAAGCCCTTGATGGGCATGTTGCTAGCCTTGGCGTTGGACGAATAGCTCCAGCGCTTGAGGGCCGGCGGACCGAATCCGTCGGCCGTGTGAATGAGGAGGACGCCGTCGTAATCGGCTCTCACCTTCTCCCGGTCCGCTATCATCCTTCCCTGGAATTGGTGGATGATGAGCATCTTCTCGCCCGGTATGTCCTCGGCCCGCATATAGTCGCTCATGGTCTGCTCGGAGGCGTTGATCTCGTCGGCGCTCACGGCGCCGATGACCTTCATGGGGGATTCGGTCCTCCACTCCGGGTCGAGCGCGATGTGCACGTTGGGATATTTGAGCCACGGGAGGAGCCTTTTCATGGCGTCGGCGACGGGGTACTTCCCGATCTGATGATCGACGAATACGAGCCAGCCCCGTTGGCGGGCGAATTCTATATAGTCCTGAACGACGGAATCCTTCAGATAGCCGATCTCGCCGCCCGGCCAGCAGGTTCCGTATATTAAATAGAAGGCCGGAACGACGCCTTCCCGTCCGTTTGGATCTTCGTAGAGCTTCGCGTAGGCCTCGAGGATCTTGGCTAGATCTTCCTTGGGGTATTCTCCCAGGATGCCCATGCGCCGGGAATCGGGCTTGCCGTAGAAAGCCAAGATCAGATTGTTGGCGAGCGCGGGAATCAAGGCAGCGTCGCCGGCCTTCGCGGTCTCGCCGGCGGGAACGGCAGGCAAATCGAGACGCCTCGACCCGGCATCCGGTTCTTCTTCGGGCCGATATAGGGCCGGGAACCAACGGCAGCGACCTCCGCTCGGGCGAGGCTCCGCCGATCCATGGGTCGTCGGCCTCGAGTACGATGCCGGCACCGCGTAGGCGGCCGGCTTCGCGACCTCACGAGCCGGAAGGCCTTCGACCCGAGGGCCGAGCGTCGATGCGCCGAGCGCCAAGGCCCCCGACGCGGCTCCGATGAGGACGAGAAGGATGGGATGCAGCGAAAAGCGGAAGGGACCCATGAAGAGACTCCAGTGTGCGACGCTAGTTGTCGCTTTCGAGTATCGGCGCGCCGCCCATGGGACTGAAGTGCCGAGTCCCATCCGCCGAGAATGAAGCAGGATGAAAAGACGCTCGATCGCCGCCACTCTCCTCCTGGCCTGCGCCTACGTCGGCGCGCAGCCCGAGGGGTCCACCCCCTTCGACGGCTTTCCCGAGAGCGCCGATATTCGGTCGGCCTTTTGGTCGAGCTTCTTTTCCGCCCCCGAGCAGGAGCTCCAGGGCCGCGGCCCCGCGATCGCGAGCAACGATTACGGCACCTTCAGGCTCTCGGTCGCGCGATCGGGAGGCTATTTCTACGCCATGGTCACGACCCTGGAAACGAAGGGCGCGGCGCCGCTATATGCCCGCGGGAGCTGGATACTCAAGCGCTCCTCTCCCGACGGCGTACCGATCCAGGCGAAGGTATTCCTGCGTAGCGATCCCGGAACCTTCGTACGCATATATCCCGACGGAGATCGCTGCAAGCTCGACCTGGTCGCCTACGGAGGAGTGCTCGATCATAACGTGCCTTTGCCGGTCCCCTTCGAGCGCGCCTTCGCCTCCACGATGGCCGAAATAGCCTCGTGGACGGAGGATCTGATCGATTGGGGGCTCTTCGCGCCGAGCCCGGGGCTGTACCGTGAAGTCCGCGCCTTCGTCTCCGAGACGAGGCGCCGCCTGCCCTCCCTCCGCTATGGCGACGACGGGGCCCTCGACACCCGAGGCAAGCCCGTCTACATCGCCACGGGCATGCCCCAGGCCTCTCCGACGGGTCTCAACTGCTCGGGCTTCGCCGCATGGGTCGCCGACGGCTTCTACCGCCCCTTGACCGGCCGCCTCCTCGACCCGGAGCTCCTGGCCTCGAGACGCCTCGAGGCGCGGGCCACGCCCGCGGCCGCCCGCTACGAGACCGACCTCGACCCCTTCTTCGGCCTCGACTGGACCAGGAACATCGCCAAGGCCCTCCTCGATGCGCGCTATCCTTCGCGGGACCACGGCCTCGTCGAGGCGGACGTGCGGATATCTCCCTTCGCCCTCGTGGCCCCCGGCGGAGCGCTCGATTCCGGGGCCTCCGGCTCGAGATCGGCGGTGAACGGAAGCTCGACCTACCTCGACTATCCCGCCTATCAGCCCGACCTCGGCTACGAAACGCGGGGACTCAAGGCCCTGCTCTACGTCCTCGCGGTGCGCCATCCCGGCTCCATCTACCTGGCGAGCCTATCGCGCAAGGCGGGTGGGGCCCTCGCCGGCCTCTCGCGCCACTATCACGTCGCGGTTCTCGCCCCCTATTTCGAGGAATCGGGCGATTTCAGGATAGCGGTATTCGAGAGCGACGCGGAGACGAGCGTCGAGGCGATAATGGCCCGCGCTCCCAAGGACTTCGTGCATCTCGAGCGGATGGAGGTCGGCCCCGATTACGACCCGCCGCCGCTGCCGGACGCGGCCAAGCCGCTATAGCCTCGCGCGCGGCCTTTACGCGATACTCCCCCCATGCGAATAGTCTTTCTCGGTTCGGGCACCAGCTTCGGCGTACCCGTCATCGGCTGCTCCTGCCCGGTCTGCGCCTCGCGCGACCCGCGCGATAGGCGGTACAGGGCCTCCATCCTTATCCGATCGGGCGATTCCTCGGTCGTCGTGGATGCCGGCCCCGAGTTCCGTCTGCAGGCCCTGCGCGCGGGGATAACGCGCCTCGATGCCCTCCTCCTCACCCACGCCCACGCCGATCATATCGGCGGCCTCGACGACGTGCGGCCCCTGACGCAGGACGGCGTCCTTCCCGTCTACGGGAACGCCGAAACCATCGCCGAGACGAAAGAGCGCTTCGCCTACGTCTTCCGCGATACTCAGGCCGGGGGCGGCAAGCCTCGCATCGAGCTCAGACTCGCCGAGGGTCCGGTGAAGGTCGGCGGGATGCGTCTCGTCCCCGTGCCGATCCTTCACGGCGCCCTGCCCATACTCGGTTGGAGGATCGGCGCCTTCGCCTATATCACCGACTGCTCGGAGCTGCCGGACGACTCCCTCTCCCTCCTCGAGGGGGTCGAAGACCTCGTCATCAACGGCCTCCGCCGCGAGCCGCACGCGACCCACTTCAGCCTCGACCAGGGGATGGAGGCCGCGAGGCGAATCGGCGCCAGGCGGACCTGGCTCACCCACATGAACCACGAGTCCAGCCATGCCGAGCTCGAAGAGTACTGCGCGAACGTCGGCTCCGACGTGGGCGCCCGTCCATCCTGGGACGGGCTGGAGTTCGAAGTCCGGGACGAAGCGACGCTTTCCTCTCGTTAACCGCAACCTAAACCCCAGCTCCTCGATCTATACAAGGATCGCGTCGGGCGCGGTCGTTATCGCGAGAGGAGTAAGAATGTCCGTCTATATTCAATCCGTAGGCGTCGAGGTGCCGGAACGTCGCGTCTCCAATGCCGAATTGGCCCAGATGGTGGATACGACCGACGAGTGGATCCGCTCCCACACCGGCATAGGCTCCCGGCACATCGCGGCCGACGGCACGCTTACGAGCGACCTGGCGGCAACGGCGGCGCGGAGCGCCCTGGCCAAGGCCGGCATCGCCCCAGGCGATCTCGATTTCATCGTGATCGCGACCGCCACGCCGGACTATTTCGGCTTTCCGTCCACGGCCTGCATCGTGCAGGAGAAGCTGGGGGCGCTTGGCTGCCCCGCCTTCGACCTGACGGCCGGTTGCACCGGCTTCATCTATGCCCTCAACGTCGCGTCCAGCCTCCTCGAGGCCAACCGCAAGAAGCACGCTCTCGTCATCGGCGCGGAGACCCTCTCGAGAATCACCAACTGGGAAGACCGCTCGACCTGCGTCCTTTTGGGCGACGGCGCGGGAGCGGCGATCCTGACGCGCACGGAGGAAGAAGGCAGCCGCTTCTTCGCCAGCGTCCTCGGCGCGGACGGAACCGGAGCGGGAGACCTTCGCCTCGTCCAATCAGAGCGCGCGAAGACCTTCCACCCGGCCCTTCCCATCGTCCCCCTCCTCGAAATGAACGGCCGCAACGTCTACAATTTCGCGGTCAAGACGATCCCGAGCATCGTCACCCGCCTGCTGGCGATCTGCGGGAGGAAGCTCGAGGAGATCGCCTGGATCATCCCGCACCAGGCCAACGCCAGGATCATCCAGGCGGCCGCGAAAAGGCTCGGCACCCCCGAGGAGCATTTCTACATGAATATCGAGGAATACGCCAACACCTCCTCGGCGAGCATCCCGATAGCCCTCAACGAGATGAACGAGAAGGGCCTCCTGAAGCGAGGCGACCTCTTGATGCTGCTCGGCTTCGGGGCGGGCCTCACCTACGGAGGGGCGATCCTGAGCTGGTAGGCGGCCGAATTCTCCCGGCGAGCTCGTCGACCCGAGAGGATGTATCCTACCCCCGGCTCCGTGATGAGGGTTTCCGGCAGCGACGCGTCTCTCTCGGCCTAGGGCGGCGCAGCACGGCGTTCATCCGCGCGAGCAGTTCCTCCGCGTCGAAGAGAATGGAAGATCGGGCCCTGATATCGACGAGCAGCCCTGCACCCTCGGAATCGGAGTACTTGAGCTCGAGAAGGAGAATGTCGGGTCTGACCGAGCGTATGGAGCGCAGGCCTTCGCGGCCCGGCGCCGCGACGCGGATATCGTAGTCCCCCCCTACCAGGCTTGGGCCGAGGAGCCTCTTGTCCCGCGGCGATCCCGGCGGATGTTCTCGAGGCGTTAAGCTTCAGGCCGTCCCGGTTAAGGAATGATTAATTCCGTCCATGACTTCTTTCCTTCGTCCGGCCCCGCGAGATCTTCCATCGCGGGTTCGATATCGGCACATTAATCGGCTATTAACTACCCCGCTTGAATACCTTACACCCAATTAACACTCTCGTTGATTATTATCTTCCCGAGAAGCGGCCAGTGAAAGCAAGGAGGCGCAGATGAATCTGCTGGTATGGATCCCCGGAATGTTCCTCGTCGGGCTCGCGTTGTTCGCGATCTGCCTATGGTTCGTCAAGGCATGCGAGAAGATATGACCCGGGTCAAGGAGGCCTACTAACCATGATCTATGTGACTGCCATCGTGGCGCTCTTGCTCTTCGTCTACCTGGTCGCGGCGCTGATCAGGCCCGAGCGCTTCTAAAGGAGAAAACGCAATGTTCGTTCAAACGTGGTTCCTTCCCTTCGCGCTTCTCGTCGTCGCGATCGCGATCGCCATCCCCTTGAGCCGCTATATCGCGTGGGTCATGGACGGCAAGTACCGACCCCTTCCGGTGTTCCGATGGTTCGAGCAGCGCTTGGACAGCGGCGAGCAGAACTGGAAACAGTATCTGGTCTCGCTGCTCGTCTTCAACGCCGTGCTTTTCGCCTTCGGCTTTCTGGTCCTGTCCCTGCAGCGGTGGATGCCCCTGAATCCCGACCACAAGACCATCCTGGCCCCGAGTACGATACTCCACAGCGTCATTTCCTTCAGCACGAATACCGATCTGCAGCACTACTCGGGCGACCAGCACCTCTCCAACTTCAGCCAGATATTCTTCGGCTACTCGAACCTCTTCCTCTCGGCGGCGATCGGGCTCTGTTCCCTTACCGCCATAATCCGAGCCTTCCGCAGCGATCCTTCCGTCGGCAACTTCTTCTTGGACATGTGGCGGGTCGTCGTCTACATGTTCCTCCCCATCGCCTTCGTCTTCGCCGTGATCTTCATCTGGCAGGGCAGCCCGATGACCCTGCAGAGCGCCCACCTGGCGACCACGCTCGAGCCGGGCTCGATGGGGCTGACGGACAAGGGCGCGGCCATCCGGCAGAACATCATCGTAGGGCCCGTAGCAGCCTTCGAGTCGATGAAGATGCTCGGGACCAACGGAGGCGGCTTCTACGGCATGAACTCCGCCCACCCCTTCGAGAACCCGACGTCGCTATCCAATTTCTTCAACACTCTCGAGATGATGATCTTCCCCTTCGCACTGGTCCTTATGTTCGGGCGCATGCTCAAGCGCATGAAGCACGCCGTCGCCATTTTCTCGGTCATGCTGACCCTCATGGTCGGAGCCATCGTGTGGGCGGTGGGCTTCGATACCCTTAAGCCCAACCCCGGATTGACCAGCCATGCCGAAGGCCGCAGTTACGACATCCCGAGCGTGGGCGCGCCGGGGGGCAAGGTCGCGCTGGCGATACCTGCCGTCGCGGGCCTGCCCGTCGACCAGCACCTTGGGAACCTCGAGGGAAAGGACCTGAGGTTCGGAACCTCGGCCGGACCGGTCTTCGCCGCCCTGACCACCGACGTCACCTGCGGCGCGGTGAACGCCGAGACGGATAGCCTCAATCCCCTGGCCGGGATCTCGCCCATGGTCGGAATGTGGCTCAACTGCATCTTCGGCGGCAAGGGCGTCGGCATGATCAACATGCTGATGTTCATCGTCATAGGGATTTTCATCGCTGGCATGATGGTCGGAAGGACTCCCGAGTACCTGGGCAAGAAGATCGGCGCCCGCGAGGTAAAGCTCGCCGTAATAGCCCTCCTCATCCATCCATTGATGATCCTCGCCCCGAGCGGGATCTACGCCGCCATGGACTGGGGCATGAAGGCGGTAAGCAATGCCGGGCCCCACGGCCTGTCGCAGATCGTCTACCAATTCTCCTCGGCCTCCGCGAACAACGGCTCGGCCTTCGACGGCCTCGGGGTCACCTACGGCTTCTACAACAACCCGAGCCCTGCCCCCGAAGCGGTGGTATGGGACATCGGGACGGCCATAGTGATGGCCATCAGCCGATTCCTGCCCATCATCGCGATGGTCGCCATGGCCGCCTACCTGGGCGCCAAGAAGACCATTCCCGCCGGACTCGGAACCCTCAGGGACGATACCAAGACCTTCGCCCTCCTCCTGCTCGGGGTCGTCCTCATCATCGGAGCCCTCCTCTTCCTGCCGGTCGCGGCCCTCGGACCGCTGGCTGAGCATCTGGGGCCGATACCCTTCGGCGGCTGATCGCCTCGCAAGGAGAAAAAGGAAGTATGGAAATGAACAATATCGCTTCGACTATCGAGATTACGCAGTCGCTACGCCGGAAGAAGGCCAAGACCCTCTTCGACGGCCCGACGGCCTGGACCGCCTTCAAGCGATCCTTCGTGATGCTGCGCCCGGACATCCAGTGGAAGAACCCCGTGATGTTCGTCGTCGAGATCGGCACCATTCTGACGCTCCTGTACATTATCGAGTTCGCCACGGGAAAGCTGACGAGCGGCGTGCCGATCGGCTACTTCATCGCCCTCGACGCCTGGCTCTTCCTCACCGTCCTCTTCGCCAATTTCGCGACCGCCTTCGCCGAGGCTCGAGGCAAGGCGCAAGCCGACTCCCTGAAGCGGGCACGGCACGATACCCTTGCCTATCGGCTCACGAGGACCGGCACCCTCGAAGAGGTCTCCTCCAACGACCTGAAGCCCGGCGACCGCGTGTCCGTGTCGGCCGGGCAGATAATCCCCGGCGACGGCGAGGTAATAGAAGGAGTCGCCTCGGTCGACGAATCGGCGATCACCGGGGAATCGGCACCGGTAATCCGAGAGGCGGGAGGAGACCGCTCGGGCGTGACCGGCGGCACCTTCGTGCTCTCGGACCATATAACGGTCGAGATCACTTCGGGCCGCGGGGAATCCTTCCTGGACAAGATGATCGCCCTGGTCGAGGGCGCGATCAGGGCGCGCAGCCCCAACGAGATTGCGCTGGCCCTGGTCCTCTCCGGCCTGACCCTCATCTTCCTCATCGTAGTCGTCGCCCTGTGGCCGATGGCGCGGAACGCCGAGATATACATGGCGAGCTACCTCGGAGTTCAGTCCGTACAGAGTCTCGGGACCGACGTCCCGACTCTCATCGCCCTCATCGTCTGCCTCATTCCCACGACGATCGGCGCCCTCCTCGCGGCGATCGGCATAGCGGGCATGGACCGATCGCTCCAGGCCAACATCCTGGCCAAGAGCGGGAAGGCCGTGGAGCTCGCCGGCGACATCGACGTCGTCCTCCTCGACAAGACGGGAACGATCACCGTCGGATCCCGGCACGCAACGACCTTCCTGCCGATCGGGAAGTATTCGGTGAAGGAGCTCGCCCGGCTGGCCGGCTACGCGTCGGCCTCCGACGAGACGCCCGAGGGCAAGAGCATAGTGAAATTGGGAAGAACCTTCGACGACGCTCCGCTGGGCATCACGGATGACGCCGACATAGTGCCCTTCAGCGCCCAGACGCGCATGAGCGGCGTCGACCTCCCCGATGGCCGCCAGATCCGCAAAGGGGCCATCGACGCGATTACGCGCTTCGTCGAGAGCCACGGTGGCGCCGTGTCTTCTCAGCTCCAGACGGTCGTGAACAACGTCGCGGTCAAGGGGGCTACCCCGCTGGTCGTCGCCGAGGGCCGCGAGGTCGCGGGGGTCATCGCCCTCGAGGACATCCTCAAGCCGAACATGAAGGAACGCTTCTCCCGCCTCAGGAAGATGGGTCTCAGGACCGTCATGATCACGGGCGACAATCCCCTGACCGCCCGGACGATCGCCGCTCAGGCGGGCGTCGACGATTTCCTCGCCCAGGCGACTCCCGAGATGAAGCTCGACTATATCCGCAAGGAGCAGGCAGAGGGCAAGCTGGTCGCGATGATGGGAGACGGTACGAACGACGCGCCGGCCCTCGCGCAGGCGGACGTCGCCCTCGCGATGAACGCCGGCACCCAGGCCGCGAAGGAAGCGGCCAACATGGTGGACCTCGACTCGGACCCTACCAAGCTCATCGAAGTCGTGGAGATCGGCAAGCAGCTCCTCATCACGAGGGGAGCCCTGACCACCTTCTCGATCGCCAATGACGTGGCAAAGTATTTCGCGATCGTCCCTGCAATGTTCGCGGGCACCCTGCCCTGGCTCAAGGCCGTGGACGTGATGAACCTGCAT
The DNA here is from genome assembly GCA_963778775.1 of uncultured Spirochaetota bacterium. GTDB lineage: Bacteria > Spirochaetota > Spirochaetia > Treponematales > Rectinemataceae > UBA1306. Next base: position 2,486 of record CAVZVX010000018.1, on the reverse strand, counting down.
TCGCCGACCTCGGCCATCCTCTCGGCGGTCATCTTCAACGCACTCATCATCCCGGCCCTGATCCCGGTCGCCTTGAAGGGCGTCAAGTACCGCGTGAGCGGCGCCGAGGCCCTCCTCCGCCGCAACCTCCTCATCTGGGGCCTCGGCGGAATCATCCTGCCCTTCATCGGGATCAAGCTGATCGACCTGATCATGACCGCCCTGCACCTGGTGGGCTAAGGAGGATATGGAAATGTCGCGCTACCTTTCGAAGAGCCTTCTGCTGCTGGCCTTCGCCGTCGGCATCTGCTGCATCATATATCCGGCGACGCTCCTCGCGACCGGACAGATAATCTTTCCCTTCCAGGCCAACGGAAGCCTCCTTAAGGGAAAGGATGGGAAGGTCCTGGGCTCGAAGCTGATCGCCCAGCCCTTCACCAAGGACGAATACTTCTGGCCGCGCCCCTCCGCGGCGGGCGCGGGCTACGACGCCTCGGCCTCCTCCTCGTCGGCCCTGGCGCCCTCCAACTACGCCCTTCGGAACCGCGTGGCCCAGATGCTGGGCCCGATCGCGACCTATCGCGGCGGGGCCAAGGCGGGCCAGGCCGTAGGCCCCGATATCGAGGCCTGGTTCCAGAAGGACGTCTACCTGGACAATCCCCATATAGTCGCCCAGTGGGCTACCCTGCATAACTCGGTCGCCCAAGCCTGGATAAGCGCGGACCCGAGCCACGGACCCTACGTGGACGAGTGGGCCAAGGCCCACCCAAGCGTCGTCGCGCAGTTCATCAAGGATAATCCCGGAACGCCCAAGCCCCAGGCCGCCGACCTGGCGATAGTCTTCTTCCAGAGCTTCTCGGCCGAGCATCCCGGCACCTTCCCCTCGACGGTGACCGGCACGGACGCGAAGGGCCAGAGCGTCGCTACGGTCAAGCCCGTGACCACGGGGTCGGATATCCAATCGAACTTCTTCGACATGTGGCGACAGGACCACCCGGACGTCGCCCTTGAGGACGTGCCGGGCGACTACGTGACGACCTCGGCCTCGGGCCTCGACCCGGACATCACCCTGCAGAACGCCGAGTACCAGCTGGGCCGCGTCTCGGCTACGTGGGCCGACGACCTGAAGCGCACCCCGGCCGAAGTCAGGACCGAGATCGAGGCGATGCTCGCGAAGGACGACGAAGGCGCCCCTCGGGGGCCTCGCGGGCGAGAAGCTCGTGAACGTCCTCGCTCTGAACCTGGAGCTACATGATCGATATGGAGAGCCAAAGTAATCGCGGCCGACGGGAGCGGTAGCCGACAGGCGGCGGGCCGGCCCACCGGCGTCCCGCCGGCCGTCCCGCTCGGTTGCAAGTTCCCGCGCCGCTCCCGATCGCATCCTCGTCAAATGCAGTCTCATCCTTTCGCTCCGGCCTTCCCTTCGCATGACCGCCCCCTCTTCTCCCCAATTTCCACTCCCCTCATCCTTTGCTACAATTCTTCCTATGACCAGCACGAGTCACGAGTCATCCGGCAAATCACCTATAAGGATGGAATCAAGGGACTCTATGAGAGTCGTCATCGCCATCGTCGTTTCTCTTATCCTTTGGTCCTCGGCATTCGCAGCCATCCGGGTGGGCCTGAAAGGCTTCGGACCCGGCCAGCTCGCCCTATTTCGATTCTGCCATAGCCTCGGTCGCGCTGTTCGTCTATTCTCTGCTCACCCGCCAGCCTCTCCCCCGCGTCCGGGACCTTCCGATGATGCTCCTCATGGGCTTTCTCGGTTTCTTCATCTACCATGTGGGCCTCAACTCGGGCGAAGTCGTCGTTCCGGCCGGATCCGCGAGTTTCATCATCTCTTCCGTCCCGGTATTCTCCACGCTTATAGCCTTTGTCTTCCTGAAAGAGCGACTGACTTTCCTGGGCTGGATGGGAGTGCTCATCTCTTTCTGCGGAGTGGCCCTGACGTCTCTCGGCTCGGGGGCGGGCTTTAAACTAGAACCCGCGGCGCTGTTCATCGTGTGCGCGGCGATCGGCGAGAGTATTTATTTCGTTCTCCAAAAGCCTTTTTACTCGCGCTTCTCGGGCCTACAGCTCACCACCTACACCATCTGGACAGGCACGCTTTGCATGTTGGTTTTCCTTCCCGGGCTGGTACGCCAGGTGCATACTGCGTCGCTCAACGCGACTCTTGCGGTCGTCTAGCTCGGAATATTCCCGGCAGCCACCGGCTACGTGCTATGGGCCTATGCGCTCTCCAAGGTAAATGTGTCGCGGGTCACGAGCAGTCTCAACCTTCAACCCGTCCTATCGCTGGTGATCGCATTGCTATTGCTGGGCGAGATGCCGACGATGGTGGCATTGGCGGGCGGGGCGATCACTATCGCCGGCGTCATCGTCCTGAACACGATCGGGAAAGGGAGACAGACAGAAAAGACGTGAGGTGTAGGTTACGGGGGAGTTCACCACGCCATAAAGGGGAAATAGTAATTCCGCCTTATCATTGCCTGTCAAACTCCTCGTCG
>CAVZVX010000017.1:0-8247 GCA_963778775.1 uncultured Spirochaetota bacterium | reverse complement strand
TGTCGGTCTTCGGCAGCATCGACTTGATGTCGTTGTCGACGGTGAGCCTCGGAATGCCCCCCGCCAATACCGCGGTGACGATCGCCGCGGCGACCAGGATAGGCCAGGGCCGACGGTAGGCTCCGGCGCTGCGCTGGAGGAACTCTTCTAACATGCTGTTTCCCCTTACTTGTCGTAATCCCACTTGTAGGACAGCCGAGGAAGACCTGATTCTGCGGAGTGTAGACTCCGACCGAGGCGTCCGTCGTGTCGAGGCTAGGCCCTGCCCGGGGGACTTGACCCAGGAGTAGGCGAGGATGGCCTCGATCGTCACGTGGAAGGAGTCGATCGGCATGAAGTCCAGCGCGGGCTTCGGAGAAGGCTGCCGTAGCGGGTCGCGCTCGAGCCGTCGTAATCGAAGGGCAGCGAGTAGGAGCCGACGAGGGTCGGCGTGACGGCGCCGTCGGCCAATGTCCAGCGCGCGTCCCAGGTGATCCCCTGGGTGACGCCGCCCTCGACGCCGGCGAGATAGTAGAGCATCGACTTCTCGAGGTAGCTCGCCGTCTGGGAATACGGAGAGAAGGTGTCGGCCGAGCTGTCGTAGCCGGGGATGACCGTGCCCGTGTACTGGAGATTGAGATAGTAGTCGTCGCCCGGGCCGTAGCTGAAATCGAGGCCGAGCGTGTAGTCGAGGCTCGAGAGCCGTTCGCTGTAATCGGAGGCGTCGCCGTTGCCCGTCAGCGTGTAGCAGGCCTCGGCCCAGAGGCCGAAGCGGCCCAGCGTGGTTTTCGCGTCGGCCCCGAGGCGCTGGACGCGCCTGCGCTCCAGCGTCACGCTGAGATTGTTGCCGATCACCGGCGTGTACATCCGGTCGAAGTCGTAGAGGTAGCTCGCCGACAGGTCGAGGCCCGCGCTGCGGTAGTTCAGCTTGCCTCCCGCGACGAAATCCTCGGGAGCGTCGGCGATCGACGAGGTGGACACGCCGATCGGCAGGCCCTGACCCTCGAAGCCGGTCCGGATCGCGGAGGCATAGTCCAGCGGGAAGAGGCTGTCCGTCGGGTGGGGCACGAAGACCGCGTCGACCGACCAGATGTCGCTCGGATACCAGGAGGCCGCGAGGGCGAGGACGGGCAGCTTGCGTACCTTGTCGCCCTCCAGGTTGGTGTAGTCCACGGGGTTGATGTTGTCCGTGGGGTTGCGCCCGTCGGACACGCCCCAGGAGAAAATCTGGTAGCCGAAGCCGAGGCGGAAGCTCTCGGGGCTCCAGGAGATGTAGGACTCGAGGTCCTGGAGGGAGTAGCTCTCCAGGTTCGCCGGCCCGCCCTGGGAGGAGCTCGTGATCTCCCACGAACAGACCACGGAGACCGGCCCCTGGCTCGCCTTGATCCCCAGGTCGCTCACGAGCTCGGGATACTTCATCGTCCCGTCGTAGCCCGTCGCCCAAGAGTCGCTCCCCGCGGGTAGGGCGAGGCGGAACTCGTGATCGCCGGAGAGCCCGAGGGAGAGCTGCGAGGCGTCGCCCTTGCCCGCATCGGCGTCCTGGGCGGCGAGGCCGCCGACCGCGGCCGCGGAGAGGAGCAGCGCGGCGGCGAACCGCGCGAGAGTCGTCCGTCGGCAGCTCATTGCTCCAGCTTCTTCACGCTGACCTCGGAGTCCTTGACGCCCGTGTCCACCGCGACGTTCGCGAGGGTCATGACCGTCGTGGAGCCTTTCTTGTAATTGACGATGGTGGACTTCGTCATGATGCTGTAGCCCTTGATGCTCGCGACCTCGTCTATGGTAATGGTCTTGAGCAGGGCGCCGTCCTTCTTGTCGTAGCAGTCGGTCTTGTACGGAGTGTAGCCGTCGGTGTCGATCCACGAGACGGTCTTGGAGTAGGGGGCATTGGGATCCTTGAAGACGGACTCGATCTTGGCGAACTTCTTGCCCGCGAAGGCGGGATCGTCCAGGGTCTCGCCCTCGGCCAGGAGCTTGTAGGTCCCGTCCTCGAAGTAGCGCTTCTCCATGTCGAAGTAGCAGAGGTCGGAGCCGAGGAACTCCCCGTCCTTCGCGGAGCTGGCGATCTTCCTCACCTTCTTGAGCGCCGGCAGATAGATCCTCTGGTCCGAATCCGCGCCCTTGCGGGAGACGGTCAGGAACTTCGTCCCGTTGACGTCCGCCGGCTGGAGGAACTCGGCGAAGGACTTCGTGCCCTCGGCCGTCTCCTTCGTGACCTGCCTCAGCTTCCTGACCTTGACGACGCCGCCGCGGTCGGTGATCGTCATGGTCGCGCTCGAGACCATGTCCGACGGACTCTTTTTGTCCAGGGTCGCCTTGATGATCTCGTCCGCTCGGGGATCGGCGAAGAGTCCGATGGCCGAGACGGCAAGCATTATGCCCGTCAGAAAACGCTTCATGATACGCTCCTCGATTCTCCTCTGTACCTGCTCGGGAATCGACAAGCCGAATATATACCAGGGGTTTTTCCCAGTTGCTTGACAAATCAGGGGCGATTGTCGTTAATACAACAATCATGAGCTCAGTGTCGCCGAAGTCCGAAGACCCGAGGTCGCGCAAGACCAGGGTCGGCCTGCAGAATGCCTTCATGGAGCTCGTGCCCGAGCACGACTTCGAGTCGGTGAGCATCGCCATGATCGCCCAGCGGGCCGAGAAGAACCGGGCGACCTTCTATAAGTATTACGAGGACAAGTACGAGCTCCTGCGGGACTGCATGCTCGGCTGGCTCGAGGAGTACATCGAGGGCCTCGAAGCCGCTCCGCCCTCGGAGAAGGATCTGCCCCTCTTCGTGGCCGACGTCGAGAGGCACTACATGGAGCACCGGAGATTCTATGTCGCCATACTCGAGAACGGCCGCTTCCCGGCCTTCTACGCCCTCTTCACCAAGACCCTCGAGCGGCGCATCCTGCAGTGGATCGAGATGATGCGCAGCGCCACGCGGCTCGCGGCCGCGCCTTCGAGCGGCGTCGACGCGAAGCGCCTGGCGGTCTTCATCACCTACGCCTGCTTCGGCGCCCTCCTCGACTGGCTCAACAATGGCGACGAGCGGGATACCGAGAGTCACGCCCGCATGCTCGCGAGCCTGGTGCTGCCTCTCGCGCGCTGTTGAGGGAGGCGAGGATGGGAAGCTCGTGCCGCGCTTGAACCCTGGGTCGCCGCGCAAAAAAACCGACCTGCTCTCGCTCACGAGGGCCGGCCTCGAGGAGGAGGCGGCGCGGGTCATACCCGGAGCCGCGGCTTCGGCTGGCATGGTCTACGCCTCCGTATTCAAGACAGGCCATCTCGATCCCGCGACCCTCGGCCTGGGGGCGGCCAAGTCTTCGGCCTGGCTCGAGGCCTTCCGCGTCTCGACCCTCTCGCCCGAGCGCGTCGTCGAGGAGGCCGGCGAGTTCGGAGCGACGGCCAAGGTCCTATTCCGCCTCGAGGATGGCCTCGCGGTCGAGTGCGTGCGCATCCCGATGGCCGTCCGCGGCCCGGACGAGGGGAGGGCGACACTCTGCGTCTCCTCGCAGGTCGGCTGCCGAATGGGCTGCGCGTTTTGCGAGACCGGAGGCCAGGGGCTCGTCAGGTCTCTCGGCGCCGGCGAGATAATCGCGCAGGTGCTGACGGCGCGACTCAGGCTCGGGTGGCGCTTCCACAATATCGTGTTCATGGGCATGGGCGAGCCGCTGGACAACGCCGAGGAAGTCTTCGCGGCCATCGAAGTCCTCTTGGACCGCTCCGCCTTCGCCTTCGCGCAGGACCGGATCACGATCTGCACGGCGGGCCACGTCGAGGGCCTGCGCCTTCTCGCCGGCCGTCCCTGGAAGCGCATCAACCTCTCGGTCAGCCTCAATGCGGCATCCGACGAGCTGCGCTCCCGCATCATGCCCATCGATCGGCGCTGGCCATTGGCAGAGCTCGCCGAGGCCCTTCGCGACTACCCCAAGCGCCGGAACTTCGTCCTGGGCCTCAACTATTGCCTCGTCCCGGGCCTCAACGACTCGCCTGCCGACGTCGAGCGCCTGGCAGCCTTCTGCGAATGCCTCGGGCGCGTCCTCGTCAACCTCATACCCTACAATCCCGGATCGAGGCCGATCGGTCGCGCCCCCGGCGAGGACGAGATCGAGGCCTTCACGGCCCGCCTCCTCGCCTCGGGGCTGCGGACCCGGCGCCGCGCCACGAGGGGCCGCTCCATCATGGCAGCTTGCGGCCAGCTCGGCGGCGGCCGCTGAGCGAAGGCCGCGGACCTGACGCCGTCGATTTGATATCTATATATTTACGGCGGCGGCTTCGGTGCCCGAAGCCGCCGATGGAGGCCTGATATTGGGGAATGACAGCATTCATCCGCTCTCGGAAGCGCATCGATCCGATGGAAGATACCCGAGGACTTCGTTCCTTCCTGGAGAAGTCGGTCTACAACGCTCCCTTCGGAATTTTAGTGACCCTCGAGGACGATGTCCGCATCCTCGACCCGCGCATCGTCCCGATTTCCCTCTCGTCCCTGCTCTGGACCGGATAGCCGGGTCGGCTCTTTCGCTTATGAAGCTGCCTTCGGTCCCTTCCAGAGTTTCACGCCGATTGCCGCGTACCAAACGAGCAAAAGCAATCCGCCAATGGCGACCGCGATGGGATCAATCTTCAAGTATATCGGCGGCATAGGCGTCGCGGGTGGGCCGAGTTCTAGCGCGTTCCCCACGATGCCCGCTATGGTCGGCGCGGGCGAGAATATCTTGCTTCGAAACATCACTATAGAGACAAGTATTCCAGCGATGCCAGCAAAGTTCGTCGCAACATCACCGCCCGTCCCATTCCAATAAACCGCCAAAGCCGTCTTCGCCGATTCGATGACGCTTGCTTTCTGTACGTCATTCGTCGCGGCCGATAACCGATCGCTGAGGTACAGCATCGAGAACGTGGCATTTGATGAAAAGTAAACGGCCATTCCGATGAAAGCGAATACAGCCGAAAGGATAAGAGTCGGATACCCTTTTTGATACGACCTAAGGCAAAAAATTAGGGCCACATATAATGGAACGTGGAAGGTTACGGCGACGATATCAAGCCCGAAAGTCTGAGCCAATCCCAGCATGCGATCGCGTTGCAGCGCTTTGAGCCAATCTTCCGCGCTTCCGAGCACTGGAGGAAGCCCGTGTATTGCAACTATGATAAGTTCAGACGCGAATACAAGAAGTATGATAACTGCGGAAATCGCGCCAACTTTTTGAAAGCTGGATTGCCGATCTACATCGATTTGTTCCATAACGTAAGTTCTCCTCACTGGATTGAAGGACTCAATGCCGTCGCACGAACTAGATCGCGGTACCGATGGCACCGACCACGACGATGGCGACAATATTCACGACGACACCGCCGGGGCTGCGGAAGAGGCCGATGTCCGTGAAGCGGCGACCGAGGCCCGCAAGGTCGCCGGCGAGAACACAGCGGACCGCTGCCTGCAGAAAGGCCATCAGAAACCAGCCGACGACGAGGCTGATCAGGCCGCTCACGGGGTTGAATCTCATGTCGCACCTCCTCATTCAGTCGTGGCGAAGAATAGCATCACAGGCAGGCCTTGAAAAATGACATTCCGTGCAAAGATAATCCTCCCGTAGTACTATCGCAGACATGCGCACCGAACGCTGCGGCATCGACATCACGGTCGGCATCCTCGGCCAGCTCCGGAACTATCTGGAACACCTCGGGCTGGACTTCGGCGAGGTCCTGCGAGCCGTCGGCGCCGAGCCGGGCGTCCTCGACGACCCCGACGGCCGGATCGCGATCGAGACCTACCTCGACATCGAAGACGAGGCGGCGCGAATCTCGTGTGACGATTGCCTTGGCCTCCATATGGGCGAATACTTCGAGCCCGGCAACTGGTCCGTGGCCGGATACTACATATCGCGTTGCGCGACCTTGGGCGAAGTCTTCGTGAAGGGCGGCCGCTACGCCCGCATCGTCGGCAATCTCATTAGTGCGAAGGGTTGGATCGTCCCCGGCGCCATCCGGATGCGGCTGCGGGTCCCGCGCTGGGCTCCGCCAATGTCGCGCCACTGCTTTGAGGCGACCCTCTCCTCATCCATCTGCATGGCCCGCAGACTGACCGGCCGCGACCTCGACCCCCTTATCGTGCGGCTCCCCGGCGAGCAGCCGCTCGACGAGAGCGAGTACCTCCGCGTCTTCCGCTGTCCCGTCCAGTTCGGATCGAAGAACCCCGGAATGGATATCCCCCTCTCCATGGTCTCGGTGCCCCTTCTCGACCCCGATCCCGAGTCCGCCGCGCGCTTCGAGGCCTGGGCAGAGGAGAACCTCGCACGCCTCCCGCCTTTGTGCCTCACCAGCGAACGCGCCATTCGGCTCATGCTCGAACGCCTGGACGACCCGAGCCTCTCCGCGCGCGCGATAGCTCGCGATTTGGGCCTTAGTCTCCGCTCTTTCCAGGCCGAGCTTGCGGAGGAGGGGACCGACTTCGGTTCCCTCCTCCGCAAGGCGCGCGAGTCCCTGGCCCGCGATTACCTGCGCTCTGGCCTGAGCGTCGAGGATATCACCTGCCTCCTCGGCTTCTCCGACGTCAGCGTCTTCCGCAAGGCCTTCAAGAAATGGACGGGCATGACTCCAGGGAAGTTCAGGCTCGCCGCCGACTTCGTTGTTTGACGACCCAGCCTTCAAGCCCCTCGACGGTACTGAACCCGGATGGCCCGATGCCGGCCCATCGAGGAATGCGGCTGCGCACCGGTCTCGAGGCAGTCCGCGAGGCTCTACACCGAAAGGATTGATGGATTATCGCCTTTTAAAAGCATGTGCCATGCTCGACTGCTCTGCTTTATTCGGAGGAGGGTCGAATACCGCGCAGCTCGCTGCGCATCCGCAATGCAGGAGCCGGTATTCGATCCCTCATACAATCCATTCCTTACCGTACGAACGATACCTCGCAGCTCGCTGCGAGGTCGTTCATTGATGTCTAGCGTTTTTGCCCTATCGGTCCATGTGGATACGACCGCGAGGATGGTGTCGATGGTTGTTTCAGCCTCGAGCCTTGGAACCCTGAAGTAGCGCGCAACGGCGAGAGCGAGCCCGAAATCGAGAACGTTGTCGTTCTCGTCGATCGCGAGGGAGAGTCCTCCACCGTATTCGGGACGGTCAAATCGACCCAATCGGCGAAGACCTCGATCACGCGCTCCCGGTCGGTCACGGCTTATCCTTCGGCTTTGCCTTGCGCGCACGCATGCGCGAGGGGAGCTTCGCGTCCTGGAGAACTCGGCCGAGCGCGTCGTCGCGGGCAACGACGCTCAGGTCGTTCTCGAGCCCGAGAACGAAGAGTACCTGCACCCAAGCGCCCATAGACACGGAACCCGATCCGCCCTCGATGGCGCTGAGCGTGGCTCTGCTGATGCCGGCCCTTTCGGCCACCATTTCCGAGCTGAGATCCCGTCGGAGCCGGGCAAGGCGAAGGTTCTCCCCGAGAGCGCGCAGGATCCTTTGGGCCGGGGGCAGAAGTATTGTAGATTTGCCTGGCATAATGTCTTAAATTATTGGCTCAAAAAACATTACTGTCAATATTATTTGACATTATGACTGAAATGAAGCGAGATCACGGTTATGCGCGTGCGCTCAATCCTCCGTGGAGTCGCTAACCGGCTCGTAGGTGGCGATCACTACGCCGGTGGTCGTTGCGATACTGCCGGTAAGCCGCAGCGACAGGTTTACGCCCCCAGGGAACAGCCGTCGTCCGGTGCCGAGCACGAGCGGGTGGATCATCAGCAAGTACTCGTCGATCAGGTTCGCAGCCATCAGCGAGCCGATCAGCACGCCGCTGCCCATGATCGCCAGAACGCCGCCGGATTGCGCCTTGAGGGCGCGCAGGGCCTCGACGATATCGCCGCGCAGCAGCGTCGAGTTGGGCCACGGCAGGGGTTCCTGAGAGTGGTCGACGCGACGTACTTGGGCGTGTCGTTGAGCGCGTCCTTGACGGGCCGCCCCTGGCGTTCCAGGAGGCCAGCAGCTGCTCGTAGGTCCGCCGCCCGAACAGCCATCCTGCCATGCCGCCCCGGCCGCCATCCTCTCGCCCATTGCCTTGCCCGCGGCGTCGTCGGGCGTTGCGGACCGGTTGCCCCAGCCGCCCTGCGTGAAGCCGCCTCGGGTGTCCTCGTCTGCGCGGCCAGGTCCCTGCATCACGCCGTCGAGCGTCACATGGTTCATTACGACGATTCGACCCATTGCAGGCCTCCTGCACGCTCGGCGACGCCGAGTTGGTCAGATTATTGGTTCCGTATAGTCATTAGCGGATGCGTC
>CAVZVX010000016.1:0-10434 GCA_963778775.1 uncultured Spirochaetota bacterium | reverse complement strand
AAACGGCACTCGCCAAATGCCGCGGGAAGAGTTATCATCGGCTATGGAAGATCTACGCAGGACGAAGCGAGTCCCCTTCTCGGCCCCGATCGAACAACTCATCAAGCATTGCTCCGACTACCCCAAACTCGGATGCGAGGACGAATTCTTCGAAGCGAGGGCCCTGAACCTCTCATCGGGCGGCATCGGCTGCGAATCCCGGGCGATGATCGATGTATTATCGCAGGTCTATCTGATTTTCTCCCTCCCGACGCGGGGTGGGAACCGCCAGATCCGCTGCGACGGCTATATCGCCCACGCGAACTTCGACGGCGAGCGCTATGTCCTGGGAATAAGCTTCGTCGACATGCCGCCGGAGGATCAATCGGTCATCGACGCCTACGTCGACTCCCTAGCCCCGGCGATGAATACGGGGACATCGTAGCATCCCGCCCGGATGCCCGTACCCGTGGGGCGGGTCCTCACCTCGAGTCTGTAGCGATCTTCCTCGATGTCGGGTATTACGCCGTCGACGATGTTAGTGCCCGTGCGGCTATAGACGGAGATCCTCGACTCATCGGCCGAAGCCGTATCGCGGATCAGGAAAACGCCCTGTTTCCCGTCTCTCTGATCGAAGCCGAGGCGGCTGCCCATTATGTGGAGGATTTGACCTGGCCTGCCGAAGCAGCCGGGACAGTCGGGGTCCGGGTTTTCGACGCGCACGATCGTAGGAAGGAGGAGAGCGGGGCTTTCCTGTATCTCGAACGAAGACGCGAGGCGCAGGCGATTCTGCAGCTCGCGGTCCGCGCGGACTTGCATCCGCATGGAGACCGGAGCGGCATTCGCGGAGGGGTCTCCATGGGCGTTCAAGGTGAAGGTCCCGATCGGAGTCTTCACCTGATGCCCGTCGGGTAGGAAGAAGACGAGTGCTTCTGCGAGATGACTGAATACCGAGCGGATATCGTCTTTCGAAAGGCCCGTCCTCCTGTCCATATAGGACAGGAGCTTGTCGAAGTCGATCTTGGCGCGATTGACGACGCGCGGGACGGAAGGACCGTCCTTGTGGATATTGTCCCTGACCAAAGCGATGCTGACTGCCATGATTTGCCTCCGGGGTCGATAGTGGTGACGTATTACACTACATACGCCGGCCGCAAAGCGGTTTGATTGAATGGCGGACAAGATTTTGGCCATTGCATAGAGGACATCCGCGGATCCAGATCGAAACGTACCTCATTGAGTTCGATATGCGCGCCGGCGAGAGTTCTTACCGGCCTACAGACCTTCAGAAGCTTTCGAATTCGGAGTCGGAGAGGACCTTGGCCGGAGTAATGGCTCTGCTGATCGGGCTTGAAGCTTGCTTGACTTCGGCGATTCTCGCCGAAGGACGTCCGGCGCGAAGCCCCGAAGCGTGCGCGACGCTCACGTGGTGGGCGCTCGGGCTATGGGCCGCCGCGTCGACAGCCTTCGCCTTTCCGCTACCGAAGAATTTCATGGCCTCGACCAGTTGCTCGGACTGTCCCGTAAGCTCTTCAGCCATGCTGGCCAGCTCCTCGCTCGCCGAAGCGTTCTGCTGGATGACGGTATCGAGCTGGGTGATCGCCAGGCTGATCTGCTCGGTACCCGAACTTTGCTCGCGCGAAGCCGCGGCTATCTCCTGTATGAGGTCCGCCGTCTTCCGGATGTCGGGAACTATCCGCTGGATCAGGTCGCCGGCCTTCGCCGCCGCAGTAACGGTGTCCCCGGCCAGCTCGGTGATCTCGCCCGCGGCGCTCTGCGAGCGCTCGGCCAGCTTCCTGACCTCGGAGGCTACGACTGCGAAGCCCTTGCCGGCGTCTCCTGCCCGCGCCGCCTCGATCGCCGCGTTCAGGGCCAGCAGGTTCGTCTGTCGGGCTATCTCGTCGATGATGCCGATCTTCTTGGCGATGGCGCTTATCGCCTCGACCGAGGCCAGGACGGCCTTTCCCCCTTCTTCGGCATCGATGGCGGCCTTTCGGGATATCTGCTCGGTCGTGACTGAATTGTCCGTGTTCTGCTTCACCGTAGCCGAGATCTCCTCGACGGACGAGGAGACCTCCTCCCCGCTCGACGCCTGCTCGGCCGCCCCCTGGCTCAGCTCCTCCGAGGTCGAGCTTATCTCCAGCGAGCCCTGGGCAACCTGATCCACGCAGGACCTGACGACGGCTACCGACTTGGAGACGGCGCCGAAGATCAGGATCGTGACGAGGATCGAGGCGAGTATGCCTATTCCGCTTATGACCAGGAGGATCACGAATCCGTTCGAGAACGTGGTTCTGTTCTGGGCGATCGAGTCGGCTGCGTCGGAGCGCTGTATGCCGGAAAGGTCGGCGGTCTCCTTGCTGATCTCGTTGTAGAGGCGGTCGAGGTCTCCGTGGAACAGGGCGGCGGCTTCGGCTCCCCTCTTGGCCTTCAGCAGCTCCTGGAAGCGGTCGTTGTCGGCCAGGTAGGACGCCCAGCTTTTCTTGAAGGAATCGAGTAGGCCCTTTTCTTCGCTTCCCGTGAGGAGGGGACCCAGGACGGCGGAGGCTTTTTCGATCGACTCGGCGGGAGCCTCGAGCTCCTTGAACCGCGAATCGAGCTTGGCGGCGTCGGTCTCGGACAGTGCCTCGAACTGCGCGAGGCGGTAGTCCCCGGTCGCGGTGTCGATCGCATCGGAGCGATCGAGGCTCGGGAGATCGACGTCCGCGATATTGAGGGATTTGGCGAACAAGGAGTTCATCGAAAAGATGCCAAAGACGGCGATAACAGCCAACAAGGCTCCGACCGAAATGAAGCCGATGAGCAAGAGCGACCTCAGCTTGACCGATTTCATGATTATGCCTCCACTGACATAAATAAATGGCGAATCGATATCGTCCGAAACGAGGAATCACGCGAATGAGCGCAAGCCAGGCGTGGCGCGCGGGAATGCTCGGCCTCGTTCCGCCGGAGCCGAGATTCCGGCGGCGCGCCTATCGGCCGGGAGATGCCGCTAGCTAGTCCCGGCTGCGCTTGGCCCTAACCAGCTCTTCGGCGGCGAGCCAATCCGACAACTCATCGCCGTCGCCGTTACGCGCGCGCCGCTCCTCGTACAGTTTTTGAGCGGCCGTGCGGATCCTACTTTCCAACTGCAGACTCGGCGAACTTTCCGACGGGCTGGACTTCGCCCTTTTCGACGGCATAGCTTCCTCCAGGTACATAGAATGCATAGCTTTGCTCCCTAAGCATGATGTGGGAGCAAATACCGCTGTTTTCGCCGCATAGTTTTTGCCGGGTATATTCCAGTATGAGCATATGGCAGGAATCGAAAATCTGGATCGGATCATCGAAGTCATCGCAAAGGCAACCCAATACGGCATCGTCGATGGCGCATTCGATCTCCTCGCCGTCGAGACGGACGGTATAGACTACGTACCCGCCCTCTGGATCGTGAGTCCGTGCCCCCGAAAATGCGAGCGTCATACCTTGATGCTCCTTCGAGCCTCGCTCGGTCGAGCGCAATGCTCGCAGAGTCCGATCGTTTTCCCCGAGAGCCTCTTCCCATCCTCGGGAAACCGCGAGAGCCCGCGGTCCGTCTTCGCGGAGCCCGTTTTTAAGCCTATGCATACTCGGGGCCCTGTCAATGGCGTTCTGATTCTTCCGCGGAATTATGTTTTTTTTACAGCGTTACAACGAGAAGCGCCGGATCTACGCGAACAGCCCTTCCGGCGCCTCGACCAGCATGTGGCGGAAATCCGCGTACACGCTCATGAGCTCGTAGAGCCTATCGAAGGGCAGGGCCTCGCGATCGAAGGCCACGAAGGGCAGCTGCTCGGCCAGGCGGTCGGCGTTGAAGCCGCCCTTGCCCCCGATGACGAGCATGGTCTCCATGTCCTGGGCCTCCTCCATCGCGCGGTAGGCGAGGGAGGGATTTCGGGTCGCGAAAAAGAGGCGGGCCTGGTAGCTGGGCTGGGGGTCCAGGGAGAAGTAGCGCGAAAGCTCGTAGTAGTGGTCGTCCTTGGAGAAGGCGCCGCGGACTCGGGCGGCGAGCTTCTCGGAGGGGAAGCGGCTGTCGGAGCGGAGCACGATCTGGTAGAGGGTGAAGGGATTGTCGCGCCTCAGGTCGCGGGCCGCGCGCACGAGGCGGGAGATGCCTTCGGGATCGTCGGCGTCGGCGAGGATGGTGAGGGAAGATGCCAGGCGCGACGGATTGAGGCGCGCCCAGTCCAGGCTCTCGCCGCGGCGGGCGTTGAGGAAGGAGCGGAAGCCCGACTCTTCCTCGCGGAAGTGGGGAGCGGGCGGGAAGGCCCACTCGACGTCGAAGCCGTCCTCGAAGGCGGCCACCGCGTCGGCCATGTCGTCGCCCGATATCCAGTCGGTGGACGTGACCCAGTAGGGCGGCCCGTCCATCCGCGACATGCCCCAGTCGTCGGCCTTCTCCCGCACCGCGGTTCCGGGCAGGAGGGAGAGCGGATAGAGCTCGGCTTCCTGCCCCAGGCCGTGCATGCCGAGGAAGTCGAAGGTCTCGATGACCTGCTCGTAGCCGTCGAAGGGGAGGCCGAGTATGACTCCGGTCTTGACGACGACGCGATTCTTGGCGAGCAGCTCGGCGCCCCGCTCGAAGGCCGGCCTGTCCCAGCTTCGCTCGACGGCCTCGAGGGCCTTGGGATTGACGCTCTGCAGTCCCACCTCGGCCGAGGAGAGCCCCGCGGCCGCGTAAAGGCGGCCGACCTCCTCGGTGACGGACTCGAGGCGTATCTCGGCATGCAGGGACATGCCGCCGGAATTGGCGCGGGCGAGGTCGACGAGGCGGCCCGAGAGCTCCTCGCTCGCCTGGAAGGAAGGGTCCATCAGGTAGACCTCGCGGACTCCGGCCTTGCCGGCGGCCTCGACGACCTCGTTGGCCTGCTCGCGGGGATAGCGCCTCAGCTCGCCCGACGATTTTCCGTAATAGCAGTATCCGCAATGCATGGGACAGCCGCGCATGGTCTCGAGGTGGACGGGCCTATCGGCCTCGAAGGGGAGGGCGCCGACGAGGTAGGGATTGGGCAGCTTGGAGAGATCCAGGGGCCGCGACGCGGCATAGCGCTTCGCCAGGGGCTTGCCGCGGCGAAGGTCGTCGAGGAGCTCGCAGAAGGCCTCCTCGCCTTCGCCCTCGACTAGGGAGTGGAAGGGTGAAGCGCGCACGAGAATTTTCATCCCGCTCGCGACTTCGGGGCCGCCCGCGACCAGTCGGGCCCGGGGCGCAGCCAGGAGGCAGCGCTCGGCCACGTGGAGGCTGCGGTCGAGGTTCCAGGCGTAGAGCGTGAAGGCGACGAGCTCCGCGCCCGAGGCCGCGATCGCCTCGACCACCGCGCTGTCCGAGCCGAAGTCGGCGGTGGATCGGTCCAGGATGCTCCAATCGAAACGCGACAGGAGACCGCGGGACTCCGCGAACGCGGCGAGGTAGCCCGCCGCGAGAGGGATGTTGGATTGGGCGCTCTCGCCGTTCGGGTCCTGGAGCGGAAGCTGCACGAAAAGCGCTTTCATGCCCTAGTCCGTTTCCTTGAGGACGACGCGACGATACTCGGAGGAATCGGGGAAGTCGGCGAAAAGCTTCGCCCAATCCCCTCTTCGCGTCGGGGCGGAGAGGCGATCGGCGAGGAGGGACAGGTATTCAATGCGCGGTATCTCCCGAGCGCCGAGTCCGGCGAGATGGTCAGTATATACTTGCGAATCGAGGAGGGTGAAGCCCTCCTCCCTCAAGCGCCATATCAAGGGGATGAAGGCTGCCTTGGACGCGTCGTCCTCGACGCTGAACATCGACTCGCCGAAGAAGAGCGAGCCGAGGGAGACGCCGTAGAGGCCCCCGACGAGCTCGCCGTCGCGCCTCGCCTCGGCGGAATGGGCGTAGCCCAGTCGGTGGAGCTCGATGTAGGACTCGATCATGCCCTCGGTTATCCAGGTGCCCTCCTGGCCCGGCCTCGGCGACGAGGAGCAGGCGCGGATGACGGCGGGGAAATCGCGGTCGAGGCAGAGCTCGATGGCCCGATCTCCATTTTTCCCCAGGCGATGGCGAAGAATCTTTCGCATCGTCGCGGAGACGTGGAGCTCCTCGGTGAAGAGGACGAAGCGCGGATCGGGACTCCACCAGAGGATGGGATCGTCCTCGGAGAACCAGGGGAAAAGGCCTTGCCGGTAGGCCGAGAGGAGGAGGCCCGGCGACAGGTTCCCTCCCTTGCAGACGATGCCCCGCGCGTCCGCCGAGGCCGGCGGGGGGAAGGGGAATTCCATGTCCTGGCTCAGGTAGGGGAAGGGCTCCTCGCGGCGCGACGCGGAAGCGCGCGAGGCGGAAGCGCGCGAGCTTGAACGGCGCGGCATGCCTGGAGTCTACTGGGACCGGGCCCGGGCCGCTCGGGCGAGCCGCTCGCCGAAGGGCGCGCTCAGGCGACCGCCTACGGCCGTCGCCAATTTCTCGGCCCTGCCGTGAAGGCGGTAGAAAAGAGGCGCGAGGAGAAGGGCCGCGAGCACACCGCCGAATATGTCGCTGACCCAATGAGCTCGGATGTAGACCGTCGAGCAGAGTATCAGGACGGCTAGAGGGAGGTAGACGGCGAAGAAGCGGCGGTCGTTGCGGTAGGCCAGGGCCAAGGTCGTCAGGGTGAGGATGACGTGGGTGGAGGGAAAGGCCGCGCCGGAAAGGGTGGCCTTCGCAAGCGAGCGCTTGAAGAGGGCGACGAAAAAACCGCCTTGCATCCTGTCGTACCAGACTTTCCGGAGGTCGGGCAGCCAGTACTTCGGACCTTCGACCCGGAAGAACACGTACCAGGTGAAGACGACGGCGACCGTCGCGCATACCGTGAAGAGCTGGCGCTCCCCCTCCTCGCGGTCGCCCTTGAAGAAGGGAATCCAGATCGCGGTGATCATGAAGGGGAAGTAGGCGAAGTAGACACCGAACATGATCTCGTTGATCCAGGCCTGGGAGCCGAGGGCGCGCGAGAATTGCCTGGCGGGCTGGAAGCCGAACATCGATTTGTCGACGGCCGCGAAGAAGGCGTCGTGCGGAAAACCGCCGAAGGCCTGGGCCGAGAGGAGTATAGCGTCGGTGAAGAAGACGGCGATGAAGGCCTGGGGGTAGTAGGTCCTCAGGAAGACGAAGGCGCGCCCGCCGAAGCCGGCGCTCTCCGCGCGCGCCTCCGCCAGCGGCGCGAGAAGCGACAAGGCCATGATGCCCAGGTAGGCCGTCGCCATGAGGTAGCCGCGAGGCACCGCGATGCCGTGGACGCCGACCATCCCGGTCCTCGGCCATGCGATCGAGAAAGCCGCGAAGGCGAGGGACAGGGCGGCCACTACGAGGTCGGTCGCTCCGAGGCTATAGGCGTCTGTGCTCGAGTCTCCGCTGCGGGGGGCCAAAGTCGCTCCCGGGCTTCAGGAGACGGTAACGGAAACTTCTCCGTCGACGACGTCGGCCAGGGCCTTGCCGCCCTCGACCAGGCGGCCGAAGAGCACTTCGTCCACGAAGAAGGTCTTTATCTTGTCCTCGACGAGGCGGCCGATGTTGCGCGCCCCGAACTCCCGCGAGTAGCCTTTCTCGGCCAGGTGCTTGATGAGGGCGGGAGTGGCCTCCAGCGTGACCTTCTTCTCGGCCAGCTGGACCCGGAAATCGTCCAGGGCCTTTTCCACGATGCGCTCGATGATGGGCGGAGGCAGGTTCTCGAAGTGGACCACGGCGTCCAGGCGGTTGCGGAACTCCGGGGTGAAGGCGCGATCGACGGCCTCGGAGAGGGCCGAGTCGGTCATGGCGCGGTCGCCGAAACCGATGAGGCTCTTGCCTATGTCGCGGGCTCCCGCGTTGCTGGTCATGATGAGGATGACGTTGCGGAAATCCGCCTTCCGACCCTGGTTGTCAGTGAGGGTCGCGTAATCCATGATCTGCAGGAGGATGTTGTAGACGTCGGGATGGGCCTTCTCGATCTCGTCGAGGAGGACGACCGCGTGCGGCGTCTTGCGGATCGCGTCGGTGAGGAGGCCTCCCTCCTCGTAGCCCACGTAGCCCGGGGGCGAGCCTATGAGGCGCGAGACCGTATGCTTCTCCTGGTACTCGGACATGTCGAAGCGGTGCAGGGATATCCCCATGTGCAGGGCGAGCTGCCTGGCGAGCTCGGTCTTGCCGACGCCGGTGGGGCCCACGAACATGAAGTTGGCCACGGGCTTGTCCGGCGAGCGGAAGCCCGCCCTCGAGCGCTTTACCGCCTTGACCACCGACTCCACCGCCCTGTCCTGGCCGAAGACGTCCGACTTGAGGTCGGCCTCGAGGGAGGCGAGCTTGTCCTTCTCCGACATGGAGACCGAGCGCTCGGGGATGCGCGCTATCTTGGCCACCACCGTCTCGATCTCCCTGGGGCTGATGTCGAGGGTCGCCGTCTCGGTCGGAGCGGCGCTGCTCCCGTCGCCGGCCGCGGGAGCGACGGCGTCGGTGCCGGTCTTGTAGGCATTCATCCGCGCCCAGGCGCCGGCCTCGTCGATCACGTCGATGGCCTTGTCGGGGAGACGCCGCTCGGTTATGTACTGGGCCGAGAGCCTCACCGCGAGCTCGAGGGCTTCGTCGGAATAGCGTACCTTGTGGTACTCCTCGTACTTCACCCGCAGACCCTTGAGGATCTCGACCGTCTCGCCCACCGTGGGCTCCACGATGTCAATCTTCTGGAAGCGCCTCGACAGCGCCCGATCCTTCTCGAAGAACTTGTTGTACTCGTCGTAGGTGGTGCTGCCTATGCAGCGCAGCTTCCCCGAGGTAAGGGCAGGCTTCAAGAGGTTGGACGCATCGAGGGAGCCGCCGGATACGGCGCCGGCGCCGACGATGGTGTGGATCTCGTCTATGAAGAGAATGGACTTGTCCTTCTTGAGGAGCTCGTCGACGACCTTTTTGACCCTCTCCTCGAAGTCGCCGCGGAATTTGGTGCCCGCGAGGAGGGCGCCCATGTCCAGGGCGTAGATGGTGTAGTCCCTGAGGCGCGGCGGCACGTCGCCGGCCACGATGCGCTGGGCGAGGCCTTCCGTGATGGCCGTCTTCCCGACGCCGGCGTCTCCGACGTGGATGGGATTGTTCTTGAGCCTGCGGCACAATACCTGCACCGTCCGCTCTATCTCGGCCGTCCGGCCGATGACCGGCTCGAGCCTGCCCTCCTTGGCCGACTTCGTGAGGTCGGAGGCGAATCGCTCCAGGGGATTCATCCTGCCGGCCGCGCGGGGCTTGCGCTCCTCGCGCTCCTCGCGGCCTTCTTCCTCCTCCTCCTCGTCCTCTTCCTCGAAGGGCTCGCCCTCGGGGCCGTCGCCGTGGGATATGACCTCGAGCAGCTGGAGCCGCTTGACGCCCGATTTGCGTAGGTAATAGGCCGAGTAGTTGCGCTCCTCGTCGTAGAGGGAAACGAGCACGTCGGCGACCTCGACCTCTTCCTTGCCCGCGGCCTGGGATTGGAGCACGGCGCGCTCGATGACGCTCTGGAAGCCCGCGGTCTGAACCGGCTCGGTGTCCTTGACCTGGGGGATCTTCTGCTCGAAGTAGGCCTCCATCCCCCTTCGAAGCTGTTCCACGTCGGCCTCGCAGGCCTCGAGTATGGAACGAACCTGTTCGAAGGAGAGGGACGCGTAAAGGATGTGCTCCGGCGTGAGGTACTCGTGATTGCGGAGCTTCGCCTCGTTGTACGCGGCATTGAAAATGGCCTGAACTTCCTGGCTGACCTTCACCTACGACTTCTCCATGGTGCACTTGAGAGGGAATCCGTTTTGCCGCGCGAGCTGGTGCACCTGATTGATCTTCGTCACGGCAATGTCATAACTATAGACCCCGACGGTCCCTTTCCCCCTCCTGTGGACGTCCAGCATTATCCTGGTCGACTCGGGCAGGGACTTGTGAAAGACGGTCATGATGACGGTTACGACGAATTCCATCGTCGTGAAATCGTCGTTGAGAAGGAGGACCTTGTACTCATCGGGCTCCTTGAGTTCCTCATCGATCCTGGTGAGTACCTCGCCCTCCGACTCTGAATCTATCGGCATGACTCTTTCTAACGTTAAAATAGCGACTGCAAGGGCTAAAAACAAGTAGTCCGAGAGCTTGGCGCGGAACGGCCCTTCGGTATAAGCTTTGCGGACCCGAAATTCGGATTCCATCAGCATTCCGAGGAGCTTCGATGAGCAGGATGTTACCCCGCGCGCGGCCCCGTCCATGGCGCGTCTCGGTATTCATCGCGGTCTCTTGCTGCCTTCTCGCCGCATCCTGCGCCGGCAGGGCCTCCACGGTCACCCTCGCGGGGTCGACGGCCTTCCAGCCCTTCGCCGAAAAGCTGGCCGACGCCTACGACGCCGCCCATCCCGAGATCAACGTGACCGTTCAAGGCGGGGGATCGTCGGTCGGCATAAGCGCGGCGATCAACGGCGCCGCCCAGATCGGCATGGCCGATCTCGTCGAGCTCCCTCCCGACGCGAAAGTCCTCA
>CAVZVX010000015.1:0-10656 GCA_963778775.1 uncultured Spirochaetota bacterium | reverse complement strand
CCATCTTTCAATAATCTCGCCGAGGTTTCCCAATGGTTCGAGAAAGCTCGGCCCTATCAGGAAAGGCTCGATACGATCCTGATGCAGATCGATGCCTATCTCGATCGAGAAGACAAGTACCTCTTCGTTTCCTATGACGATCTCGATGTCATCGCGGTCGAATGGGACGAAAAGAAGAAACTCATCCGCTCCCTTCTTCAGTATTGGTACAGTCTCTGGCGCCGTTCAAAGAGGATCAGATGTAAGATATTTCTCCGGCGAGATCTTTTCTCCGAGGATTATCTCCAATTCCCTGACGCTTCGAAATTCGATGGACATACCTATGAGTTGGAATGGACCTCCAATCAGCTCTATCAATTGCTCTTGAAGAGTTGGGCTAATCAAAGCGATAGATGCCTCAAATTTCTACAAGATCTCGGTATTAAATATAGGTATGACAAGGCCTTGGGTTGGAATTTCGCTGATATCTCGAAAATCGACGAAATCGCGATAAGGAGGGTTATCTTCTCGATCATCGGGGAATTCATGGGCAGCGGTGCGAGCAAGGGCAGCACCTACTCGTGGATCCCGAATCACCTGCAAGACGCCAACCGGGAGATATTCCCTCGCTCCTTTCTACAGCTGTTTTCCGAATCGGCGAGGCAAGAACGCGAAAACCCCAGGGCTACAGACGATCATCTGATCGGATATTCGTATTTCGCCTCAGCCCTAGATCGAGTCTCTGTGCGGCGGCTTCAGGAGATCATCGAAGAGGTAGGCTGGATCGAGGCGGTCAAGCCGACGCTGGTAGGATTGACTGTCCCCATCGAGCGAGCCGAAATGAAGAGGGCTCTGGGCAAGATCAATCTGAAGAAAGATTTCAAGGGTGGCCGCCCTCCTGATGTCGGTGCTTCAGGCCTCATCGATCTCATGATAAAACTGGGTCTGTTCCGCCAGCTCGACGACGGGAAAATCCATGTCCAGGATGTGTATCTTTCCGGATTCGGACTCAAGCGAAAGGGCGGGATAAGAAGACCCAAGTAGAGTTTCAGAACCCCTTATGGCTCTGTCGAAGTTAGGCTTAATGTTTTTCGCCTAGTCGCCACACGAGCCGTAGGATTATCTTTGTCGCGTAGAGGGTTACATGGAGGTGAAACGATGCGACGAGTCCTCGTGCTCGGCGACGAGCTTCAGAGCAGGAATTTCCTCAAGATCAGTCTTGAGAGGAACGGCTACGATGTCCATGCCGCGACGACGAGCGACGAAGGGCTGCGTTCCCTGAGGATGTTCGGTCCGGATATAGTCCTTCTCGAGCTTAAGCCGCGCGATCCCGAAGGCTCCAGGATACTCGCCGATTTAAAGTCGAAGTCGTCCATACCGGTCCTCGTCCTTTCCGTCGCGGGCTTCGAGAGCGACGCCGCGGCTCTCTTGAACGCGGGAGCGGACGATTACATGGCCATACCCTTCGACGTGGAGGAGCTTCTCGCGCGAATGAACGTGGCGTTGCGCCGAACCCTACCCGCGTTCAAGGATCAGGTGATAGCCTGCGGGAATCTCACGGTGGATCTCGGCAGCCGCTCCGTATCCATGGAGGACCGCGAGGTCGACCTCACTTCGGCGGAATTCGAAATCCTAGCCTACCTGGTCCGGAACAGAGGAGAGGGCGTCACGTTGGCGAAAATGCTGGCGGAGCTCTGGGGCCCCCTCGCGGCCGAAGCGCATGGAAGCCTGCACGACCACATCGCGTCGCTCAGGCGAAAGATCGAAGCCGATTCCTTGCGACCGGATTTCCTCCTCTCCGAGCCCGGTATCGGGTATCTCTTTTCCTGCTCGCCATAGCTCGAGCGGGCGGCGCGCCTTTAGACGTTGTCCGCGAGATATCCGCCGTCGATGGGAATCGTGATCCCCGTCACGAAGCCGCTCGCGGCCGCGCTCGCCAGGAAGATGACGGCGCCTCGCAGCTCGGACTTGTCGCCGAATCGGCCGTAGGGCGTGCGCGCGACGATGGACTTGCCGCGGGAGGTGAGCTCGCCCGTCTTCTCGTCGAAGAGGAGGGCCCTGTTCTGGTTGCCGACGAAGAACCCGGGGGCGATGCCGTTGACGCGGATCCCATGGGGCGCGAGCTCCTTGGCGAGGGCTTCGGTCAGATTGAGGACGGCGGCCTTGGCCGCGTCGTAGGCCCAGACGCCGGAGAGGGGCTTGTAGCTGGACATCGAGGACATGTTGACGATCGAGCCCTTGATCCCGGCGGCGATCCAGTAGCGCGCGAAGGCCCGGGTCGGGGTTACGAGTCCCGCCATCAGGTTGAGATCGACGATCTCCATGAAGAGCTTCTCGTCGACCTCCACGAAGGGGGCCTTGCCCTGATTGCCTCCGACGCCGTTGACGAGGAGGTCGGGCGGGCCGATGAGCCTTTCCGTCTCGCGTATCGCGGCCTCGCAGGCGCCTGAGTTCGCAGTGTCGACGGTAAGGGCCTCGACCCGGCCCGCGCATGCTTCGCGATCGCCGTCGGCGACGCGACCACTGTCGGCGACGGCCGCCCCGACGAGGGCCGCGGCCTCCCGCATCGGATGGTTGGTCCCTCGACCCCATAGGCAGACGTCGGCGCCCGCCTTGGCCAGCCCTATTGCCAGCTCGGCGGGTATGCCCCCCGCCCCTCCAGTGACGACCGCCCGCCTGCCCTTGAGCGAGAACATTTCCTCGAGATACGTCATCGGACCCTCCGTCAGATCGAGAAGAGCGGCGCCAGGTGCCGCTCCCAGAGATTGGCGGTGACGTTGCGCGACACCGACGCCTCGTGTCTCTCGAGGGCGTCGAGATAGCGGCTCCCCATCCTGGCGGCGACCCTGAAGCCCACGTGGACGAGCTGACGCATGCCGGGGTCGAAGCGGGGCTCGGACTCGACGTGCCGAAGGGCGGCCGCGAGCGCGGGACCGTCCCATGCGTCCACGGACGAAGGCGCGGGCAGCTTGTCCCTGTCGATGTCCACGACGGCGGCGTAGGGCGCCACGACCTCGTCGAAGCTCTCGTAGGCGGCCCGATAGACTTCCTTGGCCATCGCGAGCCCGTCGCCGCCTGATTCCGCGAGACCGACGATCTCCTCGAGCCAGGTGGTGCCGGCCGTCTTGAGGTGGAGGCCGGCGTCCTCGCGGCGGACTATTTCGCCGATGCCTCGATAGAGGCTGAACTTGTCGCTGCCCGAATGGACCGAGAGCTTGAGGCTCGAGGGCAGGCCGAGGGCGGAGGAGGCCCACTTCGCGACGCGGACGTCGGCCTCGAACTCCCTTGAGGAAGGCCGCTACGTTCCCGACGTAGTCGACGCCCTTGTTGAAGCGGCCCGAGAACTTGGGCGCGATCGTCTGCACGGGCAGGTCCTCGTCGGCGAGGGCGGCGAGGATGACGGCGAGCTCGGCCGGAGTCTGCGGCGTCTCGGTCTCGTCCATCGAGACCTCGGTCACGAAGTCATCGTCGTCGGACAGGGCCAGGCCCCGGAGTTCCCGAACGCGTCGGTAGGTCTTGGCCGCCTCGTTCACGGCGAGGAGATAGCGCGCCGCGGCGGCCCGCATCGCCGGCAGGTCGAGGCTCGCGGGGAGCCCGGGCGAGGAGGGAAGGTCGGCGTGGCGCTTCAGGAAGGCCTCGACCGCTTCGGAATCGGCGTCCTTGCCGATGAAGTCGGCGACGTCGAGGGTGAAGAAATCGCAGTGCGGCGCGAAGGCCTCCACCGTGGCTAGACCGACGTGGTCGGCATCGACGTAATAGGGGCCCGTCCAACCGCTCTCGCGTATCGCGCGATCGGCGGCGGCGCGCTGGTCGGCCGGGCCCGTCCCGATGAGCTTATGCTCGCGGTTGCTTTTGTTCCATACGATGGCGGCCTGGGCTCCCCTATCCCGCGCCTTCCTGAAGGCGGCTATCTGCGCGAGACCCTCGCGGCCGAAGCGGTCCCCCGTTCCTATCGAGAATCGTTCGATGATCTTCATCGGCCGATTCTAGCATCTTCGCCCTCTCCTTGCGAGTCGGGCCGGGCAGATGCTACTGTTGGGCGGGACCGGGACGCGGCGGGAGGCATGGCATGGGCGGGAATCCTGTAATCGATATGCTGGGGAGGCGCTTGAGGCTCGGAGTGGTCGGGGGCGGCCCCGGCTCCTTCATAGGCGGTACGCACCGACAGGCGGCGCGGCTCGACGATCGCTGGGAGATCGTCGCCGGCGCCCTGTCCTCCGACCCGGAAAAGTCCAAGGCCCAGGGAAGGGAGATCGGCCTTTCTCCCGAGCGCAGCTACGCTTCGGCCCCCGAGATGCTCGAGGCGGAGCGCGGGCGGGCGGACCGCATCGACGCCGTGGCGATCATGACGCCCAACGACAGCCACTTCCGCTACGCCAGCCTGGCCCTGCGCGCGGGCTTCGACGTCATTTGCGACAAGCCTATGACCAACACCCTCGAAGAGGCCGAAGCCCTGCTGCGCCTTGTCGTCGAGACCGGAAGGATCTTCTGCCTCACCCACAACTACACGGGTTATCCGATGGTGCGCCAGGCCAAGGCCATGGTCGAGGCGGGCAGGCTCGGCGTCATTCGCCTCGTCCAGGTCGAGTACGTCCAGGGGGGAAAGGCGAAAGAGGACGATCCGCCGCCCGGACCCGGGCAGCCCTGGCGCTTCGACCCGGTTCGCGGCGGCCCCTCCCTCGTCCTGGGGGATATCGGAACCCACGCCCACAACCTCCTCCGCTTCGTAACGGGGCTGGAAATCGAGGAACTGGCGGCCGAGGTCGGGACTGTCGTCCCCGGAAGGCGCGTCCACGATTTCGCGGGCGCCCTCCTCCGCCTCGAGGGCGGGGCGCGCGGCAGTTTCTGGGTGACGCAGGCCGCCGCGGGAGTGGAAAACTGCCTCGGCATCCGCGTCAGCGGGACCCTGGGCAGCCTGGAGTGGATGCAGGAAGTGCCGCAAGTCCTCCATTTCAAGCCCCTGGACGCTCCTGCCCAGGTCCTCAGCCCCAATGGCCCGGACAGCTTCCCGCTGGCGATTCGCTCGACCAGGCTCGTCAAAGGCCATCCCGAGGGCTTTCCCGGCGCCTTCGCCAACATCTATTCCGATGTCGCCGAAGCGATAGCCGCCCGCATCGCCGGACTCGAGCCCGATCCTCTGGCCCTCTACTTCCCCGACGCGGGCGACGGTCTGGCCGGGCTGCGCTTCGTCAGCGCCATGATGGAGTCGAGCGGAAAGGGCGGGGCCTGGACCAGGCCCGAGCGAGGTTGACCGACCCGTCTCGACGCGCCTCTTCTCCGCTTCCGAGAACCGCCGCGCTTGGGCGCGGGACCGCGGCAGGCGAAGCGCGCGAAGCGGGGCTGATCGTGATCGGAGGTGGACCCGCCGGTTTGTTCCTGGCGGCTCGTGCCGCGGCCCTCCGTCCCGCGCTGCGCGACGAGGGCATACTGGTCCTCGAGAAGATGCCCCGACCCGGTCGTAAGCTCCTGGCCTCGGGCTCGGGTCGCTGCAACGTCACCCACGAAGGGCCCATCGAAGACTTCATCGATCGTTACGGGGGCAAAGGCCGATTCCTCAAGAAGGCGCTCTACGCCTTTACCAACGAAAGCCTCGCGTCGTGGTTGGGCGAGCGCGGGGTCGAGCTCGTGGCCGAGGCGGGAGGCAAGCTCTTCCCCGCGTCCGGAAAGTCCGCGGGCATATTGCGGGTTCTCCTCGACGAATGCGATCGCCAGGGCATATCGATAGCGACCGGCGCGAAGGCGGACTCGGCCCGTTGCGACGACGGGGTCTTCGCGGTCGAGGCGGCCGAGGCCCCCGGCGGCTCGACGAGCTACCGCGCCCCTCGCCTCGCGATCGCCGCCGGAGGATGCTCCTATCCCGGCACCGGCAGTTCGGGCGAGGGCTACGCCCTGGCCCGCGGCCTGGGCCATTCCATCGTAGCGCCCAGGCCGGCCTTGACGCCCGTCGCGCTTCGCGCTTCCGCCCTCTGCGCCCTGGCGGGCCTCTGCTTCGAGAACCTGCGCTTCTCGGTGCGCCGCGGGGGCAAGAGGATCGGACGGTATCGCGGAGACATCCTCGTCACCCACGAGGGGCTTTCCGGACCCGGAATACTCGACTCCTCGCGCGGCCTGGAGAGCGGCGACATCCTCGAGCTCGACCTCGTGGGCATCGGCTTCGAAGCCTTTCGAGCCGAATTCGCCTCGCGGGTAGCCGGATCCCCCCGATCCCTCGTGCGGACCGTCTTGTCTGAACCGGGCCTCGCCGAGACGGGACTACCCAGACGCCTGGCCGAGCTCGTCTGCTCCCTCGCCGGGCTTTCGCCCGAATCGCGCTGTTCCGACCTCAAGCGTGAGGCGCGGGACGCGATAGCCCGCATGGCGACGGAGTTTCCCGCCGAGATCGCCGGGCTCGGAGGCTTCGACAAGGCGATGGCGACGGCGGGCGGCATAAGCCTGGACGAGGTCGACCCCGGGACGATGGGATCGCGCCTCGTCCCAGGCCTCTGCTTCGCGGGAGAGGTGCTGGACTACGACGGCGACTCAGGCGGCTTCAATCTGCAGGCCGCCTTCTCGACCGCCGACGCCGCGGCGCGGTCGATCGCGTCTGCCCGCTAAAAGCCCATCCGCGCTAGCTCGGCGACCAGGTCGGCGAAGAAGGAAGGCGCGTCGAAGATCCGAGCCACGGGAAATCTCCGTAGGTCGTGGATCTCGTCGTGGGAGATCGACAGGCCCTCGTCGGCTCCGACCAGGCCCCGGAAATCGCCCCAGCGCGCCGAGGCGACGGAGACGAAACCGTCGTTGTCGCCCTCGCGCGCGTAGAGGAGCCTCTGGAGCGCGGCATACGGCCTGACGCGATAGTCGCCGCCGATCGTGGACGCGTAGCTCCTATAATATACTCGGGGATCGTCGGGATTGGCCTCGTTGAAGGCCGCGCAGGCCGCGGGACTGAGCTCCCGCATCGCCTCGAAGGCCTCGGAATCGCTTCTCTTCCCCAGGCCGCGCGACAGGAGATCGATGATCCTGCCGACCCTGCGGCTCGCGCGGGGGTGCTTTTCGAGGAGAAAATCGGCGAGCGCGCTTCCTCGATGCGGGGTGCCGACGGTTACAAGGCTGGCCACCCTGTCTCCGCGCCCGAGGCTCGAGACGTAGTAGCGCGCGTCGAGGCCTCCCATGGAATGGGCTATGACGTTGACCTTGTCGATTCCGGTCGACTCGACTATCTCCTCGACCCGTCGCCCTATCTGGATGGCGCTTTCTTCTATCGTGGCGAAGCCACCGTTCCCGGCGAAGAAGACTTCGACCCCCTCGGCCTTCGAGGCGCGCGGGAATCCCCCCCCAATAGGGGAGCCTCCCCTCCTCGCGGCCGACGAGGCCGTGCACGAGGATCACGGGATACTTTGCCATATCGGCCGATTATACTATGCCTCCGCCCCATTCCTGGGGATATAATCCCGCGACGGAGGAGGAAGAGGACATGGAAAGGCTGAT
Source organism: uncultured Spirochaetota bacterium (assembly GCA_963778775.1). GTDB lineage: Bacteria > Spirochaetota > Spirochaetia > Treponematales > Rectinemataceae > UBA1306. The sequence goes on along the minus strand of CAVZVX010000015.1, from coordinate 3,210 downwards.
CATTCCCAATACGGAGCTGCGGGTATCCCGCCTGGCGGCTGGTTGCATGGGCTTGGGCGGAGGATGGGGCAAGGGCGTCGCATTGACCAAGGAGCATGAAAAGCAGGCTTCGGAGTTCCTCGACTCGGCCCTCTCCCTGGGCATCGACTTTTTCGACCACGCCAACATCTACGCGGTCGGCAGGGCCGAGGAAGTCTTCGGGCGCGCGATGCGCGCACGGCCGGGCCTTCGCGAGAAGATCGTCATACAATCCAAGTGCGGGATAAGGTGGGCCGACGACCCTCCCGGGGCTCCCCAGCGCTACGACTTCAGCTACGAGAGCATCGTGACGGGCGTCGACGCCATTTTGAAGCGCCTCGGGACCGACTATCTCGACATCCTCCTCCTCCATAGGCCCGACGCGCTATGGGAGGGCGAGGAGATCGCCAGAGCCTTCGCCGAAATCAAGGCCGCGGGAAAGGTCCGCTATTTCGGCGTTTCCAACCAGAACCGCGGGATGATGGAGTACCTGCAGAGCTTCCTGCCCGACCCTCTCGTGGCCAACCAGCTCCAGATGAGCCTCCTCCACCATGGTTTCGCGGAGATGGGCATCTCCTTCAACCAGGCATCGCCCGGCTACCCCGACGGATGGGAGGGCGTGATCGAGTACTGCCGCCTGAAGGGAGTGGGCTTGCAGGCCTGGAGCCCCCTCGATCGCGGCGCGCTGACGGGAGCCCTTGCGGGCGGGGAGCTCGCTAAGCAGCCCGAGACGGTCCGGGCGACGGCCGCCCTCGTCGCCCGCTACGCGGCTGATCGCGGCGTCCCCGCGGAGGCGGTAGCCCTCGCCTGGCTCCTCAGACACCCGGCGAAGATCGTGCCCGTGTTGGGTACGACGAGACCCGAGCGTCTCGCGGCCTGCGCCAGGTCCCTCGAGGTCGACCTCTCCCGGGAGGAGTGGTACAGGCTCTTCGAGACGGCGCGCGGGAGGCCGATGCCGTAGGACTTCAATCGCGCGATGCCCTCGTATGCCTTTCTGCTATACTGGAGGAATGGAACGCATGGGCAATCCCGCATTGGCGCCCGAAGAGCGCTTCACCTATCGCCACTACCGCACGTGGCCCGACTCGGAGCGCTGGGAACTGATCCAAGGCCGCGCCTGGGCAATGAGCCCTGCGCCCATGCGCCTACATCAGAAGCTCAGCCATATTCTGGCCCTTCTTTTGGGAAATTTCCTGCAAGGGAAACTCTGCGATGTCTATGAGGCGCCCTTCGACGTCCTCCTGCCGGAGGGCGACGAGGCGGACGAAGAAGTATCCACGGTCGTTCAACCGGATATCGTCGTCTTCTGCGACAAATCCAAGCTCACGCTTCGAGGGGCCCGAGGCGCGCCCGAGCTCGTGGTCGAAATAACTTCGCCATCGACCCAGAAAAAAGACCTGAACGAGAAGTTCAACCTCTACGAGCGCCATGGCGTACGCGAGTATTGGGTCATCGATCCCGGCAACCGTACGATCCAAGTCTGGCATCTCGAGAGCGCTGGCAGGTACGACGGAGGCGAGCTCAGGGAGCCGTTCCGCGACTACGGCCGAATATCGTCGCTGGTCCTCGAAGGCTTTGTCGTCGACCCGGTCCAGCTTTTCGCGGATATGGACTGAAGGGAAGCCCGCCCCCGGCCTTCGGCCCGCCCATCCGGCACCGGATCGAGCTCAAGGGCGACGAGCCACGCGGAAGCCAAGATTGTCGTACCTGTGGTCGGGGCTGCCGTCGATCCGAAAGGCCGAACGCAATCCCTGGCTGCCAGCGTCCCAGCTACCGCCCCGACGCACGCGGTACTCGCCCGAGGACGCGCCCATGGGTTCGCTCTGGCTCCCGCTCGAATAGCTCCCATACCGATCCCAACACCACTGCCACACATTGCCGGCCATGTCGTAGAGGCCGAGGGCATTGGGCTTTTTCAAGGCCACAGGATGAGTCGAATTTCCCGAGTTTCCCGAATACCAGGCGACATCCTTCATGTTCGCGCTCCCCGCGTAGACGGCGTCGACCGCCAATGAGGCCGAAGCAGGGCCGCCCTTTGCGGCGTATTCCCAGCCCCATCAAGAATCGGCAAGCGAAGAAGGCCGGTGTCTACATTTCAATCATGATCCTGCCCGATGCGCGTTTCTGCTATACTGGAGGAATGGAACGCGTGGGCAATCCCGCATCGGCGCCCGAAGAGCGCTTCACCTATCGCCACTACCGCACGTGGCCCGACTCGGAGCGCTGGGAACTGATCCAAGGCCGCGCCTGGGCAATGAGCCCCGCACCGATAACGCGTCATCAAGAAATTTCGGCGAGGTTTTTTTATCGCGTCTACGATTTCCTGAAGGGCAAGGCCTGCAAAGCTTTCTCCGCGCCCTTCGATGTGCTACTGCCGAAGGGTGATGAATCCGACGATGAGGTGGACACAGTCGTCCAGCCGGACATCTCGGTCTTTTGCGATAGATCGAAGATCACCAAGCGCGGCGCCCGCGGGGCTCCAGATCTCCTCGTCGAGATTCTTTCGCCCTCGACGTCGAAGAAGGACATGAACGACAAGTACTCGCTCTACGAGAGTCGCGGTGTTCGCGAATACTGGATCGTCGACCCATCGGCCCTAAGCATCTGGGTGTATCGCCTCGCGGCGCCGGGGCGATTCGACGAAGGGGAGCTCCGCGATAGGCTCGGGAACGTATCCCCCATCGCGTCGACCGTACTGGGGGGTTCCGTCGTCGATCCGATGGAGCTCTTTGCGGATCTGGACTAAAGGCCCGCCAGCCGGCATGTTCGGGCTGGGTGCCTTGGTCAAGGCCGAGAGCCTTGTTTCGCCTTCTTCATCGCCCGTTCGAAGCCGGGCAAGGCCCCCTCGATGACCTTGTCCTCGACACAATAGGCGATGCGGAAGTAGCCGGGCGAGCCGAAGCCCGAGCCGGGCACGACGAGGATGTTTTCCTCCTTGAGGAGCTCCACGAAGCGCCCCTCGTCGGGCATCGGGCTCTTGGGAAAGAGGTAGAAGGCTCCCGGAGCAATACATCTTTCTGGCCTCGTTAACGTCTCATCCGAGGTCGTCTCCCTCGGACTTTCCTGCTGAAGGACATGCTGATCCCGCTCGGCATCCTCGGCGCCACCATGGTCGCCATCACGCTCTTCATCCAGTTCGGCGTCACCCGCATGGGCGTCAGCCTGAAAAAGCTTACGCCCGATTTCAACCGT
>CAVZVX010000014.1:0-5855 GCA_963778775.1 uncultured Spirochaetota bacterium | reverse complement strand
ATCGCCCGGGATTCGCAGCCGATGCCGCCCGATGAGAGGTTCAGGGCCCTCGCTTCGAAGAATTCGTCCTCGCATCCGAGTTTGGGGTAGTCGGAGCAATGCTTGATGAGTTGTTCGATCGGGGCCGAGAAGGGGACTCGCTTCGTCCTGCGTAGATCTTCCATAGCCGATGATAACTCTTCCCGCGGCATTTGGCGAGTGCCGTTTTTCCGTTTTCCTACTCCGCCGCCATCGAACCCATTACGGCCGCTCCCTGTCCCTTCGAGACTTCGAGGCTGCCATCGCGTCTCGAGATCAGGGCTTGGACGATCTTGAAGCCGAGGGACTCGGCCTTGCCCCATTCGAAGCCTTCGGGAAAGCCGGGGCCGTCGTCCGCGACCTCGAAGCGGATCACCGATCCCTCTTCCCGGAGAGCGACGACGAGCCGACCGCCCCCCTTGGGAATGAGCGCATGCTTGAGCGAGTTGGTCAGGAGCTCCGTGAGCACCAGACCGAAGTCGACGGCCACGGCGGAATCGACCTCCGCCCTCTCTCCCTCGACCTTGGCGTCGATCGCGATGCCTTCCGCGGCATAGCTCGATACGGTGAGCTTCAGGATGTCTCGGGCATAGGACACGAGATCGATCTTTTCCCCCGAACCGATATCGTAAAGCTTTTCGTTCGCGAGGGAGATGACTCGAATGCGGTCGTTGATGGATCTCGATATCGACTCCACCGCCGGATCCTCCGAGCGGTGGGCCTGGAGCGAGACGATGCTCGAGACTATCTGGAGGCTATTCTTGACCCGATGGTGGACTTCCTTGAGGAGTGTCTCCTTTTCGGAGAGCGACTCCTCGAGCCGCGCGCTGGTCGCCATAGCCTTCCGTATCTGTTCCTTGAGCATGTCGTTCGAGCTCTTGAGCTCCATCGAGAGCAACTCCGCCCTGTCGAAGGCGCTCGTAAAGCGCTTGGCGAGGACCATGGACTGGAGGAATACGAAAAGCGCCAGGACATCCGGCAACCAATTGCCCGTACGGAGGAGATGCGAGGAATAGAGGATGTCGTTTATGGCGCAGATGCCTATGAGGCTGCCGCCCACGAACATGGCCCGCCCGCCCTGGATCCTTCTGTAGGCCGCGCGAGCGAGGACCATCGCCGTGGTGACGATCATCGCGGCGATGGCGATTCCATAGAAGAAGAAAATGCTCCAGGTGAGCCAATAGAGGGGAAGGAAGACCTCGAACAGGGCGAAAGGCGCGAAGGGAACGAGAATGCCCCACATCCACTTGTGCACCGTTGGAAAGAAAGTCAGGAAAAAGGCGATCGCGGAAGGGACACCGAGCATTGCCGTCATGTATTCCAGGCGTACGAGGAGTTCGAAGGGCATTGCGGGTATGAACCCCATGATCGCGTACTCGCCCGTAACCAGGGGCCTCAGCGCGATTATGAGGCCGAAGACTGCGAAGAAAAGATAGCTCTTCTCCTTCCTGCGAAACAGGAAAACGATGAGCGAGTTGATGCCCAGCGTGGCCACGATGACGGTGAAGACGATCGAGTAGGATACGGCCGACTGCTGCTCCCGCGTCAGCGCGGCGCGGTCTCCGAGGATGAGAGGCTTCCAGACTCCGCCCAGGCGGTACTCGTAATTCGAAACTCGAAGGAGTACGTCGAGACTCCCGCCCTCGGCCTCTATCGGGGTGACGCCCGGCCTATAGGCCGAGACGGCGGAAGCCCGATCGAGGGAAGGCTTGCCGACTCTCAGGATCGTCTCGCCGTTCACCTCCAGCTCGAAGGCGTTCATGCCCGTCGAATTGCGTATCGCGAGATCGGATTTGCCCGGCGGCAGCAGGACGCGGAGGCGATAGGTGCCTGCCCCCGCTCCGGAGCGGAGCCCTCCCTCGGGGTTGGTCCAGAAATCGGGCACGATCCGCGTTTGCCAGCCCGCATAGCCTACGGCGCCTGCCTCGTCGAGAAGCGCGGCCGAAGCGAAGTCCCACTGCCCGGCGAGACTCACCTCCCCTTTTTTGGCGAAATCCCAAGACCTTAGGTCGAGCATGCCGGCGACTGCCTGGGGCCCACGGAGAGTCGTTCGCTCCGGCTCGAAGCGGGCACAGCCGATCGGCACGCCGGCGAAGGCGAGGAGGATAATTGCGCGCAACGCATTGCCCATGCGAGAAATATACACCCGGATCGGAATCGACGCGACAGAAGTCTACAGGACTTTAAACCGAGCTTCGAAGAATTCGGAAATACTCTCGATGTTTCTATTGACAGATACTTTCAATATTACTAAACTGCGTCTCCAATGTTACTTTATATAGCAACATTGCAAGGAGAGATCGTGATCCGACCTTCCCGCCTCGATTTCGTCGCTTCGGCCAAACGGGGCCACGTACTGCCCGTCCTCAAGGATTTGGCGGCGGACCGCCTCACACCGATCGACGCCTTCTATGCCCTCGGCGCTTCCTACCTCCTCGAATCGGCCGGCGGCGGCGCCTTCGGACGCTATTCCTTTCTAGGTGTAGACATCGTCGCCAGCCTCAGGATCGAAGGCGAGGAAGTCAAGTGGCGCGACGAGGACGGAGAACGCGTCTTCCGCGCCAGGGACCCGGTGCGATCCATCGGAGACCTCATGCGCTCGAGGCCCTGGGATGGCGAGGGAGATCTCTCGCCTTTCCCCGGAGGAGCGGTGGGCTACCTGGGCTACGATGCCGCGCGACTCTGGGAAAGGCTGCCCGACGTCTCGGGCAAGGCAGGCCCGGACACGCCCGACGGCCTCTTCATGATCTCGCGCTATACCCTCGTGTTCGACAACCTCATGCATTCGCTGCGGATCGTGTGCAACCAGAGGATCGGCGACGATCCCGAGGCCGACTACGTCGACGCGATCCGGGGCATAGAGGGCATCGAGGCCAAGCTCGAGCGCGCCGACCTCGGACACGACCACTCGAGGCGACCTCCCGTCGTAGGCGAGCTCTCCTCCGACATAGACCAAGCGACCTTCGAGGCGGGTGTGAGGAAGGCCAAGTCACTCATCGAGGAGGGCGAGGCCATACAGATCGTCCTCTCGCGCAGCTTCACCGCAGACTTCGACGGCTCGCCCTTCGACGTCTATCGCGCCCTCCGCTCGATCAATCCCTCGCCCTATATGTTCTACCTCGACTTCGGCGAATTCGTTCTCCTCGGGGCGTCGCCGGAAGTCATGGTGCGCGTGGAGGACGGGAAGGCCGTCCTGAGGCCGATCGCGGGCACGAAGCCACGGGGCAAGGACGCGGCCCAGGACTCGGCCCTGCGCGTCGAGCTCCTCGCCGACGAGAAGGAGAGAGCCGAGCATACGATGCTCATCGACCTCGCCCGCAACGACCTGGGTCGGGTGGCCAAGCCCGGAAGCGTCTCGGTGGACCGCATGATGGAGGTCGAGTATTACTCGCACGTGATGCACATCGTCTCCGAGGTTTCCTGCCGCCTCGCCCAGGACGTGGACATCTACGACGTCATACGCGCGACCTTTCCCGCGGGGACGGTCTCGGGCGCGCCCAAGATACGCGCGATGGAGATCATCGACGGGATCGAGGCCGAGAGGCGCGGCCCCTACGCGGGCCTCGTCGGCTATTTCAGCTATCGCGGGGGCTTCGATTCCTGCATCGCAATACGCTCGGCCCTGGTCAAGGACGGCAGGATACGCGTCCAGGCGGGAGCCGGCATCGTATACGACTCGGTCCCCGAGCGCGAGTTCGAGGAGACCGCCGCCAAGGCCGCGGCCATGCTCGCGGCCGCTGGCGCGGCCAGGATCGCGGGCGCGAGACGCGCCAAAGATCGCGCCGAAAGCGAGGGGCTGATCATGATACTCCTGATCGACAACTACGATTCCTTCACCTACAATCTCGCCCAGCTCCTCATGCGTCTCGGCGAGGAGGTCCAGGTAGTCCGCAACGACGAGATCACCGTCGAGGAGGCGGAAGCGCTCGACTTCGACAGGCTCGTCATATCCCCCGGGCCCGGCAGGCCCGAAACGGCGGGGAACTCGATCGACCTAATCCGACGCTTCGCGGGGGAGAAGCCCATACTCGGCGTCTGTCTCGGGCATCAGGCGATAGCCGCCGCCTTCGGGGCGCGGATAGTCCGCGCGAAGAGGATCATGCACGGCAAGGCCGACACCATCTCGCACGACGGCAAGACCCTCTTCTCCGAGACGCCGAATCCCCTTCGCGCCATCCGCTACCATTCCCTCGCCGTCGAGCGCGAAAGCCTGCCGGTCTGCTTCGAGGTCAGCGCGACCTCCTCGGACGGCGAGATCATGGCCATCCGCCACGTCGAGCACAGGATCGAGGGACTCCAGTTCCATCCCGAATCCATCGGCACCGAGGACGGCGAGCGCCTCGTCCGGAACTTCCTCTCGGGCGTCCGCGAAGTGCCCTCCGTCAAGCACCTGCTGAAACGCCTCTCCTCCGGGGAAGAGCTGACGCGCGCCGAGGCGCGGAGCTTCATGGACCAGATCGCGGATGGCTCGGTCTCGCAGGCCCAGGTGGGAGCCTTCCTCGCCGCCCTCACGGTCAAGGGCCCAAGCATCGAGGAGATGACGGGATTCGCCTCGTCCCTCTACGACAGGGCGATACGGGTACCCCTGCCGGCCGGCCTCGCGACGGTCGATACCTGCGGCACCGGCGGGGACTCTTCGGGAACCTTCAACATATCGACCGCCTCCGCCTTCGTCGCGGCCGGCGCGGGGGCGCGCGTCGCCAAGCACGGCAATCGTTCCATCACCTCGCGCTCGGGCTCGGCGGACGTCCTCGACGCCCTCGGCGTCTCGACGAAGATGGGGCCCTCCGAGGCCGCCAAGTCGATCCAGGAGGCGGGGATGGCCTTCCTCTTCGCGCCTGCCTACCATCCGGCCTTCAAGAACATCATGGGCCCGAGGCGGGAACTGGGCTTCCGGACGATCTTCAATATGGTGGGCCCCATGCTCAATCCGGCCAGGGCGAAGGCCCAGGTCGTGGGCGTATATTCCCCCGAGCTCACGGAGACGGTCGCGCGAATCCTCGCCAACCTCGGCGTCGACCGCGCCCTCGTCGTGCACGGCCTCGACGGGATCGACGAGATCAGCCTCACCGGCTCGACCAAGGTCACCGAGCTCAGGGACGGATGGACCCGGACCTACTTCTTCGACCCCAAGGACTACGGCTTCGAGCTCTGCGCGCCCGCCGACCTCAAGGGAGGCGACGCCGCGGAGAACGCCGGCATCGTCGAGAGGGTGCTGTCGGGCGATCCGGGACCCAAGCGAGACGTGGTCGTCCTCAACGCGGCGGCTGTCCTTTTCTACCGCAGCGTACTCCTCGAGACGTTCGACCCGGTGTTTCACCGGGCCACCGGAGGGCACGGCGGCCTGGTCCACCTGGGATTCCTGACGCTGACCGTGCTAAATCTGGTGGCCGCAATGCAGACCATGGGAATCGTCCTCGCTCTCGGGCTCTTCCTGCTGCCGGCCGTGAGCGCCTACCTGTGGTGCGACCGGTTCATCACGATGCTGCTGGTGTCGATTGCGATTGCCGTCGTCGATTCCGCAATCGGCATCCTTGTCAGTTTCCATGCGGGCATCGCGAGCGGCGCGGCGATCGTGCTGTGCCTTGGCGCGGTCTTTGTCCTTTCGGCGCTCTTCAGTCCGAGGCATGGGGCCATGGGCACCGTGAGGCAGGGCGCCGCGCGGCGGCCCGCGCCATGAAGTCCCTCGGCGCGTACGTGGGCGTCGGCCTGGCGGCGTTCGTCGCATCGGCGGCGCATGCCGAAACCCGGCCGCTTCGCGTCGCGACCCTGAACACCGTCCTCACCGAGATCGCGCGCGAGGTGGGGGGGGCGAGGGCGGACGTGGTGGGCCTCGT
>CAVZVX010000013.1:0-10892 GCA_963778775.1 uncultured Spirochaetota bacterium | reverse complement strand
CTCTGATGCCCAAGAAGACCTTCGACGAAGGCTGCAAGCAGCTCGGAAAGAATAGGGCCTAACCGAAGAACATTTTCACCGAGATGCCGACGAGGCAGACGGCGAATATCTTCCGCACTTCCTTGCTCTCGATGGGATCAATCATTATTGGACGGTGCGGCCATGGTCAATCCATGGCGGCAGTCAAGATGGTCCGCCGGCCCTTTTGCGCAGCTCGGAGAGCACTTTGTCGCGAGTCATCGGCAGGGATCGCAGTCTTACGCCCACGGCATCGAATATCGCGTTCGACAAGGCGGGGGCGACAGGGATTGAGACCTACCTCGCCCATGCCCTTGGCGCCGAAGGGTCCGCCGGGTTGCGACCTCTCGACGATGGCGACCTCGATGGGCGGCAGGTCGACGATGCGCGGAACGCCCAGCTTCCGCAGCGTATCCGTGAGGACGCCGCGCTCGTCGGCGACGAAGCTCTCGGAAAGGGCATAGCCAAGGCCCATTGCGACGGAGCCCTCGATCTGACCGACCACGCTCATGGGGTTTATGGCCCTGCCCACGTCCTGGGCGATGAAGAGACGCAGGGGCCTGACCGCTCCGGTCTCCAGGTCGACCTCGACGGCCACCGCGGAGCTCGCGAAGCAATACGCGTAATGTATGCCGAGATCCGAGCCGCCCTCTCCCGGAGAGGGCGCGGCCTCGGTCCTGTGGGCCCTGGTAGAGGGGGGCAGGTACCTCGCCTCGGCAAGGACCGGGAGCCCCGCGGCCAGGGCGCGCTCCCGGAGCCCCCGGAGCTCGGCGGCGGCCGCGACGGGATCGCCGCTCGCTCCGCCAGCGGGCAAGGAAGGCCGCCAGGCGCTCCCGGAGCTCCTAGGCCGCCATCTTGACGGCGTTGCCCGTCACGAAGGTTTGCCGGGAGGCCGTGGTCATGCCGCCGTCCGGGCAGGTCCGGGTGTCGCAGGCGACCACGTCGACGAGCTCGTAGGGCAGGCCGAGGCATTCGGCCGCGATCTGGGCGGCCACCGTGTCCGAGCCTTGGCCCATGTCGGCGGCGCCCGTGCGTACCGACACGCGCCCCTGGGGCGTAAGCTCCACGATCGCTCCCGCCCCGTCGGCGAGACCCGTGCCGATGCCGACGTTCTTGTACGAGCTCGCGATGCCGAAGCCGATGCTCTTGCCGGGCCGGGGCGGGGACTTTCCGAAATCGGCGCGCATTCGCGCGAGAGCGTCGGACGCCGCCTCGAGCGTGCCCAAGTACCCGACTCCCTCGTCCAGCAGCTGTCCCGTCCCGGTGCGCTTGCCAGGGGCGAAGCCGTTCTTCCGCCTCAGCCGGACCGGATCCATTCCGAGGGCCCGGGCCAGCTCGTCCATCTGTATCTCGCAGGCGAAGCTGGCCTGGGTGCTGCCGAAACCGCGGAAGGCGCCGCTCGGGTTCTTGTGGGTGTAGATCCCGTAAGAGTCGGCGACGACCGACCCGACTTCGTAGGGGCCCGTCGCCGTCACCGCGGAGCGGAATACCACCGGAATGGTCTGGGAGACGTAGGCTCCGGCGTCGGCGATCGCCCGGGACTCCACGGCCAGGATCGTCCCGTCGCTCGAAGCCGCATGACGCATCCGGATGCGCATGGGGTGGCGCTTGGTGCTCATCCGGATCGACTCCTCGCGCGAGAGGGTCATGCGCACGGGCCTGCCCGTAAGGAGGGCGCCGAGGGCGGCTTGTATCTGGACCGTCGGCTCCTCCTTGCCGCCGAATCCCCCGCCGCAAGCGACGAGGACGACGCGTACCTTGTCGTCGGGAAGGGCGAGACTGGCCGCTATCATGCTCCGGTAGTCGCCGGAGCCCTGGTTGCCCGTGAATACCGTCACGCCGCCGTCGGGGTCCGGTATCGCCAGGCAGGACTCCGGCTCGAGGTAGGCATGCTCGACCGCCTGAGTCTCGTACTCGTGCTCGATCACGATATCGGCCGACGCGAAGGCCTTGCCCGAGTCGCCCTTGCGCACGTGGGTCTCGTGGACGACGTTGCTCTCCGTATCGGGGTGGAGGAGCGGGGCTCCCTCCTCCATGTTCGCCTCGGGCGAGGACAGGACGGGGAGCTCCTCGTAGCGCACCGATACGAGAGACCTTCCGGCCTCGGCCTCCTCGCGCGTCTCGGCCAGCACGACGGCGACCACGTCGCCCAGGTAGCGGACCTCGTCTTTCGCGATCACGGGCTGCTGGGGCACGAAGAGCCCGAAGGCGTTGAGGCCCGGCACATCCTTCGCGGTGAGGACGAGGGCGACGCCCTCGGCGGCGGAGGCCTTCCCGATATCCAGGGAGGCGATGCGGGCGTGGCTGTGCTCGCTGAACAGCATCTTGCCGACGAGGGATTTGGCGCCGCCCGCGGCGATCGGGCCGGAGCGGCCGAGGGCGAAGCGGTCGGCCAGGTCCTCGGCGAAGAGGGCCTCGCCCCGGAGCCTTGGCCGGAGCGTCCTTGCGGGGCAGGGAGGCGCCCACGGCTCCCGATCGGCGAGAGCCGCCCGTCGGCTCCCGTGCCCCTTCCGGCTCGGCGGAGGGGAAGTCCGGCCTTCCCTCTCGGACCGCGCGAGCTATGGCCCTCCTGATGGCGGCATAGCCCGTGCAGCGGCACAAGTTGTCGCGCAGCGCCTCCGCGATCTCGGCTTCGGAGGGGTCGGGGACCCTGTCGAGGAGGGCCTTCGACGCCATGATCATGCCGGGAGAGCAGAAACCGCATTGGACGGCGCCCTCGAGGACGAAGGCCCGCTGCAGAGGATGGAGCTCCCCGCCCGGCCCGGAGAGGCCTTCGATCGTCTGGATCTCGGAGCCTTCCATGCGCGAGGCCTTGAGGACGCAGGAGCGCCTGGCCTTTCCGTCGACGATGACGGTGCAGGCGCCGCAATGGCCCTTCTCGCAGCCGTTCTTCGCGCCGACCAGGCCGAGTTCCTCGCGGAGGAAGCGGAGCAGGGACAGCGAGGGATCGACATCCCTGACGATTCCGACGCCGTTCACGGTGAGGCTGAGGGAGACTGACTCGGACAAGGAACCCTACTTCTTCCTGCGCGAATTGACGAATCGTATGAAGTCGTTGATGTTCTTCACGACTATCTTGTCGGGGAAGAGCTCGAGCCGACGCTGGTTGGCGAAATGCCCGATGAGGGTCTGAGCCTCGGCCGGGGACATGCCGGCCCAATGGGCCACGTCGTCCATCGTGACCCTGAACTCGCGCTTCTCGCCCTCGAGCTCGCCTCCGCGTACGGCCGCGTTCGTCTCGTCGAGCATGAGGAAGACGTCCGCGATCTTGGCCTGGGGATCGTCGAGCGTAAGGATCATGAAGCGCCGCTTCTGGTCCCAGATGCGCTTCGTGAAGAGCTTCAGGAGCCTCAGCGCGATCTGGGGGTTGCCCATCATGAGCACTTCGAAGTTGGCCCTGTTGAACTCGAGGACCTTGACCGTGTCTATGGCTTGAGCCGTCGCCGAGCGGGGAGCGCCCTCGAGGATCGCCATCTCGCCGAATATCTCCGGCGGCTGGAGGATGTCGAGAGTCTTCTCGATGTCGCCGACTATCTTGGTGATCTTCACCTTGCCCGCCTGGATGAGGTAGAAGCTGTCGCCGGGCTCGTATTCGGCGAAGATGATCTCGCCGGGATGGTAGGTTCGCGCGAAGCGGGTAAAACCAGCCAGATCAGCCACGACCGGCCTCCTCGAGACGGCGCTGGGCCTTGGCGGCCTTGATGCGGATGGAGGCGTCCTCGTCGGACTCCATCGACAGGATCTTCTTGTAGAATCCCTTGGCCCGATCCGCGTCGCCTTTCTTCTCGTAGGCCTGCCCGAGGTAGTAGAGGGTGTCGATGAGGTCGGGATGCTTGGGGTAGGTCTGTATCATCTGGGTGAAGTGCTTGATAGTCAGGTCGAACTGCTGGAGCATGAAGAGACAGCGACCCATCTCGAAGAGCGCCTTGGGAACGTATTCGGCGTCGGCCTTGGCCTCCACGATGCGCTTGAAGCCGGCGAGGGCCTCCTTGTACTTCTCGGAGCTGAAGAGGCTCACCGCGTCGTAGTAGCTTTTGGCCGCGTCCGAAAGACCCTCCCCCGGGGCGGCCCTGACGGGCTCCGGCCCATCGTCCCGTTCCGGGGCATCGCGAGACATCGAGCTATCGCGAGACATCGAGCTATCGCGAGACATCGAGCTATCGCGAGATGACGGTCCCTGGCGCGTCGATTCCACCATGAACAGAGAGGGCCCCCTGCCGTCGCCGTACTTGACCGAGCCGCTCTCGGACGCCTCGAGGTAGCGGCTCGCCTGCTCGGCGAGCCTTCCCGCCGGGTAGTAGGTAAGGTAGCGGCCGAAGACGTACTTGGCCTGCGAGTACTGCCGCGCCTTGAGGTAGTACTCGCCCGCCTTGAAAAGGCCGGCCTCGGGGCTCTGCGCCTCGTTCCTCTCGAGGAGATTGTCGACCTGCTTGTGCACGCGCCTGAGCTGGTTCGAGAAGACCTTGAGCATCTTCATTATGATGCGGGTCTGGGCCTGCGCGAAGACCTCGAACTCCGGGACCGTGAAGACGAGGACCTGCGCGTCCGAGAGCACGACGGCGTTCTCCTCGCGCGGGTACTTTCCCAAGGCGCTCTTGACCCCGAAGAATTCGCCCGTCTGTATGATCTCCCGTATTTCCTTCGCCGTCTCGATGTCGTTGTAATTAAGGCTTACCTTCCCCTGTTGCAGGACGAAGACTTTGTCGCTGACGACGTCCCCCTGGAAGTAGATCACCGAGTTGGCGCGGTAGTTCCCTACCTTTGGCATCCTCTTTTTGCTCCTTCGGTCCGTTCTCGCTCCGACGCTTCGCTAGTGTAGGCCTCTTGAGCCGGTAATTCCAGCCCTCGACGAGGCACCCGAGCCTCATTCCGCGTCGAAGGGCAGATAATCGAGCCTCTTCGCAAAGCCGACCGCCGACCGTACATCTCGGTAGAGGCCGGCGGGATCTCCCTTGACGAACATTTCCCTGCCCCCGACGACCACGCGGCCGTAATCCGCGGCCTCGGTCCCGGCGAGGGCCTCCAAAAGGGCGCCGTACTTGGCCTCTTCGCCATAGACCGGCATGCCCTCGATGGTCAGGAGCTCCAGGTCCTCGCTTTCGGCCAGGGCGAGGCTCTCGTAAGGATCGTCGGCCTTCGCCATGAAGACCGCCGCGTCCGCCCATGCTCCCGGCTCGAGCTGGCCCGCGCGGCCTTCCAACCCCAGGGCGCGGGCCCCGTTGATCGTCACCATATCGAAGAGCGTCTTGGCGGGAAGCTCCTCGCCGTAGATGTTCCGGTATGTCCTTCGGGCGAATTTCATCTCCGCGAGGAGGTTGACCGAGCCGGTATGCGTCGAATCCGTCCCGAGGGCCACGTTGATCCCGGCGCGGAGGAGCTTACGCACCTTGCAGGTGAGGTTGAACATGAAGTAGTTCGAGGCCGGGCACCAGGCGACGCTCGCCCCCGCGCGCTTCACCTTCTTGATGTCCTCTTCCGAGAAGCCGATGCAATGCACGAGGAGATCCCTCTCGTCGAGGGCCTTCGCCCGCTCGAGCGCGCCTATCCCGTCCATGCTCTCTGCGTCGAAGCCTTCCTCCAGGTGGGTGATGAAGGGCCAGCCCCTCTCGAGGGCGCGCGCGTGCTCGACCTCTATGCCATCGCCCCATTTGAGGTCGAAGGAGGAGCACTCGTGGGCAAGGCAGTATTCGCGCGCCGCTCGGATGGGCAGGGCGCCGAGGTAGGCGTCGTTCAGCTCGTGGGGGAAATGGTCGTTGACGGTGCCGACGCCCGAAAAGAGGTTCTTGTAGCCGCCGAGGAGGTACATCTGCTCGACGCTCAAGGCGGCGCGCTCGGAATAGACCGGCGAAGCCTTGAGGTCGGCGTCCCAGTGCGACCAATTCGCGTAATAACTTCCCTCGGCGGGGCCGACGCGGGGAAGGTAATCGCCGCGCAGGTGGTCGTGGACATTCACGAGGGCAGGGTAGACATAGGCTCCGGGGCCTATCGGCACCTCAAGGCCGGCGCCCAGGCCGAAACCCGCGATCCTGCCTCCCTCCACGACGAGGGACGCGGAATCGCGAATCTTGCGCGGCGTCACTACTATGGCGTCGGTAAAGGCGTATATGCTGTCCAATCACCCATCCTTGCAAGACCCGTCCTCCATTGATTTTCGGCGCGAAGGAGAAGGATATTGAATCGAAACGGGTCCGCCTAATCGACGCAGCAACGCAGCGCGATGGCCGCCGCGCCGAACAGGCCGGCGTCGGCGCCGAGCCGAGGCCGGACTACGAAGGTCGAAAGGCGGGCGCCGTCCTCGAGGACGGCGAGATACCCGCCGAGCTCCTTCCCGACGTAGGCCGCCACTCGCTCGGCCAGGCCGGGCCTCATGCCGACCCCGCCCCCCAGCAGGATGCGCTCGGGCGAAAGGACGAAGGTATAGGACGCGAAGGCTTTCGCGAGATAGCGCGCCTCGAGCTCCCATGCCTCGTGGCCGGAGCCGAGATCCTCGGCCTTGGCGTTCCATCGCTTTCCGATGGCCGGCCCGGATGCCATGCCCTCGAGACAGTCCCGATGGAAGGGACAGGCGCCGGCGAAGGCGTCCGCGGCCTCGCGCTGGATCTTGATGTGGCCGAGCTCGGGATGGGAGAGGCCATGGACGAGCTCGCCGTTGGCGAAGACGCCTCCGCCTATCCCGGTCCCGACCGTCACGTAGACGAAATCCCTGAGTCCCTTCGTCGCGCCCCACATATATTCGCCGTAGGCCGCGGCGTTGACGTCGGTATCGAAGGCGACGGGTACATGGAGCCGATCCCGAAAGAAGCCCGCGATTCTCGTGTTCCGCCAGCCCGGCTTGGGCGTCGAGGTGATGTAGCCCCAGGTCGGGCTCGAGAGGCGGAGGTCCACCGGACCGAAGCATCCGATGCCGACTCCGTCCAGCCTCGCGATCCCCTTTTCCTTCTCCGCCGCGGAGAAGAAGGCCAAGGTCGCTTCGAGCGTTCGATCGGGCTCGGTAGTCGGGATGCTCGTCCGGGCGATCATCTTGGGCTTGGCGCATTCGCGGTAATCGGCGTCGAAAAGGCCGCAGACGAATTTGGTGCCTCCCGCCTCGATCGCTCCGATGGTCATTCCCCCTCCTTCGCTCCGCTGCCCCGGTCGGTCGCGCGGCGGTTTAAATGTCGGGCGTACATGAAATAATCGTCGCCGGGAGCGTAGAAGTCGGGAATGTGGCCCATGAGGGCGAAGCCATGCCGAGACATGGTTCCCGAACCGATGGCCGCCTCCTTGCTGGCCGATGTCTCGAAACGGAGAATCGCCGAGCTCTCGGATCCCTGGATTTCCTCCTCGACCAGGGCGACCAGGCGGTCGGCTACGCTCTTTCCGATATAGGAAGGCTCGACGCAGATCGCCAGGATGTCGAAGGAGTGCTCGGTTCCCGTTTCGCGGTACAGGACGGCGAAGCCCGCCAGGACCTTGCCGTCTCTCAATTCGAGGAGGGTGTAGGGATCGCCCGGCTTCTGCCGCCAGGCGGAAAGCGCCTCTTTGAGGATTTCGAGCTCTATATCCTTATAAGCGCCCGTCTCGCGGGCCAATTCTTCGTACTCGGCAATATCGATCATGGGAGGCGCCGCATTCCTGTGAAAGTATATCTCGTCCGCGGACCTTTGTACATGAAAAAGGGGAAAGCGCAGAACGGCGCGGCGATGCCGGTCGAAGGCTACGAAGCCCACAGCCGCGCCAGCTCGATGAGCGTATCGACCGCGAGGGCCATCTCGGAGAGGGAGGCCCATTCGTATCGGCTGTGGTAGTTGTAGCCGCCCGTGAACAGATTGGGGGCGGGCACGCCCATCTCCGTGAGGCGGGCTCCATCCGTGCCGCCGCGGATGGGCTTGATGACGGGTTCGGCTCCCGCGCGGCGGGCGGCCTCCATGAGGCGTTCCAGCACCTCCGGCCTCTCGTCGAGCTTCTCGCGCATGTTGACGTACTGCTTGGCGACGGTGAGCGCCACCGCGCCGAGGGGGAACTGCGCCTCGACGGCGGCGGCGATCGCGCGGACGGCCGCGATGCGCGATTCCATCCCCGCCTGGCTGAAGTCGCGGAGGAACAGCTCCACCCGGGCGCTCTCGAGCCCTCCGGAGATCTCGAGGGGGCAGTAGTAGCCGTACCAGCCGTCGGTGGACTCGGGCGCCTCGCTGCGAGGGAGCATGGACACGAAGCTCGCCGCCATCGCCGCCGCGTTGGCGAGCTTGCCCCTCGCGGCGCCGATGTGGATGGCCTTGCCCTTGAACTCGGCCTTGACGGAATAGGCGTTGAAGCACTCGGCCTCGATCTCGCCGGCCCTTCCCCCGTCGATCGTGTAGCAGGCCTTGGACCTGAGGCGCTCGAGGGGGAAGAGGTTCATGCCCTTGCCCGTCTCCTCGTCGGGCGTGAAGATCAGCTCCATCGGGCCGTGTCCGATCTCCGGGCGGGCGAGGAGCCGGGCGGCGGCCGTCATGATCTCCGCGAGGCCGGCCTTGTCGTCGGCGCCGAGAAGCGTCGATCCGTCGGTGACGATTATGCTGTCGCCCGAGTGGGCGGCGAGGTCGGGGTCGGTCTCGGGGTCCAGGACGAAGTCTTCGCCTTTCTGCGATCGGCCCAGGAGGACGGGCCCGCCGTCGTAGGCCTCGACGACGCGAGGCCTGACGCCCGAGCCCGGGACGTCGCTCGCGGTGTCCATGTGCGCCATGAGGCCGATCGACGGCGCGCCCTCGTAGCCGGGCGTCGGCGGCAGGCGGGCGAACAGATAGCAGTGCTCGTCGAGGAGGACGTCGGCCAGGCCGAGCGCGGAAAGCTCGTCCTTCAGGAGCCTGGCCAGGTCCCATTGCGAAGCCGTGGAGGGAATGTCCTCGATATGTCTGTCGCTGGCGGTATCTATCTTGACGTAGCGCAGGAAGCGGGCGGCGAGGTCGGGGACATAGGGACGGGAAAGGAGCTCGGGGAAAGGTTTCATCGAAAACCGAGTATGCGCCTCGGGACCGGGATAGGGCAAGGGCCGTCCCTAACGCCTTGCCTCGGACGCTCGGCTATCCGTATCATTGAAGCCATGCCGACATCCACAGCGAGCGCAGTGCCCGTCTATCCCGAGTTCGCCCCGGTTTCGCTCGAAATGCGCGAGGCCCTCTATCCCGCCCTCAACCTGATTCCCGACGGGATCTCCGAGTTCACCTTCTCGAACCTCTTCCTTTTCCGGAGGACCTACGGGTATCGCGTATCGCGCGTCCCGGGGAAGACCTTCGTCATCGAAGGCTCGAAGGCGGGCAAGTCCTTTTTCTACGCGCCCTGCGCCCTCCCCGAAAGGCAGGTCCTCGACGAGCTGATGGCGGGCCACGACTACCTCAAGAACCTGTCGGAGTCCCAGGCCGACGCGCATCGCGCCTCCCTTGAGCAGTGGGGCTACTCGGTGGTCGAGGATAGGGACAACTTCGACTACCTCTACCACCGTACCGACCTCGCCGAGCTGTCGGGCAGGACCTACCACAAGAAGCGCAACCTCGTCAACGCCTTCATCAATTCCTACGACTACGAGCAGAAGCCCCTCAAGCAAGGACAACGTCCGCGACGCCCTCGACGTGCTCGAGCGGTGGCGGGAGTCCAAGGGATTCGAGGGCGACTACGCCGCCTCGCGCGAGGCCCTCGAGCTCTTCGAGGTCCTGGGCATGCGGGGCTGCGTCTATTACGTCGACGGCTCGCCGGCCGGATGGTGCCTCGGCGAGCCCCTGGCCCGCGGTCGCATGTTCGCCGTGCACTTCGAGAAGGGGATCGAGAGCTACAAAGGCATCTATCAGTTCATCAACCAGGCCTTCGCCCAGGCCCTGCCGAGCTACTTCAAGTCCATAAACCGGGAGCAGGACCTCGGCGACGAGGGCCTCGACAGGCGAAAATGACCTATCGGCCCTCCGGCTTCGTCAACAAATACCGGGTCGTCAAGGCATAGCGCGCCGGGTATACTGTCCGCCATGGAATCACGACTCGTCCGCCTGACGGGCCGAGGCCTGGGCGAGGCGCCGGGCTTCCGAGGCGCGTTGGCCGCCATCGCGCTCGAGGAGCGCAATCGCGCCGCTCGCGGGCCCTTCGCCTCGATCTCGGATTACCTCGCCGATCTCGCGGGCCGAACGGTCTGCCTCACCCTCCTTGCGGGCTCGGGCTCGCGCTGGGTCAAATCCCTCGCCCTCGCTCGCGGCGCCTTTCGATCCGGCCCGGCCTCGCGGGCTCTATCCCGTTCGCGATTTCCTCCATGGCTCGGGAAAGATCCCGATAGCGGCCTACGCCTTGGCGGCCACCGACGGGATCGGGCGGCATCTCCTCGCGGTGCGCGGCTGGGAGGCCGAAATCGACGCCGAGATACTCTCTCCCCTCGGCATTGGGCCCGGAGCCAGGGACTTCGTTACGCAAGAGGCCCCCTACGGGAAACCTCTGGGCCATGGCGATGCCGCATGGCAGGCCAGGTCCCTCTGGCGGGGAGCGGAGTACGTCGTCGCCAATTTCGGGGGCGACGCCAACTCGCGCCGGACCATTCTCTCCTCGCTCCTGGCCCTCGACGCCTTGAGGGTTGCGGGAGTCGGGGTCGACATGCTCATGCCGGCGACGACCCTCGATTCGCCCGCCTATCCATCAGCCTCGACGAGAGGGGCCGGCCCGTCTCCTTCGGTCACGCGAAGCTCCGGGGAAGCCCGACGTCGGCCGCGCGATCAGGCGCCGCGCCTTCGCCGCGGGGGCCGGGCTATACCAACGTGGGGGTCCGCGTATATTCCGCGCGGGCCCTCCTCGAGAAGACGGAAGGCTTTCGCGATCGCTGCTGGGTCGAGGGGACGGGCTACAGCAATACGAGAACTGAACCAAGGCACACATAGACATAG
>CAVZVX010000012.1:0-52696 GCA_963778775.1 uncultured Spirochaetota bacterium | reverse complement strand
CGCACACACACGGGCGTAGATGGCGCCCGTCTTCAGGTACTCGGCGACCCAGGCCTGGGTGAAGACATTGGAGCAGAGGTCCATCGCCTGCTTCGCGACGACGAACTTCGAGATGATCTCGGGCCTCGCCGTTATCCAACCCAGCCTCGTGCCCGGGGCCAGGATCTTGGAAAAGGTCTTGAAGCCGATCACGTTCTGGCGCCGCTCTCCCTCCTGGTCCAGCTGGTATATCGAGGGCAGGCTCACGCCCAGGAAGCGTATTTCGCGGTAAGGCGCGTCCTCGACCACGAGCAGTCCGCGCTCGTAGGAAAACTCGAGCAGCTCGCGGCGTTTCTCGACGCTCCAGCATATCCCGGTGGGATTCTGGAAATCGGGTATCACGTAGATGTACTTGATCCTCCTGCCCGAGGCCATCGCGCTCGAATAGCGCTTCCGGAGCTCTTCCATGTCGAAGCCGTCGTCGTTCTCGCCGAAGGGGACGCCGAGAAGCTCGGCTCGGTAGGACTGAATGCCCTGAATCTCTCCCAGGTAGGTCGGTCGCCCGGCGATGACGACATCGCCGGGGTCGAGGAAGACCTTGCACGCGATATCTATGGCCTGCTGGCTGGCGGAGACGACGAGCAGATCGTCGCTGTCGAGCTTGACGCCTTGGCGCGCCTCGAAGTCGATGAGCCGGTCCTTGAGCTCGGCGTCCCCTTCCGTCGTACCATATTGAAGCGCCTCCTCCGCTCGCTCGCGAAAGACTTTGTCCGCGGCCAGACGCAGGCCTTCGACGGGGAATGTCTTGGGGTCAGGCAATCCGCCCGCGAAGGAAATGATACCAGGCTGGGACGTGAGCTTCAGAAGCTCCCGTATGATCGATTTCTTCATATTGTTCGTATTGGCGGAATACAGGGCTTCCAGGTCGGTCATGGTATTTCTCCTTCGAAGCATCCTAAACGGAGCCGATCGTGGTGTAAAGCGAAATGTGTCAATTAGCAAGGTGTATGTTTCAAATAATGAAACAACTACGATTATATTCCCTTATGCCTAGGACCCTTGCAGCGGTCGAATTACATTCGATAGGATCAAGCGCGTTTATGATGTCGACGTTGGCAAGATGAGGCATGGTATGAAATACATTGTCATTCTCGGCGATGGCATGGCCGATTATCCCGTCCCGGAGCTGGGAGGCAAGACTCCGTTGCAGGCCGCGAGGAAGCCGCATATAGATTCCCTCGCCAGGCGCGGGGAGCTGGGAATGGTCAAGACAGTACCCGATGGCCTCCCGCCTGCGAGCGACGTGGCGAACCTCTCGGTGATGGGCTACGATCCCGCGGCCTACTATACCGGCCGCTCTCCCATCGAGGCAGTGAGCATGGGGATAGATCTCGCCCCGACGGATGTCGCGTTCAGGTGCAATCTCGTCTCCCTCTCCGAAGAGGGGGAATACGCCGATAAAGTCATGCTCGACTATAGCTCGGACGAGATAGCCACGAGCGAGGCGCGGATCCTGATCGAGGAGGTGCAGCGCCGACTCGGGACCGTGGAACGGACCTTCTATCCCGGCATCAGCTACCGGCACTGCATGGTGTGGAAAGGCGGGCCCCTGGGCTGCGAGTCTGACGCCGCCCCACGACATACCCCAAAGACCAATACGCGGCCACCTTCCCAAGGGAGAAGGCTCCGAAACCATAGTCGGGCTGATGAGAGAGAGCTACGAGATCCTGCGCTCGCAGCCCTTGAACGCCGAGCGGAAGGCTAGGGGAGAGCTGGCCGCGAACTCGATCTGGCTCTGGGGCCAGGGTCGGAAGCCGGCGATACCCTCCTTCGCGGAAAGGCATGGCCTTCGAGGATCGGTCATCTCGGCGGTCGACCTCGTCAAGGGCCTGGGCATCTGCGCCGGCATGAGGTCGATCGACGTCGAGGGCGCGACCGGGACCATCGATACGAATTTCGCGGGCAAGGCCGAGGCCGCGATCAGGGAGCTCGAATCCGGCCAGGACTTCGTCTACATCCACATCGAGGCTCCCGACGAATGCGGTCATCACCATGAGATCGAGGAAAAGGTCAGGGCCATCGAGCTGATCGACGAGCGCGTGGTCGGGACCCTTCTCGACGGCCTGGCCGGCCTTGACGCGTATCGGATCCTCGTCCTGCCCGATCATCCGACCCCTCTCTCGCTGCGCACCCATACGGCGGAGCCGGTCCCCTTTCTCATCTACGAGAAGGGGAAGGAGCTCGAGTCCGGTCTCTCCCGCTACGACGAGATCGAGGCGAAGAAAAGCGGCCTCTTCGTCGGCCGAGGCCACGAGTTGATGGATCGCTTTCTGGGGCAGGGCGGCGCTTGAAGGCGAGGCTCCGATCCGGATACAGTATCGTATCGAATCGGCTTGCAGCCAGCGAGGTCACACATGCCCCTTAACTGCGGAATCGTCGGTCTGCCGACCGTCGGAAAGAGCACCATCTTCACCGCCCTCACGCGGGTAAAGGCCGAGACCTCGAATTTCTCCTCCTCGGGGAAAAACCCCAATCTCGGAATCATAGCCGTGCCGGACCCCCGGCTCGACAGGCTTACCGAGATGTTCAAGCCCAAGCGCGAGGTGCCGGCCACGGTCGAGTTCGTCGACATAGCGGGTCTGGGCTCCGTTTCGTCGAAGAAGGAAGGCTCGAACCCCATCCTCGCCCACGTCCGCGACTCCGCCCTCCTCGTCCACGTCGTGCGCTGCTTCGACGATCCCGACGTGCCTCACGTCTCCAACAGGGTGAGCCCGGCGGACGATATCGAGCTCCTCCACACGGAGCTGGCCCTGGCCGACCTCGAGACCCTCGACAAGCGGGCCGAGAAGCTTCAAAAGGAGCTCAAGGACCCGGCGAAGAAGAAGGAGGCCGAGCGCGAGCTCGCCGCCTATGCCAAGATCCGCCCCGTCCTCCAGGAAGGCCGGCCGGCCCGATCCGTCCTCCTCGACGCCGACGAGGCCGAGGCGGTCCGCCGCTCCTTCCTCATCACGATGAAGCGCGAGCTCTACGTCTGCAACGCCGACGAGGCCGGAGTGAAATCGGGCAACCCGCACATCGACGCCGTGCGGCGGATAGCCGCGGCCGACGGCGTCGACTGCGTCGTCATATGCGGCAAGTTCGAGGCCGAGCTCGCCGACCTCGAGAGCGAGGAGGAAAAGCGCGAGTTCCTCGCCGAGCTGGGCCTCGAGGAGTCGGGGCTCTCGGCCCTCATCCACGCCGCCTACCACCTGCTGGGCCTGCGTACCTTCTTCACCGCGGGCGAGGACGAGTGCAGGGCCTGGACGATCAAGGCCGGCGACAAGGCGCCCGCCGCCGCCGGAGTCATCCACACCGACTTCGAGAAGGGCTTCATCAAGGCTGAGGTCTACGCCTTCGCGGATCTCGTCGCCCTCGGCTCGGAAAAGGCCCTTCGCGAGGCAGGCAAGCTGCGCCAGGAAGGCCGCGAGTACGTCGTGGCCGACGGGGACGTGATATTCTTCAAGTTTAACGTTTAGCACAGACGGCCCCGTCGGCCACGTTAACGGCACCGTGGGACGCCGGAGGGCGCCCCGCGTCGCCACGACTCACCGAGGCGTGGCGAGGGACGTGATATTCTTCAAGTTCAACGTCTAGACCGGGCCCGGCTCGGCGATAGCCTCGGCCTCTCGGGCCCGTCGGGCGGCGGGCGGATTCTCGCGCATCAGGAAAGTCGCCAACAGCATCCCGACGCTGAGGAAGAAGAGGACGGCGAAGCCGCGCCCGATCGAGGCGGCTGGGCTTATGCCCGCCGAGCGCGCGCCGTTCACCACCGTCCCGACCATGGCCGCGCCGAGGACCGCGCCCAGTTGCCCCAGGTAGCGCAGTACGCTCGTCCCTATGCCCAGCCTATCCGCCGACAGGGAATTCTGCGCGACGACGGTCAGGACCGAGAAAAAGGGGCCGATACCGAGGCCCGCAAGGGTCATGAAGAGGACGGCGAGACCCAGGCTCGTGCCCGCGCCCATCGTCGAGATCAGGAAGGCTCCAGCACAGAGTAGGCCCGAGGCTATGAGGGTAATGGGTCGGTGCTTCTTTATCGCCGCGAGAAGGCCCCCTCCGATCGCCGCTCCCGCCACCGAGGCGAGGTTCATCGGAGTGAGAGCCGCCCCGGAGCCGGTGGCCGATACGCCGAGTATGGTCTGGAGGAAGAGCGGAAGGTAGATGACGAGGCCGATGAGGATCATCATCTGCAGGAGGGAGACGAGGGCGGAGGCCGCGAAGACGCGGTTCTTAAGGAGGTCGAGGGGGAGTATAGGCTCGCGGGCCCTGCGCTCGACCAGGAAGAAGGCCGAGAAGAGGAGGAGGGTAAGCGCGAACGTGAAAAGCAGCTCCTTCGAGTCCCAGGCGTAGATGCGGCTCGAGCCCCAGGTCAGGCCGAGGAGGAGGCAGGCCGTCGCTCCCGCCGAGAGTAGGGCTCCGGCGAAGTCAATGCGCCTCAGATCGGCCCAGCCCCGGAAGCTTCCGCTCCTCGAGGATATCCTTGCGGGCAGGGCCTTCCCCAGCATCGCCAACGAGGCGGCGCCCAGGGGAATGTTGAGGTAGAAGATCCAGCGCCAGCGCGTGCTCTCGGTCACGAGATTCCCGAGAAGGGGGCCGTGGTCGGCCAGGAGTCCGCCCAGGGTCGGGCCGACCAGGCTCGACAGGCCGTAGACGACCCCGAAGAGGCTTTGCCACTTGGCGCGCTCGGCGGGCGGGAAGATATCGGCGATGATCACCGGCGCGAGGGCGATACCCGTCCCCGCCCCCATGCCTTGTATGGCCCTGGAGAGGATCAGCATGTCCATGCTCCGAGCCGTGCCGGAGAGGGCGGATCCGACGAGGAAGAGGACGGTTCCTCCGAGGAGGAAGCCCTTTCGCCCGAATTGATCCGAGAGCTTGCCGGCTATCGGCACGGAGACCGCGGCCATGAGGATGTAGGCAGTCACCGTCCAGACGTAGCGATCGAAGCCGTGAAGCGAGGCTATGACCTTTGGCAAGGCAGTTCCGACCACCGTCTGGTCGAGCGCCTCGAGGAAGAGGGTGAGCAGTAGGCCGGCCACAACCAGAAAGAGCGTGACGCCGCCGAGCCGCGGCGGTTCGCCTTCGATTTCGAGTCCCATATAAGTCTCCTTAACGTTACGCGCTCGCGAGAGCCTTCCACGCGAGGCCGCCGGCCCGCCGGGCCGCGAGCTCGCCCTTCGATATTCCCTCCACGAGGACGCGGATCCACTCGAGCTCCGCCCGCTGCATCGCGAGCCGGTAGTCGATCTCGATCAGGAAAAGCCGATCGATGCCTTTTTTCAGGAGTTGGTCGAGAATTCCCTCGAGCTCGCGGTTGTCCGCCGCCAGAGATCGGGTCCTCCCGTCGAGGAGCTCGAGGACTACAGCGGGCTCGAGCTGGGCCAAAAAAGTCAAGCCAGCCACGAAGCGCGGGTACTCCTTCACCGGCGTGCCGACGAGGTAGCGCAGGCGCTCCGAGAGTTCCGCCACGCCCGCCTCGGTGACCTCGTATATGGTCCGCTCGGGATGGTTCCCCTCCCTCTCGGTTCCTTTGACGCGGATCAGGTCCTTGGCCTTCAGCCCCTCGATGACTGCATACAAAGAGCCATAGTTGAGCTTGATGCTCGTGGACAGGCCTCTTTCGCGCATGAGCGAGGATATCTCGTAGGGATGCATGGGTCGTTCCCGAAGGAGGGAGAGGACGGCCAAGCCGAGAAGGTTGCCAACTTTTTCCTCCGCCATCAGAACCTCCATTCATTATTCCATTTGAAGTATTCTAAATGGAATATACGAATTGGAATAGCCTCCATCAAGTCGAATCGTCGTTTCCGGGAGTTATGGACGGCGTATTGGATCGTTTGGGGAATCCGAGTATTGTTGCAGAGTCCAATAACCAGTATCGCGACCATGCTCGGAGGTTTCATGTCGGATCCTCTTTTCGAAGGATTTCAGCTACGCTCGCTCGAATTACGAAATCGCATCGCCCTTTCGCCCATGTGCCAATATTCCGCCAAGGAGGGCCTGCCGACCGATTGGCACCTCCGCCACTACCCGGAGCGCGCCGTGGGCGGCGCCGCCCTCGTGATGGTAGAGGCTACGGCCGTCCTCCCGGAAGGCCGCATAACGAACTCTGACCTCGGCATCTGGGACGAGGAGCGCGGCCGGGCCCTGGGCTGCGTCGCGCGGGCCATCAAGGCCGGAGGGGCGGCGGCGGGGATCCAGCTCGCCCACGCGGGCCGCAAGGCCTCGACGGCCGTACCCTGGGAGGGGGGCTCCTGGCTTCCTTCGGAAGAGGGAGGATGGACGACCTCCGGCCCGAGCCTGCTCGCTTTCGCTCCCGGCTACGCCGCGCCTGAGCCCCTGGACGATGCGGGCATGACCGAAATCCTCGAAGCCTTCGCCTCAGCCGCGCGAAGGGCGGTCGAGGCGGGTTTCGACCTCGTCGAGCTGCATTCGGCCCATGGATACCTCCTCCATCAATTCCTCTCGCCTTTATCGAATTCGAGAAGCGACCGCTACGGCGGCAGCGCCGGAAACAGGATGCGCTTCCCGCTCGAGGTCGCGGCCGCCGTCCGCGGCGCGCTGCCCGCCGCGATGCCAATGCTCGTCCGCGTCTCGGCCACCGATTGGGTCCCGGGCGGTTGGGACCTCGAGGCCTCGGTCGATTACGCGCGCGAGCTCAAGGCTGTGGGCGTCGATCTCGTCGACGCCTCTTCGGGAGGCCTCGTGCCCTACGCGAAACCGGCCGTCGGCCCGATGTACCAGGTTCCCTTCGCGAGGGCCATGCGCGAGCGGGCCGGCATCGCGACGGGAGCGGTGGGCCTCATCACGGAACTCGGCGAGGCCAGGTCGATCGTGGCGGACGGCGGCGCGGATCTCGTGTCCTTCGGACGCCTCCTCCTGCGCGACCCGTACTGGCCACTCCGGAACGCGCCGCCCGAACGCCGTCCGACGCCGAAGCAGTACCTCAGGGCATTCCCCTCGGCATGAGGCCGCTACGGGGCTTCGCGGCAGTCGGCGCCGAGAACCCGAGCATCCTCATCCTGGGATCCTTCCCCTCGGAAAAATCCCTGGAGCGGGGTCAATACTACGGCCATGAGCGCAATCATTTTTGGTTCCTCATGGGCATCATCCTCGGCTTCGATCCGGGAGCTCCCTATCTCGAGCGCCTTGCCCGCCTCGAAAGGGCCGGCATAGCGCTGTGGGACGTGATCGCCTCCTGCGAGCGCGAGGGAAGCCTGGACCAGGACATTCGGGAAGAATCGGCCAATCCCCTTGCCGAGTTCATCGCGTCTAGGCCCGCGATCGGGCGCATCGGCCTGAACGGCGGGAAGGCGGCCTCCACCTTTGTCCGCCATGTCGCGCCCTCGTTGGGCGATCTCGAGATTGGGGGGAATAATCCCTGGACGCCTTCCTTCTCGCCCGAGAGGAAAATCCTAATCGCGCGGCTGCCTTCCTCGAGCCCCGTGCCGACGAGAAATTTCCGAAAGGCCTCCGACAAGCTTTCGGCCTGGTCGGTCTTCGTCTCCCCGACCCCGCGAGAAAGCCGCAATTAGCTTGCCCAGTCGCCTGCCCTAGGTTAGCATCCTCCCATGGAAATCCGAGAGTTCTCCCGAGCCTACGCCAAAAGCCCCCTCGGCATCGCGTCCTTCTTCGTCGCGGTCGGGGCCGCCCTCGCGGCCCGCCTCGGCGGGGCGACCATGGCGCTATCCCTGCTCGCCGCCCTGGGCGCCTTCGCCGCGCTGGCGATCCTGGGACTCGCCCTCGGGATCGGGCAGCGCGCCGCCGCGGCCGAGCTCGGGCGCGAGGCCGGAGCGAAGGCGGCGGCCCGCCTGTCCGAGGCGGCCGATGCCCGAAAGCGCCTGGCTGCCCTCAGGCTCGCCGAGCCCCGCGTAGCCTCGGCGCGGGACCTCCTCGTCCTCGAGGCGGGCAGCTTCGTCGAGGATTGCGCGCGGGCGGGCAGCTACGACCCGGAAGGGGTCGCGGCCGTCGTCGATTCCCTCGCCCTCGTTGACGCCTGGCTGAAAGAGGCCGATGAGAGCTCGATCGAGAGGCGCTTCGACCTGCCCGACGCGAATCCCTTTCCCGAAGCCGCCGAGAGGACGGCCCGCGTCCTCCGCGAAAAGGCCGCTCTCGTGGCGTCGCGCCGAGCCGCGGTCACGGGCGAGATTCCTGTCGCCGACCGCATCGCCATCGAGGAGGAGCTCAAGTGAGTAGATCGCTGGGTCTCGGTCTCGCCGCCTTCCTGACTCTTTTCGCAGCCTCGTTTCCGGCCGCCGCCCTCGAATCGAGACTCGCCTCCGACGATACGACGGTCGTCCTCGGGACGGACGGCAAGGCGACGATCGCATATCGCCTCGAGTGGAACGTCTCGGGCGGGGAGATGCACGGCTTCTATTTCCAGGGCGAGTCCTTCGAGCCGGTCTGGGACATGCGGCGCTGCTGGGCCGACCTCCCGGACGGCAGCCGCAGCGCCCTCTCGATCACCGACCTTGGGGACGGGAAGTACGACGTCGTGCTCGCGGGAGGCAGGGGATTCACCGGCAAGGCCTACTACAACCTGACCTACGGAGGCGACTTCGCCGACCAGGGCCTGGTCGGCGCGACCACCTCCGACAAGGGCGAAAAGCTCGTCTACTTCGATTGGGGGCCCGTCGCCTGGGACGATCCCCTCGATTACCGCGCCGTCCGCCTCGTCCTGCCGGTGGCAGTGGAATCGTCCACCCTGAGCGAGGCCGAAAAGGCCGCCGTCCCCATGCAGACCGAGAAGGCCGTCAATGCGCAGAACAAGATCGATTGGTACGGGACGAAGGGCGAGGACGGCCGCTATTATCTCACCGGCCTCTTCTACGAAAAGGACGTCCCCGCCCAGGGCGAGCAGCGTCTCCAGCTCTACTTCCCCGCGGCCTACCTCGGTTTGACCGCCGAGCTCGCGGTGTCGGGCCGCCCGGCTACGGAGGGCGCCGAGGCCAACTCCGTCGAGGGCGCCGCCACGCCGGAAGGGGCGACCGCGGAGGAGGGGGCGGCGCCCGAATCGATATCGCCCGTCGATTACTTGGAGCGGAACCTGCGCGCGAGGCCCCTCGTCGACCTCGCCGTCTTTCTTCCCTTGATAGCGATCGCCCTATTCCTCTATTCCCGAAGGCTGGCTTCCTTCAGGGCCAGGAAGGCGATGCTAGCAGGCATGTCCTGGGCCGGGGACGCATGGTCCCCGCCGCGCATCCTCGTAGGTTCCTACCAGGTGCCCGGCAAGGTGGCCGAGGGCCTACATCCTCTCGAAGCGGCCCTGCTCATGGAACTCCCCCTGCCGAGGGCGGCGGCCATCATGGTCGAGGGCTTGCGCCGTCAGGGTATCATAGAGCTCGTGGCCGAGGACCCCCTTCAAATCAAGATCGTCAGCACGGTCAAAGCTGAGAACGAATACGAAGAAAGCTTTCTCGCCGCCTTCGACGCGGAGGGCCGCGTGCTTTCCGGGCTCATGGCGGATTTCTTCGAGGCCGCGATCAAGAAGCTCCAGGAAAAGATTTGGGATTGCGATCTAGAGGCCACCAAGGCCTATTATCGCAAGAAGATCGAGGAAGCCGAGGAGGCGGCCGGTGATCGAGCCGAGGCCGGAGCCTCGACGCCCGGCTCCCTGGCTTCGAGAGATCCCTATTACCTCTACTGGCTCGGCTACGGCTACATGAGCAGCCATTCGACCTACTACGCCGCCCTGGCCTTGCCCAAGGAAATCAACACCGGCTACGCCGAGTTCATGCGGAGCGCCGCCTGCTTTTCGGGCTGCTTCAGCCCCTCCGGCGGCACTGTGGACGCATGCTACTCGGCCTGCCACAACGCGTGTCACGACGCCTGTCATTCGGCCTGTCATTCCGCCTGTCACTCGGCCTGCCATTCCGCCTGCCACTCGGCCTGCGTTTCCGGGGGGGCCCATTGACGAGGCTGTGCGATCGCAGGCTCCGCTCGCGCCTCGAGGCAGGCGAGCGCCAGGAACTCGGCGCGAGGAACTCGCGAAGGCAGAGTCCTTCTACCGAGGCATCAGGCCCTGGCTCCTCGTACGCGAGGAAGACGCGGTCCTCATCGTGCCGCCCAACCGCGTCTACAAGCTCGGGGGCTCCGCCCTCGGCCTCATGTCGTGGCTCGACTCGGGCGGGCGTCTGGCGGAGATGCCGGGTCTCGCCGCGGCGCTCGAAGGCGAGGGGAGGGCGAAGCAGCTCCTGGCCTTCTTCGAGGAGCTTCGCGCCGCCTACGAGGGACGCGCGCCCGCGACCGCTGAGGGTTTCGGCCGACGGCCCTACGACTTCGACTTCACGCGCCTGCCCGTCCTCGGCGAGATCGCGCTGACCTATCGCTGCAACGAGCGCTGCCGCTTCTGCTACGCGTCCTGCGGCGGCACGTCCTGTCCTTCGTCGGCCCAGGCCGCGGCGGGTCCGGACGCCGCGGGCGAGCTGTCGACGGAGGCATGGAAGGGCATAATCCGCGTTTTCAAGGACGAGGCCAAGATTCCCTTCTTCTCATTCACCGGCGGGGAGCCTCTCCTGAGGCCCGACCTCGAGGACCTCGCCGCCTACGCCAAGGGCCTGGGCCTTCGAGTCAACCTCATCACGAACGGGAGCCTCGCTACCGCGTCGCGCGCGGCTTCGCTCGCGGCCGCGGGCATCGACAGCGCCCAGGTGAGCCTCGAAAGCCCCCTCGCGGACGTCCATGACGAGCTCTGCGGCGTAGTAGGCGCCTGGGAACGGACGACGGCCGGCATTCGCGCCCTCCGCGAGGCGGGAATCTCGGTCCAGACGAACAGCACGCTGACCACCCTCAATCGGCGACAGCCTCCTCGACCTGCCGGCCTACCTCGCCTCCATCGGGGTCGAGCGCTTCTCGATGAACCTTTTCATACCCGCGGGCCGGGGGCTCGGGGAGGACGAGCTCTTCGTGAGCTATTCCGAGGTCGGCGCGGAAGTCGACGCGATCCGGCGCTCGGCCCACGCGGCGGGCAGGACTTTCTTCTGGTACAGCCCGACTCCCTACTGCCTGTACAACCCGGTCGCCCGGGGACTCGGAAACAAGAGCTGCGCGGCCGCGGACGGACTGGTCCACGTGAACCCCCGCGGCGAGATCCTGCCCTGCTCGTCCTGGCCCGAGGCTCTCGGGTCCCTCCTCGAGCGGCGCTTCGAGGATATCTGGTTCTCGGATCGGGCGGCTTACTTCAAGCGCAAGCGCTTCGCTCCGCCTCGCTGCGGATCCTGCGACAGCTTCGTGGCCTGCCAAGGAGCCTGCCCTCTCTACTGGGCCTACGCCGGCGAGGGCGAATTGGAAGGGAGGGCGTGATGTCCGACGATTTCAGGTACTTTAAATTGGGATTGGCCTCTCGGCTCGCGGTGGCGGGCGGGGCCTTCGCTATCGGCATCGCCATCGAGCTCGCGCTGAGCGCGAGCATGTTCTTCCCCGGCATCATCGTAGTCGCGGCGGGTTGGCTGCCCCTGATGCTGCGAAGGGCGACGAACAAGCCCGACGAGCAAGGGCTCGAGGAGTGGAGGCCCGTTCCGATGTCCGAGGTCGACAGGCTGGACGACGGGCTGCGCGAATCGGCCAAGCTGCGGAAGCGGACGAGGAGCGTCTCCGCCGGTCTCGCCCTCGGCCTGGGCATCCCCGCCTTCCTCGTGTTCTTCGGCATCGCGGAGGCGACGGGGCGGACCGATCTCGGCTTCATCGGCGGGAACGCGGTGGTCCTCCTCGTGCCCTCCCTCTTGTTCGGACGGGTCAAGGTATTCACCCCCTCGGCCATCGCGATGAAGATGCCCTGCTTTCGCGCCATCCTCGCCGAGCGGCTGGCCGAAGGGGTCGCCGTCGCGCCCTACATCCGCTTCGACAAGGACAAGTCGGGAGCCGACGTACCCGAGGACCTGCGCCTCCTGTACGAGCTCAAGCGCCCCCCGGCCGACCTCGTCGGCATCCAGGTACAGGCCGCCGTCAACAACGGCCCGAACGGAGCCGTGCCCGTACATGTACGCGGTCGTCCTGACGAAGGGCAAGGCGGGACCCTCGTACGATGTCGCCAAGCGGGTCAAGTCCGCCGCCTACGAGATCGAGGCCGGAGGGGACGACGAATACGGGACGGTCGTCATCCGCCAGGAGACGAGCGGCGGAGGCTACGAGACCAAGAAGGCGGATTGCGTCCGGCTGCTGAGGCTCTGCCTCGATGTCCTGGACGCGATCGGCAGCGGGGGCGACAGGGTCTATCTCGCGAAGGGCTAGGCCTCGGCCTTCGACGCCATCTCCGCGGCGACCTTCTTCATGGATGCCCGGAGCGCCTCCACGTCGGCCAGGAAGTAGATCGCGACGATCATCAGGAAGACCGTGCAGAGGATCCACAGGGTCGAGCAGAGGGCCAGGGAGAGGGCGAGGCCGAGGGCCCCGGAGAGAAGGCCGGCCACTCCGCGGCCTATGCCCGTGCCCAGGGAGTCCGTAAGGTTGAAGATCGAGAAGATGGCGCCCCTTTCCTCGGGCGCGTTTACGTCCAGGAGCATGGTCTTCATGTTGGGACCGGTCATCGCGGCCAGGAAGGCGGCTACGAAGCCGCAGATCGAGAGTATCGCGAAATCGGAAGGGGCCCAGAGCACCACGTAGATCACGGCGAGGGCCCCGCCCAGAGTCGTCAGGGCGCAGAAGACGGGCAGCCGCCTCGGCGCCCGCCTGAATATGGCCCCGCCCCATTGGCCTCCGATCACCGTGCCGGCGATCATGCCCAGGCCGAAGCAGAGGAAGACATTCGTGGCCGCCGCGATGGACAGACCCTTGTTCTCGTTGAGGTACTTGTTGATGAAGAAGAAGCTCCCCCAGGGAATCGTGCCGGCGATGCCCTGGAAAAGGAGAAAGAGGTTGGTCTTGTTCCGGAAGAGCCCCGCGTAGTCCGACAGCTTGATCGTCTTGGGGTAGACGAGGCCCGCCTCGACGAGCTCGCGCGTCGCCTCCTCGCTCGCCGCCTTCTTGGCTTCGGGGGAGAAGAGCCAGAAGAGGAGGATGAAAAGCAGGTTGGGGGCCGAAGCCACGATGAAGGGAAGCCTCCAGTTGCCGCCCGAGCCGAGATAGCCGCCGATCAGGGTCCCCACGATATTGCCGACGGCTATGGCGACCGAGACGATCCCCGTCGCCATGGGCCTGCCCTTTTCGTCGAAGGTGTCGCCGATGATCGCGAAGACGAGGGGGAAGGCCGCGCCGAGGCCTATGCCCGATAGGATGCGGAGGGCGAAGAATACGGGATAGCTGGGCGCGAAGGCCGTGAGGGCGCAGGGCACTTCGCCGATCAATACCGCGAGCGCGAAGAGGAGCTTGCGGGAGGCCTTGTCGGAAAAATAGCCCCAGAGCAGCGAGACCAGGGCGCCGATTACGGTGAAGAGCAGCATCATGAAGCCGATCGTCGAGTCGGCGACGCCGAACTCGGCCTCGATCCTGGCGAGCGTCGGCGTCATGACGTTGGTGTCGGAATTGAGGACCACCATCGCCAGCGCTATGATGACGAGGGTGAAGCTTCGTTGCGTCTTGCTCATGCCGTATCCCCTTTTGCCCTATGCGATGGCCTCTCCGGCGAGGGAGAGGCCGAAGTGCGTTATGCGGCGCTCGTAGGTCTCGAGCAGCTTCCATTCGACTATAGGCACGTTCTTGATGGCGGCGCGCGGTATGGAGAGAAATTCGCCCGCTTCGACGACGGTGGCGGCCATCAGGGACGGCCTTCCGAAGAAAACCGACTCCTCGCCGAAGACGCCGCCGGGGCCTATCGAATCGACCTCGGAGCCCTCGATCAGGATGGAGGCCCGGCCGCTTCGCGCGACCACGAGGGAGGTTCCGTCGGCGGTCGAGAGTGATGCCCCGACGTCGAGGCTCGTAGAGGAGAGGCCGCGCGACATGACGCTGTGCACGGCGCTGGACACCATCTCGCCGAAAAGCCTCGTCCCCTGGAGGAAGTGCTCGATCTCGAGCCGCCTCCTCATCTCCTCGAGGTCGTAGTTGCGCCGGGCGAACTCGACGAAGAGCCTCGCGGGCATCCTGAGGAGGGTGACCGCGCTCTTGGCGCGATAGGTCCGGACGGAGGCCTCGCGCGAGAGGGCGTCGACCTCGCCGATCATGGTTCCCGTCGAGAGCATGTGCTGGGCGCCGATGCTCGAGTCTATCATCTCGACGACGCCGCAGGCGACGAGGTGGACGTCGGTCGCCTCCGCTCCCCTTCGGAGGATGACGTGTCCCGTGTTGAGGCTCACGAGGGGACAGTTGAGCAGCATCCCGAGGTCCTCGGGCGCGGCCTCGGGGAAGTGGGTGGCGAGGTGGCGCTCGACGGAGCGGCGCGTATAGTCGACGCGCGATTCGATGAGGACGTCCTGAAGGCCGAAGGACGCGTTGGAGCCAATCTCCTTGTCGGCCGCCGAGAGGTCCCCGGAGATATGCGAAAGGACTATCTTGGCGGATTTGTCGCCCGCGAAGTCCGAGGCCCGGCCGTGGATCGTGCCGCCCCCCGCGTCGATCTTCTTGAGGTCCACGGGGACGTGGAGGCTCTTGATCGAGCTCTCGTAGAGCCTCGCGGATATCGGCGTGGCCTCCGGGTCGTCGACGAGGTATTCCTTGAGGACGCTCTCCGGCGGTATGTCCGCCAGGTGGGCGTAGGTCCTGTAGCCTTCGGGCCCGAGGGCTCGGAAGTGCAGGACCGTCGTCTCGAGCGGATGGAGGGACAGGAAGGGACGCACCTCGAGGCCCCCGATGTCGTTCCATTTCCCGAAGGCGAGGTCGTGGAACTCGAAGGCGTTCTCGAAGCTCTTCTCGGGGAGGGACATGACCGCCGACAGCTTCTTCATCACCGAGGACCGCACGAGGCGGGTGGCGAAGTACTTGATGCGGTGGTCGGTGCGCACGAGGGAGGTCAGCCCCGCGAAGTGGTCGTCGTGGGCGTGGGTATGGAAGATGCCCTCGAGCTCGTTGACGGAAATGCCGAGGGCGGTGAGGGAGTCGAGCACGTAGGGACCCGTGTCGATCAGGTAGATCTTCCCTTGGAAGACGACGACGCTCGACATGCAGGGGCGGTCCTTGTCCCATCCGTTGCCCTCGCCGGAGTGCACGACCGAGAAGTAGTCGCGATCGATCCGGTGCGAATCCAGGCGGACGGGGCTCTCGTAGGTCTCTCCGGGCGCGAGGTTCATGTCGACCTGGACCTCCTCCTCGCCGAGCCGGAACGCGTAGACATTGAGGGATTTCCGTATCACGGCCACTTCGCCGGGAAGCTCCGCCCGGCCCGTGTCCGTGGGCGCGAACTCCACCGTTTCCCCGAGCCCCCGCGGCTTGCCTCCGGCGAAGCGCATCTTGTAGCGGATGATCTCCGCCGCGAACTCGGGGCGAATCCCGGCCTCCTCGATCTCGGCTTCGTTCTCCAGGCCGAAGGTCCCGCGCAGGATGTAGGCCGATTGCGCGACAAGCTGGGAAATCAGCCCGATGAAGATGGGTTTCCTGGCCTTGCTTCCGGTGAGTTCCGGCGTCCCCAGGTCCTGCCGATAGAACATCTGGAGCAGGGGAAATTCCGCCATGTTGCAGAACGCCCCGCCTTGGACCGCCACGTCGGAGAGGAGTATGGCGTTGGGGCCGGTCTCGAAGACCTTGCCGTTTATCGCGGTCTCGGCGATCGCCCCGCGGCGCATCAGGTGCTTGACGACGTCGGGCGGGCATCCGCAGAGGACCGAAAGCCCCGCCTCGGGGATCCGGACGAACCAGACGCCGTTCGCGATCTTCGTGGAGTCCATACCCCTCGAGTATGACGCATGGCGCCCGGCCTGTCACTTCCTTTCGGCTATCCCAAGGCCCCCTCGCCGAGCAGGGACTTGAGCTCTTGTATATCCTTTACGAGCTTGGTCCTGTTGAGGTTCTGCAGGCGCTTCGGGACCATCTCCTTGGAGGTGCACTCGACGACGGCCACGAGGTTCTGAAGCTCTATCTCGTGAGGATAGGCGGGCGGCACGAAATCGGCCATCGTCTCGTCCATGTCCTCCTTCGTGATGAAGGTGCGGCCCTCCATCGCGGCCTTGAATTTGGCTCGGATGAGGACGGCCTCGAGGTCGGCCCCCGAGAACTCGCGCGTGAATTTCTTGAGGAGCTCGCCCACGGGGAATCGCCGTATGGACAGGTCGAGCTTGCGGACGAGGGTCTCGAAGAGGGCGATCTTCTCCTCGTCGGTCTCGGGATAGAACAGGGCGAGATGCTCCTCGGCCCTGCCCTGGCGCTTCAGGTCGATGGGCAGGAGATCGGGGCGGCAGGTTATGAGGAACCAGATGATCTTGCCCCGGTACTCGGTATTGCCCATGAAGGAGGCGATCTGCGAGAAGACGCGGTTGGAGACCCCCGAGTCGCCGTCCTGGTCGCGGTCGCCCAGGAAGGCGTCGGCCTCGTCGATCATCACCGCCACCGGCGACATCGCCTTGAGGATCGACAGCACTCGCTCGAGATTGGACTCGGTCACGCCCTGCCACTTGGAGCGGAAGTTCTTGAACTTGACCATGGGCACGCCGATCTCGCCCGCGAAGGCCGAGACCATGAAGCTCTTGCCCGTGCCGACCGGCCCGGCGATGAGGTAGCCCATCGGGAGCACGTCGAGCCGCCCCTGCTTGATGGCCCGCGCGGCGTTCTTGAAGCGGCGCTTGACGAACTCGTGGCCCGAGACGAAGGAGAGGTCGTGCTCGGTCTCGAGGAACTCGAGGAGGCCGGCGGCCTCGGACTCGATGATCTCCTTCTTCTTCTGCCGCATGTACTCGAGGGAGATGGGCCTGTCCTCCTGCCAGCTCTCGGCCGGCGAGGCGGTTAAGGTTCATCAGGTTGAGGCCCGAGGCGAGGGCGGCGACCTGGGCGCTCCCGAGCCCCTTGTCGAGGAGGAGCTGGCCCTGGGCCTCGAGGAAGCCCATGAACTGGGCCCGCACCGTCTCGTCGGGTATCGGGATCTCCACCTTGACCGTGCTCGGGCTGGCCGAGATGCGGGGATTGAGGTCGGCGAGGTTCTCGGTGAGGAGGATGACCGAGACGTCGCCCCGAGTGAACACGGGCTCGTGGGACCAGCGATTGAGGGTCACGAAGCAGTAGCGGTCCTCCTCGGAGAGCCTGGCGACGTCGCTGGCCGGGGCCACGGTCTCCGCGTAGTCGACGATGAGGACGATGCGGCGCTTTTGCGGGATCTGCGTGAGGAAGTACTCCTCTAGGTAGGGGAAGACCCCGCTCGGATCCTTGGCCAGGAAGTCCTCGTCGCCCGAGTCGGGATGGCGGCCGCGCATCGCGGCGAGATAGTCGCGCTCCATCTGCCTCTCGCAGAAGCTCACGCCGCTCGAGCGATCGAAGAAGGCTATGACGTCCTTGTTGCCGAAGAGCACCTCGGATATATATTCCTGTATCTTCACGAAGAGGAACTCGCCCTCGTTCATCTTGTGGGGGAGGAAGTCCCGGATGTTGCCGTGGACGATGTAGAGATTGGCCGTCTTGGAGCAATACTTGTACGAGAGCTCCTGCGCCCACGCCGGCAATATCTTGATGAAGGGAAGGTTCTTGACGATAAGCTGATCTTTCATGGTCCCTCTTTTCGAAGTATGCATCAACATGGGCAGTCCAACAAGGAGTTTTGACAGGATGGCGATCCGAGCCCATACTGATCGAGCGGCCGCTGCGACGCGCGCCGCGGAAACGGAGGAACGGCGATGGCAGAGCTAGCAAAGGACCCGCGCGGAGAGGTCCGCGCCTGGGTGGCGGCGGCGAACATGGGCCTGGGGCACAAGAGGGCGATCCGGCCCCTGTGGGACATCGCGGAGGGAGGACTCATAGTCGTCAACGATCCGTCGGTCGCCGGTCCCGACGAGCTCAAGGTTTGGGAGCAGCTGCTTTCGGTCTACGAGCGACTCTCGCGCGCCAAGCGCATTCCGCTCATCGGAAACGCCCTCTTCGGGATAATGGACTATTTCCAGCAGATCCAGCCTCCCTATCCTCGAGTCGACCTGTCCAAGCCTTCGATACAGACCAAGTGGACCGAGGGCATGGTCAGGAAGGGACTCTGCGAGGGCATGATCGAGCGGATCGAGTCGAAGCCGCTTCCCTTCATAACCTCCTACTACGCGGCGGCGATCGCCGCCGACATGGCCGGCTACGGACGCGTCTATTGCATAATCTGCGACGCGGATATAAACCGCGTCTGGGTCGCCTCGGATCCCCGGAAATCCAGGATCGAATACCTCGTCCCCTGCGGCTCCGTCCTGCGCCGGCTCAAGCAATACGGAGTGCCGGACGAGCGCCTCTTCATGACCGGCTTCCCCCTGCCCAAGGAGCTCCTCGGCGGCCCGGATCTCGGCCTCCTCAAGGCCGACCTGGGCCAGAGGCTGCGCTACCTCGATCCGCAGGACCGTTTTTGGCCGCTCCACGAGCCGAGCGTCGCGCATTTCCTCGGCCGGGAGAACTGCAAGGCCCAACGGAAGCGCAAGCTGACTCTCGCCTTCGCCGTCGGCGGCGCCGGGGCGCAGAAAGAGATCGGAGCCGAGGCCCTCGCGAGCCTCAAGGGCAAGATCCTGGCGGGCGAGCTCGCGATGAACCTCGTCTGCGGCGTCCGCCCGGAAGTGCGCGCCTACTACGAGGCGGTCGTGAAGGCTCAGGGCCTGGAAGACTGCGCCGACCTGAGGATAATCGGCGGCCGGGGCGACGAGGAGTACTTCGATTCCTTCAATGCCAGCCTCCGCGATACCGACATCCTCTGGACGAAGCCGTCGGAAATGTCCTTTTACGTCGGCCTGGGCATCCCCCTCATCGTGGCCCCCACCATCGGGGCTCAGGAGACCTTCAACCGGAATTGGCTCGAGGAGATCCAGGCGGGGATACCGCAGTCCGATCCGCGCTACGCGAACGAGTGGCTCTACGAGCTCCTGATACAGGGACGCTTCGCCGAGGCCGCTTGGAGCGGCTTCCTCAAGGCCCGCAAGTACGGAACCTACAAGATCCACGAGCTCTTGGCGACGGGCACCATGGCCCGCTCGGGGGATCCCCTGACGCGATAGGAAAGGCTCGACGATTCCCCTTGACAGAGCCTGTTCCGATCACGAACTTTAGACATATGGACAGGATGCGCCCGATGATCCTCGGACAAGAAAATGGCCATGAATGCAAAGACTCTGCTGCTGGCCATTGAGCTGCTACTACTCGCAGCTACGGCATCTGCCTCGCCAGGATTGGCGCAAAATATCGCCATCCCGATCGATAAGCCCATAACAGATGACAGAGAATTCTTCGCGAATACCATAGCCGACGTCGCCGAGACCGCGGAACAGAGTGTCGTCCATATCGATACGACCGGCACAATGCTCCAACAGCTTCCTATAAAGGGGCCTTTCGGCTACCATGCGCCGCAGGATACCTCCGCCATCGTTCCGGTAAGCGGCCTTGGAAGCGGAATTCTTCTCGATCGAGACGGTCATATCCTCACCAATAATCATGTGGTAGAAAACGCCGATACCATTTCGATACGTTTTTTCGACGGTACCACGAAGTCGGCGAAACTCGTCGGTTCCGATCCCTACGCCGATCTCGCGATAGTGCAAGTCGACGGGCCCGTCAATGTCCCGATCGCGCGCCTGGGCGACTCGGACTCCATGCGCGTCGGGGATTGGGTCGTCGCGATCGGCTCTCCGGAGGGGCTAGACTGGACGGTGACGGCCGGAATCATCAGCGCCAAACACCGCAGGGACGTCGGCGGTGAGGAATCCACGGGATTGGAGGATTATATCCAGACCGATGCGCCCATCAACCGGGGCAATTCGGGAGGGCCTCTCCTTAACCTGAATGGAGAGGTGATCGGCGTCAATACGGTTATCGTCTCGGAGAGCAACGGATCGGAGGGGCTCGGCTTCGCCATCCCGGTGTCTTTCGTAAGGAAAATCGCGGACAGCCTCATTCGATTCGGGAAGGTGATCCGAGGCGATCTGGGTATGAAATTCCAGGACCTGACCCCGACGATTAGCGAAGCCCTCAAGCTGCCAGCGAACACCGTCGGGGTGGCGATCGTGGAGGTCATACCCGAAGGTCCCGCCGACTCCGCGGGTCTGAAGCAAGGCGATGTCATCCTGCAGTATGACGGCGCCGCAGTCTCCTCCTCCGTCTATCTGAAAAAGGCCATAGCGGCATCGAAGCCGGGAGATGCCATTCGCCTCGACATCGTTCGCGACGGCAAGTCCTTCGAGGTGAGGGCGATAGTCGGGGACCAATTCGCGCTTCTAAAGCGCGTCGCGGCTCGGCCCGCCTACAAGATCCTCGGGCTGATAGTGCAAACTCTGGACGCCGATGCGGCCAAGAATCTCGGGCTATCCAGCCCCACGGGCGTAATCGTCACCGAAGTGGTCCCCGGCAGTCCCGCCGATCAGGCCAACATCAACGTCGGCGACGTCATTTTCATGGTGGGGAACGCGTCGGTGACGAACCCGAACGACTTCAGGGAAAGGATCGCCGATGCGGCGAAGTCGAAGTCCGTCCTCCTCCTCATCCACGATGCGAGCACCGGCATGGTGGGATATCTCAATGTCCCTTTGAAACGCTGAGCGAAAGGAACGGTCCGACCTCTCGCCGCTTCGCTTGATTCCGGTGATGCTCGCCAGCAACCGGAACATCGGCAATGACTGGAGGTAGTACAGGATGAACGCGGCGCTGGCCCCATTTATCGTCGAAGGCATTTTGATCCTGGCTGGTGCGATCTTCGGTTTCCTTCTCGGAAAGAAGGGGAAGCCTTATGGCAAGGTGAAGATCATTTTCCACCTGTTCTTCTTTCTATGGTTCACTATAGGGTACTACTTCATCTTGGCGGGCACGATTAAAACGATGTCCCCAACCCTTGTCCCCGTGATCGTGATGGGTATTGCTTTGCTCTGTCAGCTCATTGCCGGAATCATGATGCTGGCGAGAAAGGAAACGGGGAAGACCCTTCCGACAATACACAAGGCATCGGCCGCCGTGATGCTCTTGGCTGATATCTGCGGCCTCGTCATTGTTGCCGTTCATTGAAACTCAGCATATGAAATATGAGACTACCTAGATGACTGAAAGTATCCGTACCGAACTTCGCAGGTTATATGATTTGTAACGGCAAGCTTTTAGGCGCTGGAGAGTCGAAATGGGTGAAGGTTCGAAGAAATACGCTGACTTCAGGGAATATCTGAAGGATTGCCCGGAAGATGTTCGGTTTCGATTGCTCGCTATCATGAAAATTATTCGTGAGGTCGTTCCGATTGCCGAAGAACGGATCAGCTACAATATGCCGGCATATTTTTACAAGGGACGGCTGGTCTATTTCTGCGCCTTCAAGAATCACATCGGATTCTATCCGGCGAGCATGACCGTTTTTACGGCTTTCCGGAAAGAGCTATCAGGTTACGTACAGAGCGGTCATGGGACCGTTCAGTTTCAGCATGGCGAGCCATTACCGGAAGAACTCATCCGCAAAATCATAGAGTTCCGAGTTGGGGAGAATGAGAGCAAGAGCGAACGGTGACTCGATCTGTTTCGACGAAATCTCGACGAACGGCTTTCGAGATGACCATTGACAGCATCGGCGACATCGAGCAAACGGTTCAGGAGGTCGCCAACCTCTCCCGCACTCTGGAGCGCCAGGTACGGATAAACCTCACCGCGATCGATCTGCAAAAGAGTGACTTCGCGGGCGTCAATATACACAAAGGAAAATTCAAAGCGAGCCCGTTGCGCGGCTCCGACTTTGCCGGCGCGACGATGGATAAGCTGCTCCATGCGGCCTGGTTGCTCTGTTTGCTGGTTTGCATCTTGCATTTAGGCAGAATTCATTTATAGAACAAACACTATTGACTCGCCAGCTATTGAGTGTTACCGTATAGTTGTAGTAAGTATTACTGCATATTAGTCATACAGAATTGCAAGGAGAGGTTGTGCCGGAAAATTTAACAGAAATGCTCAAAGGCGTGCTCGAGGGCTGTGTTCTTGAAATCATTAGCCGCAAAGAAACCTACGGCTACGAGATCACGCGGCAGTTGAACGCCCTAGGCTTCCAAGATGTGGTAGAGGGAACGGTGTACACAATCCTGATCCGGCTTGAAAAAAGCAAGCTGGTAGAGATCACCAAAAAGCCCTCCGACATGGGACCGCCGCGGAAGTTTTTCGCGCTCAACCACGCGGGGCACAAGGAACTACGTAAGTTCTGGGAAAAATGGGAGTTCGTATCGTCAAGAATTAACGAGTTGAAGGAGAACAGATAATGAATTTTTGGGAAAAGATCACAGGCAGCGACATGACTAAGGAATTGAAGGCTTTCGAATCGCGAGTCAAAAAGCTGCCGGCCGATTACCAAGCGGCATGGGGGAAAATCTGGGCCAATCTTTGGCCGCACTCAGATTTCACCGGTCGCAACCTCATGCCAATTCTTGACGGCGTGCTTGGCCTGCTCGAAGAAACGGCGGCGGACGGTCAGAGTGTCCAAGAGGTTTTGGGTGACGATATCGAAGGCTTCTGTTCGGCGCTGGCCGGCGAAGAAGGGGCAAAGTCTTTTCGCGACAAGTGGCGCGAGCAACTCAACAAAAATATCGCTAGGAAATTAGGTAATAGGAGGATCGAATGAGCATACAAGATATCATCGAAGGCAAAAAAAAGTGGCAAAAGGAGTGGCGAGCACACATGGCGCGTGTCAAAGCGCTCCCGCAAGATTATCAGGTTGTTTATAAAGAGATTCAAAGATACCTCTTTAAGGTCGGCCCCGTCGAGCTAACCGAGGGGACGGGCTTGCTCTCGGGGATTGTCGGCCTTTTTGAAGAGGGCGCGGCGTTAGGGAAAGGCGTGCTCGAAGTGACGGGCAATGACGTGGCGGCTTTCTGCGACGATCTAGTCAAAGATTCGAAAACTTATGCTGACATCTATCAAGAATCTGTCAACCAAGAAGTTGACAAGGCGATGAAAAAGCTTACGGAAAAAACAAAGTGAACGGGGGTATCGGGATGGAAACGGCCATTCAAGTGAAAGGACTGCAAAAGTCCTATAAAAAGCTTCATGTTCTCAAGGGCGTGGATTTCGAGGTGGAAAAGGGCAGCATTTTCGCCCTGCTCGGCTCCAATGGCGCGGGCAAGACGACGATCGTCAAAATCCTCAGCACGCTGCTCAAACAGGACGGCGGAACCGCCGCCGTAAACGGATTCGACGTTGCGTCAAAGCCCGGCTATGTGCGGCAGTCGATAAGCCTTACCGGGCAGTTCGCCGCCGTGGACGAGATTTTGACCGGACGGGAAAATCTCATTATGATCGCCAAGCTTCGGCACCTCGAAAATCCGCGTCAGGTGGCGGGCGATTCGCTGAAACGCTTCGGCCTGACCGACGCCGCCGACCGCAGAGTGGCCACTTATTCGGGCGGGATGCGCCGCAGGCTCGACATCGCCATGAGCCTCGTGGGAACACCGCAGCTCATTTTCCTCGACGAGCCGACCGCCGGGCTCGACCCCGAGGGGCGCATCGAGGTCTGGAAGGTCGTCAAAGAACTTGCTGAGGGCGGCACGACGGTATTCCTTACCACGCAGCAGTTGGAGGAAGCCGAGCAGCTTGCCGATCAAATCGCCATTCTGCATGAGGGAAGGATTATAGCCGGCGGCACGCTCGCCCAGCTGAAAAAGCTGTTCCCGCCCGCAAAGGTGGAGTATGTGGAAAAAGAGCCGACTTTGGAGGAAATATTCCTCGCAATCGTCGGGGAAAAAGGGGAAAAGTAAATGGAAGCCGTCAAGAAACGCTTTTTCGGCGATATGGGCGTCATGCTCGGGCGTTCCATGCGTCATATTTTCCGCAGCATGGACACCATCATCACGGTCACCATCATGCCGATCGCGATGATGC
Organism: uncultured Spirochaetota bacterium; assembly: GCA_963778775.1. GTDB lineage: Bacteria > Spirochaetota > Spirochaetia > Treponematales > Rectinemataceae > UBA1306. The sequence continues at coordinate 28,822 of CAVZVX010000012.1, read as the reverse complement.
TGCTGTTCGTCTATGTGCTCGGCGGCGCCATTCAAAGCGGTACGGATAACTATGTGAATTACCTGTTGCCCGGCATCTTGCTGATTGCTATCGCAAGCGGCATATCCTATACGGCTTACCATCTGTTTATGGATATGCAGAGTGGCATCTTCGATCGGTTCCACTCCATGCCGATCGCGCGTTCTGCCGCGCTGTGGGGGCATGTGCTGACTTCGCTGGTATCCAACGCGATTTCGGTCGTCGTCATCGTTCTCGTGGCGCTCATCATGGGCTTCCGTTCGTCGGCGGGGGTGCTGTCATGGCTTGCGGTGGCCGGTATGCTGGCGTTGTTTACGCTGGCCTTGACATGGATCGCGGCGATTGCCGGATTGTCCGCAAAATCGGTGGACGGCGCAGTCGCCTTCTCCTACCCCATTATTTTCCTGCCGTTTATCAGCTCGGCGTTTGTGCCGACCCAATCGATGCCTTCGGTGGTTCGCGCCTTTGCCGAAAACCAGCCGGTGACTTCGATAGTGGGAGCCATCCGCGCGCTATTGTCAGGTCAGCCTGTCGGCAATGGCATTTGGATTGCGCTCGCATGGTGCCTCGGTATTCTCGTGGTCGCGTATTTATTCGCGATGCGGACCTACAAACGTAAAGCAGCGTGATGAGCTCCGCGCTATGCGCCCGGACGAGGGCGAAGACGGGGGCGGAAAAGCCACATCAGGAGGAAGGCGGCGCAGCAGATCGCCGAGTTCATCAGGAACAGGTTCCTATAGCCGAGCGGGGCCGCAAGCCAGGAGAATAGGACGTATCCGGCGATTTGCCCCAGGCGGGAGGCGTTGGAATACAGGTTGGTAGCCGTGCCGACCTGGTTGGGCAGGAAGTCCTGGAAGAAGGTGATGGCGACGCCTTGCGTTACCGCGGTGATCGCGGCGCTGAGGATCTGCAGCGGATAGATGTGCCAGGGCGCTCCGGCCAGGGCTATCGATCCGTAATACGCGACCGCGAGCAGGACGCTGAGCCGTATCAGGCGGGAGTGGTCGCCGCGCGAGGCCAGCACCCCGAAAAGAAGCATCAGCGGCATCTCGAACAGGGGCGCGACGGCATAGACGATGCCTACGTTCCTGGCCGTCCCCCGGAGTGTCTCGACGATCAGGAGAGGGAGGCTGATCATTCCGAGGGAGCCGCAGGCGTAGATCATCACGAAGCCCGCGAAATAGGCCAAGACCTCTCCCCGTGCCAGGGCCCGGACCGTTTCCTTGAAAGAGGCCTCCTTCTTCGCCGTCCTCGACGGGGGGCGAGAGGGGACGAGGAAAAAGATCGCGACGAAGAGCGCGGCGAAGCAGGTCGCCGTCATGAGGAAGGTGCCGAGGAACGAATACTTGATCATGACCCAGGATGCGATCGCCGGGCCGACGGTCCAGGACAGCGCGAAGAACAGCCGGAACACGTTCATGTACAGCGGAGCGTCCTTCGGCGGCAGCTCGGACCTCGCGAGCTGCTCGCGGGCGTGGGCGAACAGCAGCGAAAACGTGATCGAGGCGATGCCGAGGAGAAGGGACCCTATTGCGAGCAGCCATAGGACGTCTCGGACCACGGCGTAGCCGACATAGCCCAGGGCCCCCGCCGCCGACCCGAGGAGGAGGATCGAACGCCTGGTGAATCGCGTATCCGACCAGCGCGCCAGTATCGTGCTCAGGGCGATGCCGCAGAGGGAGGTCAGGGTCATGAACGCGCCGAAGACCCCGGGGCTCATGCCCACTTCATGCTCGCCGAAAAGGGACATGAAGGGACTGACGAAGGAGAAGCCCAGCCCCAGGAGGATATTGCAGCCCAGGAGGCCGAGGAAGCCGCGATTGCCCAGGATGACGCGGGCCGGGGCGAGGGCTCGGCCCATCGACGAAAGCATCTTATTCCCGATGAGCTTTCTCCCGCCCGCGCCGCGGGCCTCAGGCCCTTCGGCTCCGCGCCACGGAATCGACGAAGGCGGCGATGTCGGAGGCGCCGTTGCGCAGGGCGAGGCGATCGTATCGCCTCGCCACGTCCTCCCGGACCTCGTCCTTGAGAAAGTGGCGGGCCGCGATCCCGAAGAGCATCGGGTTGCCGTCGGTATACTTCGCGACGCCCCTGAAGACGGCGTAGTTGGCGTGCTCCTGCTCGCAGGGGGTGGCCGCGACGTTGAAGATTATGGGCTTGCGCGAATGCATGCATTCCATCATGGTCGCGGGGCCCGGCTTGATGAAGCAGACGTCTGAAGCGTCGATGAGCTCGTTCATGTTGCCCACGTAGCCCAGGGGAACGATATTGAGATTCTGAAGGCGGGTCCTGCTCGACGCGAGCCTCGCGTGGAGAGCCTTGTTGAGCCCCGCCACGACTATCACGTTGAGCCGCACGCCGAGGATGTCGAGGGCGATGAGGTATTGGAGGATCATGCCAGTACCCTGGTTGCCGAAGCTGAAGAGGAAGGTCCGGCGGTCCTTTTCGAGTCCGAGCTCGAGCGCGACCGTCTCCCTGTCCCTCCTCGATTCGAGGAAGTCCGGGCGGATGGGGTAGGGGAAGGCCTTTATCTTGCTCCAGCGGATGCCCCTCCGGGCAGCGGCCTGAGCCGCGCGGTCGGATGCGGTGAGATACCAATCCGTCTCCGGTACTTTCCAGGGCGCGTGGAAGGTGAAGATCTCCGTCTGGTAGGTGATGATCCTGAAGTCGATCCTCGACCTCCGCCTCGCCTCGACGAGGGCCATGGTCGCGAAGAAATGCGTGCTGAATACGACGTCGGGCCTCGCCTGCTTGATGAAGCGTATCGCGTCCTTGACCGCGGGCGCGACCATCGTGCGGTAGAGGAGGGCCCGCGTCACGGGGGCCAGGCTGTTCTGGAGCTGGTAGATTACATGGGTGAGCGTCGGATATTCCAGGAAGGTCTTCCAGCCCTTCTTATGGGCGGCGTCGACCTTGACGCTCCCGATGTCCTTGATGAAATCCATCATCGAGACATCGTAGACGCCGGGATAATCGCGCTCGAGGGCGGCCATCACGGCGCTCGCGGGAGCCTTGTGGCCTCCCCCCGCCTCTATCATGGCGAAGATGATTTTCAGCTTCATGTTCGCATACTGGTATAAGCCAAGCGACGCCCTTTTCGCAAGGCGAGTCCGGAAGGAATCAGAAGGCCAACGCGCCTGGGCGCGGAAAGCCCGGAGCTTGCCATGCGCTTCGGCGGGATGCTATAATCCTTCCACACTACTTACAAGAGAGGTATATTCATGGCCTATAAGGTCACGGATGCGTGCGTGAACTGCGGAGCCTGCGATCCGGAATGCCCGGTCGAGGCGATCAGCGAGAAAGGCGGCATGCGCTGGATCGATCCGGCCAAGTGCACGGAATGCGGCACCTGCGCCTCGGTCTGCCCGACCGAAGCGATCATCGCCGGCTGATCGATATCGAGCCTGCGCTTCGAGGCTCGGTCGACTGACGTCCCTCCAGCCGTCGCGCGGAGGGACGATTTTTTTTGCCTCGGGGGGATCGACCTAGTCGGGCTTCTCGAGCCTGGTCAGCTTTTCCCATTTCCAATCGAAGCATCCGGTCCATAGCGCCTTGCCCGAGCTGTCGAAGATCATGAGATCGGGGGTGGCGAAGCCGCCTTCGCCCTTGTCGGATCGGCCGGCCCGGAGGGACAGGCCGATCGATCCCGGAATATCGGCCGAGGCCTTCCCTCCAGGCGGCAGGGCGACTATCCCGACGAGCCGGCGCGGCGCTTCCGGATTGGGAAAGACGAGGATGAATCCCGAGCCGACGGCTCCTCCGTCGGGCATGACGATCCCGTCTCCCTTCATCGACAATGGAAGCCTTCCGGCCAGGCGGGACAGAACGGCATTCTCCTCGGGCCAGCCGACGAGGATGAGGGAGGAGGAGGCCTCGTCCTCCGGGCCCAGCGAATCGTCGGGAATCGGCCTGGTCCCGCCGACGTAATCGGCCAAGCTCGAGGCGATCGCCTCGTTCCGGGCCTTCGCGCTTCCTTTCCGACTGCCGTAGACGACGCGCAGCGGCCCCTCGAAGAGGGCGGCCATGCCCGAGCCGTCGTTGACGGGGAGCTCCGACCGGGCCCGGACGGGGGCGAAGCGGCCGTCCGCCCCGATGGAGTAGCGAGCCGAGCTCGTCCCCGCGTCGGCGGTGAGATAGACTCCGTCCGCGACGACGAGGATGCGGCCTCCCTTCGCCAGGGCGGGATGGCGGAGATCGAGACCGAAGGCCGAGACGTTCTCCGTGTCCACCGCTATATGGCGCGAATCGAGGACCTTCGCGTCGAGGGCCGCGATGGACAGGGGCTTCGCGAGCCCCTCTATCGTCGCCCATGCGCCCCTGCCGTAGCGGGCCATCGTAGTCCTCAGCTTCAGGGATGAAGGCCAGGTCTCCCGCCTATATTTCCGGAACCATGCGAAGAGCCTCCTCGGCCCTTCCTTCGCCATCCAGGCCGACATGGCGTCGTGCCCTACCCCCGGCAGGACGTCGAGGCGGGCCGCGCCGCCCAAAGACCTCAGCAGGTCGATCGCCTTGGCCTCGGGCGCGAGCGGGATCGTCCCATCCTCGTTCCCGTGGACGGCGAGGACGGGGGTCGAAATCAGGTTTTCGAGGCAATCGAGACTCGTCCAGCCGGCGAAGGATGCGATGGCGGCGAATTTCCAGGGATAGAGCTGGCCTATCCTCCATGCGCCGTGACCGCCCATCGATCGGCCCGTCAGGTAGACTCGGTCCGGGTCCACGGCGCAGCGCGATAGGACGAGGTCGATCACGTCGATCACGTCGCGCTCGCCCGTCGAAGAGTAGTCCATGTCCCCTCTTCCGTAGGGCGCCAGGATGAGCATGTCCTCGGGTTTCGCTCCGGCGAGGCTCGCCGCCATCCGATAATCGTTTTCGGTCGCGCCGTGGAGGGCGACGACCAGGCCATAGCGCTTCGCGGAATCGTAGCTCGAAGGCAGGAACAGGCTGAAGGGCTGAAGGCTCCCATCGATCTCCGAACGGTAGGCGCAGCGGGCGAGCCCGCCGGGGAAGACGGGCGGCCTTCCTTTCCTCTCTTGCCCCGAGCCCGCCGGCATCGTGAGCGCGTCGATCTCCGCGAGGGCGAGGACCGAGATATCGAAGCCGTTCAGCTCGGGCGGAATTCTCCCCTCGAGGGTCTCGGCGAGGTATTCCAGCGTCGCCGTCCCGGCGACTCCTGCCCCGTCCTTGGAGCCTTCGGAGCTTTCGGTCCGACGGGCCTTCGCGGCGGCCCCGGCGGCGAGGGCCTCCGGATCGCCTATGATGAGCGAGGTCGATATAGCCCCGAGTCCGGCGAGGGCGCCCTTCCCCGAGGCCCTGAGGATCGCCGGTCCGCTGAAGCCTTGCGGGACGGGCAAGGAGAATCTTCCGCCGATCGGCGCGTCCGAAGCCGCGAGCCGCCGTCCCGAGGGGCCGAGGAGCTCGACCTTCGCCTCGCCCGCGATGCAGAAGGCAGGCTTGGTCTCCACGGCTCCGCCGACGGTGCCGCCTTGAGGAAAGGCGAGCTCGTCGGGGTATGCGGCCACGGCTTCGATAGCCGCCGAGTCGGCGGACTTGGCCTCTTCTTCGACGGCCGCGATCCTCAAGCTGAAGCCCCAGGCCCCTTGGGCCTGGCTCACCTTGACCAGGATGCGATTTTTGCCCTTCACGAGCGATATCCCTACCGCGTCCTCGTCGGGCCTGAGCGCCCGATCGACATGGCGGGCGAGGACGAGCTCTCCGTTGATCCAAACCTTCACTCCATCGTCCGACCCGATTTTCAGGACCGCGCGCCGCGGGCTCGCCGTCGAGATCTCGCGATAGGCGTAGGCGACGGAATAGGAGGAAGGGCCGAAGGCGGCGACGAAATCCACTCCAGCGCCGTCTTGCAGCCCCGACTCCTCCCGCCAGAGCTCCGAGCCGGTTCCGCCGAGGCGCAGAGGAGCCGCCGCCGCCTCGCCCGCGCTCGACATCCCCGAGGCGGCGAGATAGTCGCGGTCCAGAGCGTCTTCGAGTCCGCCGAGGGCCCCGATGGGAAAGGGTCCGGCGACGAGCCATGGGGCTTCGCTCGCGAGCGACGACGGCATCGAAGCCTGCGGCGCCTCGACGCTCTGCGTGGAGCGGCGGCAGCCGGCGAGCGAAGGAAGCGCGAGGAGGGCCAGCAGGGCGCCCATGGCGCGAAGGCCGTCCCGCGGTCGGATTCCATGCCTAGGCATCCCTCTCCCCCTCTTCTTCCCGGTCCCGGTAGCGACGAGCGACATGCTCGGCGATCCTCCGCTGCATCTCGGCGTATCTGGCGTCCGCGTCGGCGTCGCGAGTCGGGCCCTCCTCGCGGCGACGTCGCAGTCTCGCCGCCTCTGCGGCCGCTTTTTGCGCCGACCACCATGAGGCGAGGGCCGCCGTCGCCCGGGCGACTTGTCCCGTCATCGTGCTCCGCAAATAGAGCTCGGCCACGAAGAGGAGGGCCGCGAGCACGAGAAGAGGCAGCCCCATGGCGAGGCTTCGCCAACGAAGGGTCGGGGCCGGGGGCTCCAGGGTTCCGGAGGACAGGAGCCTTCCACCGGTGGAGGACGCGATGAGCGAAAGAGACCCGTAGTCCGGGCCCAGGCGGCTCGACTCCAGCCTGGGCGGAATCCAGGCCCAAGCCGAAGCTCGCACGCCCGAGGTCGGATCGAGGATCTCGTAGTCGGCGAGACCCTCCGATCCCAGGGGCGCGTAGCCCTCGTAGCGGCCGGGCGCGGTCTCATCGAGACCGAAGGCGCTTCCACCGCTTCCCGCGAGAGGGCTCGAGCTCCGGCCGGAGAGTCGGAGGGAAGTCAGCGAACGCCTGTCCGGGCCCTCGGCCTCGACGACGATATGGGCGTTGCCTCCTTCGACGATCGCCGTCGCCCGCAGAGTCGAGTCGGGCGCGGCCCGCTCTATGGAACGGAGCGTCTGGCCCCAGAGCCGGTTGTACGCGTCTCGGCCCGACCATGCCGAGAGCCATCGTCGCCCCGAATCGGCGGTGAACACCGCCACCTTGCCGTTCCCGTAGCGCCACGACGCGAGCAGGGGGTCCCAGGGGGCCACGGGGCCCGCTTTCGGCGAGGGCTGAGGGGCCTCGGCCTCGAGCAGGACGGAAGCGAAGTCCTTGGCCTTCGTCCTGAGGTAGCCCGCGACGGGAGGCAGGGGATCCCCCAAGCCTTCGACGACGGGCGATTCGCTCGAGACCCTCGTCTCGATCCGGCCCTCCTGGATGAGATCGCGCGTCATCCGCAGGGTCTCCTTGTCTATCACGGTAGGGATGCGGTCCCCCTCGGCCCGATAGTACTTCCCTCCGCACCACTGGGCGATGTTCCTGAGCAAGTCTTCGTCGATGTCGTCTCCTATCCCGATCGTCGAGACGCTCACGCCGGCCGCGGTCAGCCTGGCCGAGAGGCCGCGGAAGTCCGCGTCGGGGGTGAGGCCGTCGGTCAGCACTATCGCGTGCCGGTCGGTCGGGTCCGGCTCGCCGAAGCCCTTGATGGCCTCTTCCAGCGCCGACGCAAGATCGGTGCCGCCTCCCTCGCCGAGCGTGGAGAGGGAGGCCAGTATCTTCTCGCGCTCGCCCGCGGGCGTGAAGGGCAGGACCCAGGTCGGACTGGAGTCGAAGCCGATGATGCCGACTTCGTCGAGGGGCCCGAGCTCCTTCAGGGACGCCGCGACGCCCCGCATGGCCGCCATCTCCTTGGATATGGGCCCGACTTTCTCCGACATGGAGCCCGAATGGTCTATGATGAAGAGGAGCTTGGACCTCGTGAAAAGGAGGCGCTGCCTGGTGTCCGTCTCGACGGGAAGCATATCCTCGAGGGGAGTCGCGTAGTATTCGCCCCTTCCCAGCGAAGACTCGCCGCCCACGACGAGGAGGCCTCCGCCTCCCGCGACGTAGTCCTGCAGCGCCGCTTGCTGCGACTCGCCGATATCGAGGGCGGGGAGATCGTCGAGGACCACGGCGGAGAGACCTTCGTAGCCGGCGGCCTCCGCGGGCAGGTCGGCGGCGCCTCCGTCCTTGGCCCTGATGCCCTGGGCACGCAGGGCTTTCGCGATCGGAGAAGTCCCCGGTCCCGCGCCCGAGACGACGAGGACTTTCGCCTCGGCCCCGACCTCCAGGTAGGCCCCCGAACGGGCTTCGTCGGGGGAGGATCCGTCGGCGAGGCTCGCCTCGACCGTGATCGCGCGCTTCCCGCTCGCCCCGGCGTCCACGGCCAGGGGGATCTCGTTGAGGCCGGCGGAGAGGCGGGCCTTTCCGCGGGCGGCGAGCCTTCCGTCTACCTCGATCGAATATCCGACACTTCCCGCCTCCGCGGAGAAAAGTCTCCATACGAGCGTCGTCCTCTCGCCGGGACGGGAGAGCTCCGGCGCCGACAAGCCCTCCGCGACCAGGCCGGAGGCGGCCCGACCGGAAGGAACCGTATCGATCGTCAGCCGGGAACGGGCGAGGCTCAGCGCCGAAAGCGGGCTGCCTGAGTTCGAGCGACCGTCGCTGAACAGGAAAAGCGTCTTGCTTCCGGGACCCTTCGCGGCCGAGGTTCCGGCGGCCGCGATGGCCGCCGGGATGTCGGTGGCGCCGGGCGACTGAGCTCCGAGGACGGCCGCCTCCACGAGGGCGGCGGCCTGGGAGGGCGGGACCGGATCCGTGAGCAGCCTCGCTTTCCCCGCGAAGGTCGCGACCGCGACGCGGTCGCGCGGCTCCAGCCTTCTTATAAGGGAGAGCGCCGCCTCTCTCGATGCCTCGATGCCTTCCCTGCCGATCGAGTCGGAAACGTCGAGCGCGAGGGATATCGTCCTCGCCCGAGTCGGCAGGGGCAGGACGAGACCGGCGAGCGCCAGGAGCGTCGCCGCGATGGAGAGGACCCGCAGGACGCCCATCGCCTTCGCCCGACGCTCGACTTCCTTCATGCCTTGACCTTCCCGCGAAGCGCGTCGCGCCTCGCGAAGCCGCCTCTCCACATGAGCCACTCGCCGGCGAGGCAGGCGGCGAGGAGGGCGAGGAGCCAGGGGCCGAGAGGCCGACCCCGCTCGCGCACGGTCGACCCGAGGGCCGTTGACGTTCCGGCGCTCGCGGCGGCTTCGTGAAACGCCGGCAGCTCGCGCGGCGCGACGTCGATCTCGGCCGCCGGTACGTTAGCCGCTATGTATCCTCGCGTCAGCCGGGGAGACGAGGCCTCCCATTCGAAAAAGCCCGTTTCCCTGGGCGTCAGGACGACATTCGGTCCGGTTCGGACGAGATCCATCGCTCCTCCTCCGCGCAGGCCGAAGGAATCGGGCAGGGCCCTTCGAACGCTTTCGCCCGCGACGAGGGTAAAGGCCGACTCGTCGTCGGCACGCGGGACGCACCACTGGAAGAAGTTCTCCAGGAGGACGGGAAAGGCGCTCTTGAGGCCGACGTCCGAGCGGGCGAGGTCCATGCCGAAGGCGAGCGAGCGGTATCCGCCCTTTTCCCAGGCGACCAGGATCGGGGCCCCTCCCGCGGTCGCCAGGACCGTCGCATCGCCGCGCGGCGCATAGACCCTCGCCATCTCGGCCCGCGCACCCTCCCAGTCGAGGAAGCGAGAGAGGGGGTGGGCCGGCTCGGTCGATACTATGGCGCCCGAGACCATGCCCCGCGCCGAGAGGGGAGCGTCCGGCGGAGGATCCCCGCCGAGGACGAGGAGATTGCAGCTCGCGCCCGCCGGTATCCTCTCAGGCTGGGCGCTCGTCGACTCGACGATGACCATATCGGCGCCCGAGATGGATCGGGGGAAATCTGCGGACGAAACGCAGGAAATGCCGCCGAAGGCCAAGGCCGCCTTGAGAAAGGGATCGCTTTTCCCGACCAGGAGGACGGAAAGGGCGCGCTGGGCGTTCACCGCCAGGCGATACTCCTCACCGGGCGCCGAAGGGACGTCGGAGGGATCCCGCGCGAGGCTGATCGTATAGGCGCCGTCTTCCGGGGCTCCTGCCAGGTCGATGCCGGCCCTCGTCCAGCCCGGCTGGGCCTTCACGATCGCCGAAGCCAATTCGTCCTTTTCCCGGGATATCCTCAGGCTCGCCGCCTTTTCGGCGGGCCACCCGTTCCAGAGCGTGAAGCTCGCCCGCGTTCCGCCATCTTCCCTTCTTTCGAGCCTGAGCCCCGTCACGCCCACGCTCGAGCCTCTCGTTCCGATGGTAATGGCGCGGAAGGCTCCGCCGAAAAGCGAGGAAAGTCTCCTTCCCTCGAGATCGAGGCCGCCGTCGCCGATCAGGCAGGCCTGCCAGGCGGTGTCGCCGCGGGCGAGCCACGCCGCGATCGCGTCGGCGCAAGTGGCTTCGCTGAAGCCCTCCCCTCCGGCCTTCAGCGTTCGAAGGGCGGCGACGACCCGGCCCCTGTCGAGGCTGTAATCGGGGAGGACGGGCCTCGCCGTGGACGCGCAGGCAAAGGCCATCAGGGGCGCGTCCGGGGGGAGGGCCCCGATTTCCCGGATCGCGGCCGCGACAGCGGCGTCCACGCGGCTCGTCGCCGGCCCATTAGGGCCCGTCGCCAGCCCATTAGGGCTGGCGGGGCAGTCGCGGGAAGCCATCGAAGCCGACACGTCGATAAGGAAGAGGGTCCCCGGCCTCAGGACGCTCCGCGAGACGAGGGAAGGTCCCGCCGCCGCGAGAGCGGTCAGGCCGATCGCCGCCAATTGGAGGAGGAGGAGGAGGACCGAGCGCCGCTTCAGCGCGTCGCCTCCCGAGGTTGCTCCCGCGAGCTCGCGCCAGATATAGGTCGAGCCCACGGCCTTGCGGCGAAAGCGCATCCGCAGGAAATAGAGGAAGGCGACGGGAAGGGCGGCGATCGCTATGAGGAGGGCTTCGGGGCGCGCGAGGACGAGGGAGGGGAGGCCGTTCAGCATACGATGCCAGCCTTCTTGAAATCCTCGTGGAAAACCTTGGCCAGCGAGGCGTCCGAGCCGATGAGGCAATACCCGAGCTCCCGGCGGGCGCATTCCGCGCGGACCTTGGAGAGATAGCCCTCGAGCGCTCGTCGGTAGCGCTCCAAGAGGCCCTCGTCGGCGAGGACCGGCGTCTCGGCCCCGTCCTCCATGTCGACGAGGGTCACTTCTCCGCGCTCGGGGGGATCGAGCTCCTCCGCGGCGAGCAGCTGGACGACGTGGGTCTCGCAGCCCGAGGAGGCGAGCGCGTCGAGGGAGCGCGGCCAGTCCGGGAAAAGGAGGTCGGAGACGAGGACTGCGATGCATTTCCGCCCGTAGCGCGCGGCGAATTGCCGCAGGCCGGCCTCGGGGGAGGAGCGCTCGACGGCCTCGAGGGAGTGGACGGCCCTCGCGATGCCCGCCATCGTGAGTTTCTTGCGCTCCGGGCGGACGGGCTCGAGGAGGGCAGGGCCGAGGGCGGCGACTCCCGCTCGATTCCCCCCGCCCAGCGCTATCGCCGCCAGCACCGAGGCTATCCTCTTCGCGAGCGCGAGCTTCGTCGGCCCGCCGTAGTCCATGGAGCGGCTGAGGTCGATTATCGTGACGAGCGTGAGCTCCTTTTCCTCGGCGCAGAGCTTGACGAGGAGCCTTCGCGAGCGGAGGTATACCGACCAGTCGAGGAGGCGAACGTCGTCGCCGGGCACGTATTCGCGGTAGTCAGCGAATTCGATGCCGCCGCCCGTCGCGGGGCTGCGCTGCTCCCCCGCGGCGAAGCCCGAGAGCCGCCGCGTCGCGCGGATGGACAGTCCTTTGGCGAGCGCGTAATCGCCGGCGTAGCCGAGGGGCATGCCGCTCCTCCCTAGGCCTTGGAGACCGCGGGGAAATCCGCTATCGCCTCGTCGAAGGCGAGGGCCTCCCGCGCGGCCGCCGCGGAGTCGGCGATCAGGTCCTCGACGCGGATGCCCTCGCTCTGCCCCTCGAAGTTGAGGGCGACGCGGTGGCGGAGGGCGGGCTCCAGGACGCTCTCGAGGTCGGCCATGGCCGCGTTGAGGCGGCCGTCGAGGAGGGCGCGCGCCTTGGCGGCGAGGACGAGGGCCTGGGCGCCCCGCGGTCCCGCCCCGTAGCGCGCGAAGCGCCTGACTCGCTCGGGCGACCCGCCGCGCTCGGGCTGGGTGCCGAGCACGATGCGCGCGGCCGTCTCTAGGAGGGCGGGAGCCGCCACCACTTCGCGCGCGGCTCGCTGGAGCGCCAGGACATCCGCTTCGCGCATCACGCCGCCGGCCTCGGTTCCCGCAGGTCCGGAGGTGCGCTCGAGTATCCGCACGAGCTCGGCCTGGTCCGGATGGCCCACGAGGATCTTGAAGAGGAACCTGTCCACCTGGGCCTCGGGAAGGGGATAGGTCCCCTCCATCTCGAGGGGGTTCTGGGTCGCGAGGACCAGGAAGGGGCGGGGCAGGGGATAGGACCTGCCCCGTACCGTGACCGTGCGCTCCTGCATGGCCTGGAGGAGGGAGGACTGGGTCTTGGGGGAGGCTCGGTTGATCTCGTCAGCGAGGACGATATTGGCGAAGACGGGCCCCGGCTCGAAGCGCAGGCCGAGATCGCTTCCCTCGCCCTGGGCTATCATCGTCGCGCCCACGACGTCCGAGGGCATGAGATCGGGCGTGAACTGGATGCGCGAGAAGCGCATCATGAGGGTGTCGGCCAGGGTACGGACGATCAGGGTCTTCCCGAGGCCGGGGACGCCCTCGAACAGGACGTGCCCTTCGCAGAGGAGGGCGACGAGGGCCAGGTCGATCACCTCGTCCTGGCCTACGATGATCCTCGCTATCTCCTCTCTCGCCTTCGCCATGCCGTCGATGCAGGCGGCGATGGGCATCTCTTCGCTGTTCATCGGCTGTCTCCTTTCGATAGGGCCATGAAATACGAGCGGACGAAATCTTCGTACTCGAGGGGCACTCCCCGGCGGGCCATGGCCGATTCCGCGCTCTTGCGCGAATCCGGAATGAGCCGCGACAAAGCCGCCGACGAATCGCGCCCCGGAAGCGGCAGCTCGAAGAACGAGGCGGACTTCGTCGTCTCGAGCAGTGCCTTCGCTTTTCCGGCTTCCGCTTGGATATTCCCCCAATCGGCATCCGAGCCGGAGCCGCTCCCGGGATTCGACCCGCCCGAGAGCGCCCCTTGGGCTCCGCCGCCCTGCCCCTCGTCGGCTTGCCCATCCTCCATCACGCCAGAGCCCGCCGAACCCAGGGAAGCGGGCGGGCTCCCTCCGTTCGCCCCCATGCGGCCTCCCGTGCCGACTCCCGATCCTTGGCTTCCGTTCCGGTCGTAGCCCGGATAGGCTTCGGCCATTCCGGCCGAGGCCCGGGCTCCCGCTCCGTTCGGCGCGCCCCCGCCTTCGTCCCCGCCGCCGTTTCCGCCGTCCTTTCGCCCCTGCCGACCCGCTTCGTCCGCCGAGCCGGCGCCCTTCGCCAGGGCGTCGGCGGCCTCCCGGATCCTCTCGCGGTCCCTCGTGAGCCTCTCCCGCTCGGCCTCGCCGAGCGCGCGGGCGATCTTGGATCCGTACTCGCGGTCGGCCGACCTCAGCAGGTCGCGAAGGTCGTCGAGCCGGCCCTCGAGGATGGCGCGCTCGGCCAGCGTCGCGAGGCGCTTGTCGTCGGGGAAGAACGAGGAGGCGAAGGCCGAGGCCGTCTTGCCGCCGTCGCGCGCGAAGGCGCCATCGGCCGCCTTGGCCGATGCGGCGGCGACCCTCCCGCCGCCCGGCGCCTTCTCTCCAACCTTGGAAGCCAGATTCCCGTGGGGCGCGGAGACGAAGACGGCATAGGCGCCTATCGCGCAGGCGAGGGCCGCGATCGCGGCCCGCCTCGCGACGGGCCTGGGCGATGCCCTGAGGGAGGAAGCGCGCGGCGCGAGTCCTTCGGCCTCGCGGATGATCTGTTCATCGAAGAGACCCGCCGATACGCGACCGAGACAGGCGAGGGCGGCGGACAGTTTCTCCTCGCCGCCGAGCTTCTCGTCGAGCCAGCGCGCCGCCTCGGTTACGTCGATGCGCGACTTCCATGCCTTGGCGGCTCCCGCGGCGGCCCCGAGGATGACGAGGCCGCCCCAGAGCGGAAAGGCCGGCGTCCCGAGGCCGGCCGCGCGCAGGAGAGCGACCAGGAGGCCCGCGGCTATCGCCGAGGGCGCCGCCCAGAAAAAGGCGCGATAGGCCACGATGGCCGCGTTGAGCCGCGCGCGCGCCGCGCGCAGCGTCGAGAGCAGTCCCTCATGCACGGCGGCCCCTCCGCAGGAAGGAGAAAAGCCAGGCCGTCGCGGAGAGCAGGGCGGCGGAGACGAGGACGCAGGCGCCCATGCCCAGGAAGGGAGCAGCCCCTCCCTCGGCTTTCAGGATATTCCAGACTTGCACGAAGGGATTCGACCCCGCCCAGGTCGGGGAGAAGAAGGCCGATCCGAGCCATAGCGCCAGGAGCAGCAGGCCGGGCAGGCCGTCGGACTTCGAGAAGACGAGGCTCGAGAGGAAGGCGGCGCTGAACGAGACGAGGTAGGCGGCCAGACACGAAAGGAAGCAGGCCGCCAGCGCGCCCGCGCCGAGACCCCAGGCGATGTCGGCGAGGGCGAGCGGGGGCGAAACGACGAGCGCGGCGAAGGCCCAGGCGGCGAGGGCCGAGAGCGACTTGCCCGCGACGATTTCTCGCGGCCGCCGGGAGAAGGCGAGGATGAGGCTTCTCGCGTCCATGTCCGGCGGCCGACGGCTGCCTTCCTTCCAGCCGAGGAAGATGAAGACGACGACGGCGCACAGGGCGAGCGGGAGAGGCTGCACCAGGGTCGCCCCTCCTACGAGGGCCATCGCGACCGCGGACCCGACGGCGACCCGCCTCATCCTGCGCTCCCTCCAATCGCGGAGAGCTTCGAGCATGAAGGGGAACATCATCCGCCTCCTCGCGAGGGCGGCGTTCCTTCCGCGAGGGGAAGGATCCAGCGTATTTCGCTAACCGAGCCCCCGGCGACCCTGATGCCGAGAAAAGGCGCCGCCCCCTTTCCGATCAGGAAGGATCTCGCTTGACTCGCGCGCGAGAGCCCCTCGCGCGCGAGCCCCTCGCGCGCGATTCCTTCGCGCGCGATTCCTTCGCGAAGGCCGATGATCCGCGGAAGCTCGGCGCCCAGCCAATCCGGCTGAGCGGCGGTTTTCTTCCATCCTTCGCCGGGGAGCCTTTCCCACCACAGGACGCCGAGCTCCCCCGCCCCCGTGGCGGGGGAAGCCTCGCCTCGGACCGCGAAGGCCATCGGTCCCGCGGACTCGAGATCGGGCGGTTCGTCGACTCCTCGGGGATAGGAGCCGCGGACCAGGAGGGGAAGAGTGGATCCCTCCAGGGAGCTCGGACCGAGGAGGGCCGCGAAAGAAAGATCATCCTTCTCCGCGGAGGCCAGGCTGAACCCGACTCGGGTCGTCCGGTGCTCCCATGCGCCGTCGCGCGGCGAGCCGAAATGGAAGGAGCCCGACTCGAGGCCGGCGTACTCTACGTCCAGGCTGCGTCTGGCTCGGACCTCCATCCAGTCGAAGGCCGGGATGGGCCTGCCTCTCTCGACCATGGCCGAGACCATGACGGCTCCCGAGTCCGGCATGACCAGCGCGAACACGCTCACGGAGGCGCCGCGCATGAAGGCCGCATCGAGGGTCCCGGCGCCCGCCAAAACCAGGGCCAGGGAGAGAATGGAGGCGAGAATCAGGGGCGCGGCGCGCGAAGCTCCGAGAAAGGCGGCGGCGAGGACCGCGAGAAGCCAGGCCGCCAGGGCGACGATCAGGGCCAACTGCACCTTGCCCGCGGCGGAGTCGGGCTTTCCTTCCGACGTCGCGTCCTTCGCGGCCCTCTCGAGAGCGGAGGCGCCGACTCGCGTCGACTCGCCATAAGGCTCGAGCGCCAGGAGGCGACGCCACGAAATGCCGCCGTCCGGGCCGGATCGATCGGAAAGCTCGCGTCGGTCTCGGACTATGCCGCCGAGGCCGAAGGCGATGGCTTTCCCTTCGCCGTCGTCGAGGCCCGTCCCTCCTCGTCGGCCCTCTCCCGAATCTTCGATGCCGAGCGAGCCGACGATCCCTTCGCGGCCTGCCTTCGCCGAGAAGACCGCGAGACGCCCGCCTCCGGCGATCCAGGCGAGAAGGGCTTCCCGTTGGGCGGGAGAGAGGAGGGGGCCGGGGTCCGATACGGCCATAGCCCCGATGCCGTCGTAGTCGAGGCCGTTCGAGGGCAGGGCGGTCGGATCCGTATCGACCGCCCTCAAGGGCTCGATGGGCAGGAGGGCGGCGGAGATGGCCAGGCGCGCCTCCGGGGACAAGCCGCAGGCGAGGACGAGGTTGCCCGGGAAGGCTTTCGAACGGGCGTCCAGCTTCAGCTCGGCGAGGATGCGGCCATCGGACATCAGCCTGACCTTGATCGTTTCGAGCTCGGGAGCGATGAAGACGGGGCTTTCCATTCTCTGGCCGTCTCCTGCGGGAAAGGCCTCGCGTCCCAACTCGCGGCCGTCCACGGCTTGACGCGATACCTGAATGGAAGCCGCCTCCGGCGCGCCCTCGCTGCGTATCCAGAGGGGCGCCCATCGGTCGGGGACGACGATGCCCTCGAAGCCGAGGCTCGCCTCCAGGCGGGTCGGTCCTGTCGCGGACCACGCGGGAATTCCGGCGCCCGAAGCGACCGCCCAGGCGAGGGCGATGGAGACGTGAATCGCGGCGAAAGGCCCCGGCTTCCTTCGAGACGGCGGATCGGGAGGAGATCCGGACTGCGCCTCCATCGGGACGACTTCCTTCATGGCCTCATGATCGCGCCCATTCCCGCCTTTTCCCAGTTACGCGAGTACTCCTTTATCCCCTATTTTTTCGTGACAATTGTACGGGGTCGACGAAGAGGGAGGGCATCTTGCCGCTCAGCTTGAGGAACTCCAGCCTGTCCTCGACCTCGAGCTTGAAGTAGACGGAGCTGATGTAGTTCCGGACGGTCTGCTCCGACAGGCCGAGGCGGGAGGCTATCTCGCGATTCGAGCAGGATCGCGCCATGAGGGAGGCGACCTCGAGCTCCCTCCGGCTCAGGGCCTCGAGGGCGGCTTCGGGCTCCGCTCCCGACGCCCTCGACCCGCGCCCGGAGAGGAGCCTGGCGACGTTCCCGGAGAAGAGCGTGGATCCGCGATGTACCGCGCGGATCGCCTCGAGCAGCTCCTCGGGGCTGACGCTCTTGAGCAGATAGCCCTTCGCCCCCCGCTCCAGCGAGGAGCGAAGGCACTCCTCGTCGAGGAAGGTGCTGAGCATGATGATCTTGATCTCGGGGAGGCGGGAGCCGATGAGCCTGGCCGCGTCGACGCCGTCCATCTCGGGCATCCGGACGTCCATGAGCACGATGTCCGGCCTGAGCTCCTCGGCCATCTCGACCGCTCGGGCCCCGTCCGGCGCGACGCCGAGGACTTCCATGTCCGGGGCCGTGCCCGCTATCACGTAGCGCAGGCTCTGGGCGAAGAGCTGCTGGTCGTCCGCCAGGATCAGGCCTATCTTCCCCTCCCTCATACTATGGGCCTCGCCCCATGGGAGGAGCCGGAGAGGACTCGAGCGGCAGGCGCATCGCGATGGAGAAGCCGCCCGCCGAGGAACCGAACTCGAGACTGCCCCCGAGCTTCTCGATCCTCTCGCGCATGCCCGAGATGCCGATGCCCTCCTGCACTTCCTTCGCTCCTCCTCCGTTGTCCTTTACGGCGACGACGAGGCCTTCCTCCGAGGAGCGGAAGGACACCCTGATCGCCGTCGCCTTGCCGTGGCTGAAGGCGTTCAGCATGCCCTCCTGCACGAAGTGGCTCGCCGCGAAGGCGGCTTCGTCGCCGATCGCCCAATCGAAATTCCCGAAATCGAGGTCGACCTCGGCGCCGGTGGCGGTCCTGAAGGCGCGGACCGTCTTCGCTATGGCGTTCGGCCCTGCGGCCATCCGTATCTCGCGCCTTCGAAGGTCGCCGAGGATCGCGCGGACCTGGGCGAGGGCCCGATCGGCGTCGGCCCTCGCGGAGTCGAGGAAGGAAGGGACCAGTTCCGGTTCCTTCGCGCACATGAGGGAAGCCGCGCGCATCGCCATCGACGTATTCGTCAGCGCGTAGCCGACGACGTCGTGGATATCGCGCGTCAGCCTGAGCCGCTCCTCGAGAGCGGATCTCTCCTCCACGCTCGCGCTGTAGTCCTGGTACGAGAGGTTGAGCTTCATGACCCCGAGGAGGGACTCGGCGAGCCTGTCCGTCTCGGACCTGAAGGCCGACAGCGCCGAGACGAGGACCGAGGCAGCGAGGGGAAAGGCGACGAAGACGAGTCCGTCGCGGAACGACGCCGATCTTTGGCCGAGGACCTCGGGCGGGAATACGATGAAGCGGGCGGCGCAGGCCGCGGCCAGGGCCGAGGAGGAGACCGCTATGCCCCCGGGAAAGGGAAGGTAGAGGGAAATCGGAATCGTCACGTAGCTCAGGAAGGCCAGACAGGATATCGGCGTCAGCGGGAAATAGAGTATGAAGCAGAGACAGAGGATGCCTCCGGTCCACAGCAGGGGACGGAGCGGACCCTTGCCGCGAAAGGCGTATTCGAGCACGAGGACAGCGCTGGAAAGCGCGGTGATGATCGCGAAGGCCGTCTCGTCGGCCCTCGTGACGCAGAGGCCGTCCAATCCGGCGATCTCCGACGCCGTCAAGACGCCGCCGAGCGCGAGGGACGAGACGAGGAAGAGGAGCGGCATGAGGCCGCGGTCGATGCCGCGGGCGATCCGAGACAGGGCCTTCGCGTTCGTCTTCATGGCCGCGCGCTCTCCTTCCCGTTCGAACAGTACCTCGTTCCGATGCGCCTGTCGATATATCCTGCTCGGCCTTGGCCTTCTCTACGTATCGGAAAAAGCTCGGCCGGGCCGGATATCGACGCGGCCGCGACGGCAATGGGCCCGCTCGTGAAGTCTTCGGAAAAGCCTGTGATTCTCGTCGTCTCGTATGCTCTCGCGATTCTATTCGGCTTCGCTCCGGAAGGGCGTGACGGAGGTCGTCGTCACGCTGGCCTAAAACCAAGTCATTACCATCGACAACCCGGGGCGGGAGCTCAACCAGGAACTCGATCGCACCTCGCTCGCACGGCGAACCCGGTATTCGCTGGGCAAAGGCTCAAATCTGGGGACACCGCACCGTACGTCCATTGGGGCGGCCGCGGTAGCCTTCGGCGAATTGCCGTTCAGGATCGACGGACGTCGGCGGAGGCCAGCGGCGATGGTCGCAGCGATAGGCTCGGATCGAGTGACGCATAAGGTCGAGGATCATTGACATAAATATTGACATGGAATCTTCCTCGTTCGATACTTTGGAATTAAATGCTCAATCATTTATATTCGCAGGCAAAAGGCGGGCTCCCATGCGAAAGGTGAATAATATCTCTTCTTCGGGCTACACGATTTTATTGGTCGACGATAATGCGGAATACCTCGAGGCGACGCGAGTCCTTTTGACTCACGAGGGCCACCAAGTGATCTGCACGGGTAACGGGGAGGGGGCCTTGGCCATCCTCCGCGCGCGGCACATCGACCTGATACTGCTCGACTATTACATGCCTGGCCTGACCGGCGAGGAAGTGGTCGCACAACTCCGGCGATTCAATCCCTATATTCAGGTAATCCTTCAGACCGGCTACGCCAGCGAGCAACCGCCTCGCTCCTTGCTGCGCCGGCTGGATATCCAAGGCTATCACGACAAAAACGAAGGTCCCGAAAAGCTTCTCATGTGGACCGACGTTGGGCTCAAGTCAGCGTATACGATCCAAATGCTGTATAAAAGCCGCCAAGGACTCCGCTACATCCTGGACACGACACCCGACCTCCACAAGATCCAGCCTCTCGACGATCTGCTCCAAGGCATCCTGCTCCAGGTTTCGGGGCTGCTGGGCGCGGTCAACTCCTTCCTCGCCGTCCTTCCCGATGATCTGAACGGCGACCTTCACGACGACTCCATCGCGGTCAAGATGGAGAGCTTCGTGGCGACGATAGAAGACGATATGGAGCTCATCCTCCGCGCGGGTACGGGCCGCTTCAAGGGACGAAAGGATTTGGGCTCCCTCCTCGAAGAGGATAAGCTGGGCATGGTCGTGGACATGCTCAAGCATACCGCCATCAAAGTCATCGAGCAGGTAACGATCGTTCCGCTGCGGGTCGGCGAGGTTACCCTCGGCGTGATCTACCTCGACCGGCCCGCGACGCAGAAGGACGACGCCGAGCTGCTGCAGGTGTTCGCCAACCAGGCGGCGGTGGCGATCCAGAACATGCAACTGTACACCCTGGCCACTCTGGACTCCCTCACAAGTGTCTTCGCCCGCGGCTTTTTCGACAAGTGGCTCTTGCGCGAGCTGCGGAACTCATTGCGCTCGCAGCAGACGATGATCCTGATGATGGTGGACCTCGACGCCATGAAGAAGGTGAACGATACGGCGGGCCATTTGGCGGGCGATCAGGCCCTTGTAACCGTCGGGAGCGTGCTTCGACAGGCTACACGCGCGACCGATATCGTGGGCCGGTACGGCGGCGACGAATTCGCCGTTGTGCTTCCCCAATCCGAGGAGGATGGCGCGCTGATAGTGGTGAAGCGAATCCTGGGACTGCTCGATGATAAACCCCTGACCACGGCGGCGGGAAAGCTCAAAGTTTCGGTGAGCATCGGCCTCAGTCTCCTGGTGGCCAACGACTTCACCCAATCGGAGCTGCCGCGCCCGATATCCCAGCATTATTTCCATCTTATGGCCAAGGAGCTCATCGAGAGGGCCGACGAGGGACTTTACCGCGCGAAGAAGGACAGGGAGAGTCGCTACAGTTTCGGGGAGCCGACGAGCTGGCTGCCCGCCAACGCCATGGAGCCGGCCGGCGCCGAAGATCGATGAGATCTACTATAGGGTTGATAATCTACAACATCGGCCAGCAATGGAACCGCGTGCAATGGAAGGGCTTCGTCGACGGAGCGAGATCGCATAACGCGAATTTGATAAGCTTTTCCGGAGGCTACCTCAAATCACCTACCGCCAACGAAGCACAATCCAATATCCTCTACGACTTGGCTAGTCGGGAACGGATCGACGGCCTCGCGATTTGGACGGGCGCCCTCGACAACTTCGTTAATGAAGAAGGGCTGATGGAATTCTTCGCGAGGTTCTCGCCAATCCCGGTCGTAAGCGTGGAGCGCAGGATTCCGGGCTTCGCTAGCGTGCTCATGGAGGAATATCGCGCGGTACGCGATCTCATTGTCCACCTCGTCGAGGTGCACGGCTATAGGCGAATCGCATACATCGACAGTTCCACCCCTTTTCATTTGGGGGTCATAGAAAGGTTTCACGCCTACAAGGATACCCTGGCCGAGCTCGGCATTCCCTTCGATCCGGCCCTCGTCTCTCCGCCTTTCTTTTTCGAGACCCTCGAGAACGACTACACGCTCTCCGAATGGATCAAGACGATTCGAGGCTTCGAGCGGGTTGCTATCGTGGGGCATAACGACATCGCGGCCTTGAGCGCCATCCGGCTATGCCAGTCGCTGGGAATCAGAGTTCCGAAGGATATGGCTATCGTCGGCTTCGACAATATAGACGAGAGTCGCTATGTAACGCCCCCGCTCACCACCGTGCGACCTCCGTTCTACGAGATGGGATTGCAGGCCGTCGACTACCTCTTCGATCTTTTGGCCGGAAAATCGGTTCCGGAGATCACGCGGCTCTCCACGCCTTTGATCGTCCGCCGTTCCTGCGGCTGCCAGGACTCGACCGTGACTTGGGCCTCCTCGGGCCTTCGGATTCGAGACGAGTCCGATGCCGAGGCCACCATCTCCATCGAATCGCTTCGAGATCAGCTCATTGCGGCTATCGGGCATACCTGCGGAAGCATTCGGAATGCCTGGAGCGAGCGCTTCGTCAATGCTTTCCTGGGCGAGTTGCGGGGAGGGGAGGAGGGCGCCTTCCTGCGGGATCTGGAGGAGACGCTGTACGAAGCGCTATTGGAGGGCTCGGACATCTCGATTTGGCAGGAGGCGATATCCGCGCTGCGGCGCCTTTCCCTGCCTCATGTTGCGGCGTCTGAATCGCGAAAGGCCGAGGATTTGTTCCAGCAGGCGCGGGTAATGGTTGGCGCGGCGACGCAGAGGCAGCAGGTTTCGGCCGGTCAGGAGATCGCGAATCGCCACAATATCCTCCAGAAAATACAAGACGAGCTCATCGCGAATTTCAACATCGAACGGCTGATCAGCGCTCTCGCGGTCAACTTGCCGAGGCTCCGAATATCAGGCTGCTATCTATCGCTCTACGAGAACCCTCAACCGTATCGTTACCCCCAAGCCGCTCCCAAAGACTCCAGGCTGCTGCTGGCCCTGGTCGACGAGGGAAACCGGGACGAGGCGCGCGAGGGGACGATCTTCCTCTCGAAGAAGCTGATTCCCGACGAGATCTGGCCCGAGGGCGAAGCCTTCGTCCTGGCCGCGCATCCCATTTATTTCCAGGCGAATCAGCTAGGCTTCGTCCTTTTCAAGGTCGGCGTCGAGGATGGAACGGTCTACGAGACCTTGCGCGGACTCATCTCGAGCGCCCTCGAAGGCGCCATGCTGATACAACAGGAGCAGAAGCGGGGCAACCAGCTGAGGGCCGCGGCCATCGTATCCCGCGCTTCCAGCTCGGTTGTCGAGTCCGACGAGTTGATCGAGAGAGCGGTGACCCTCATCTCTACGCATTTCGGCACCGCCCATGTAGGCCTGTACTTGGTCGACGAGGCATCGGGCGCTCCGACGCTGCGTTTCGCGTCCGGAGAGGCGGTGGGCAGGAGCGACGGTTCGATGCTCGCTTCCGTCTCAGACAGCCTCGTGCGCGCTTGCGTCGAGGACACGCGCAAGCGCATCGGGGTGGGAGCCGCCTCTGACGCGACATCCCTCCTGTCCACGGACCGATCGGAGATGGCTCTTCCATTGGCGAGCCGGGGACGGGTTAAAGGGGTCCTCTCGGTTCGTTGCGCTGTAGGCGATTCCTTCGATGACGACGAGGTGAAGGTCCTGCAGACGCTTTCCGACCAGATCGCGAATGGCTTGGAGAATGCCAGCCTTTTCGACGCGTACAAGAGAGCGGAGGGCGAGCTCAAGCAGGAGCGCAATCTTCTGCGAACGATCATCGATCAGATACCGGAATTCATCTACGTCAAAGATAGGCAGAGTCGCTTTCTGATGGCCAATCGCCAATTCGCACTCATGAAGGGATTGGAGAAGGCGGAACTGCTGATCGGGAAGACGGACCGGGATTTCTTCAAGCCCGAGCTCGCGGCGGAATATTTCGCGGAAGAGTCGAAGATAATGGACGATGGCCTGGCCATGCTGGACCATGAGCACTGCAGGTCCGACGACGAAGGGAACACGGTATGGATCCTCACTTCCAAGATACCGTTGCGCGACAACCGGGACGAAATCATCGGCTTGGTCGGCGTGAGCCGGGACATCACCGAGCGCAAGCGCAACGAGGAAGCCATGCTCAGGCAATCGACCCAACTGCAGACCGCCCTCGACGTGGCGGGCACCGTAAACGCATTGCTCGATGTCGAACGCATCCTCAAGTGCGTCGCCGATCTGATTCGCGACAAGTTCGGCTATTACAGTGTCGGCATCTTTCTGGTGGAAGAAGACGGCACGCAGGCGGTGCTTCGCGCCCACAGCAGCGCCGTGACGCCAGACACGCAGGTCGGCACGATCAGCCTCGAAGTCGGCAGCCAAAGCATGATCAGCTACGCCATAAGCTCCTCCATGCCGCGCATAGCCCAGGACGTATCCGCCGACCCCTTCTACCTAGCCGTTCCCGGCCTGCCCGACACCCGTTCCGAGGCGGTTTTCCCCATGCTGGTAGGGGAAGCTCCGATAGGAGCCATCGACGTGCAGAGCGACAAGACCGAGGCATTCCCGCCCGACACGATCACCGTTCTCAAGACCATGGCCTACCAGATCGCTATCGCGGTTCAGAACGCCCGCCTGCACGCCGACGAGCAGGAGCGCTCCCGCGAGCTCAGCGAGGCGTACAAGGCCCTGAAGGACAACCAGGAACGCAGTCTCCTCTCGGAGAAGATGGCTTCCCTCGGCCGCCTCACCGCCGGCATAGCCCACGAGATGAACACACCCCTGGCGGCCCTTCGCGCGGCCCTCGTCGAGCTGGGAAACTTGACCGATGAGTACGAGAAATCGATAGGCGATCCATCCGTGGACTCTCATGACCATGCGGAGATAGCCGAGGAGATGAAAGCTTCGATCAAACTGGCCAATTCTGCCGCCGATCGGGCTTCCGGATTCGTAAAGGGGATAAAGACTCAAACGCGCAACATTGGTCAGGTGGAGTCTCAGCTTTTCAACGCGGTGCCCGTCATCGAGGACAGCCTCCTCCTCCTCAATCATGCGCTGCTAAAGGCCAAGTGCAGCCTCGGCTTCGAGCACTCGAGCAAGCGCATCGACTTGATCGGCTCTCCCGGACAACTGGCGCAGGTACTGACCAATCTGGTGACCAATGCCATAGACGCGAGCGAGGAAAAAGGCAAGGGTTCCATCGCGATCATCCTCGAGCCGCGAGCCGACGGAATAGAACTCTGTGTCGCCGACAAGGGCATGGGCATACCCCCTCAGAATCTCTCGAGAATTTTCGACCCCCTGTTCACGACGAAGCCCATCGGTCAGGGCACGGGCCTGGGTCTGACCATAGTCCACGATATCATAGTGAGCGAATTCGGCGGCAAAATCGACGTCGCCAGCGAGCTCGGCGAGGGTACGACCTTTACGCTCAGCTTTCCCCTTCCCGATGGGCACCTGCTCCAAAAATGAGCTTGCTTAACCTCTGCACATTCGCTCGCGTTCTCTCGCTGCAGCTTCAAGGCGAGATCGGCGACGAGCTGGACGGCCTCATCAATCGCTTCGTGACCGAAGCCCCGATCGAGTCGGCCGAGGCTTGACCTGTAGCATCCTCCATGTCACCCTGCCACGAGCGGGGTACGGACGATGAGCACAGTTCACGGCAACGGCGCTGATCGCGGCAACGGCGCGATAAGGATCAGCGCGCGCGCTTTCATCACCACCATCGCGATCATCCTCGCCCTCATGATCGGCTCGGGCGTCCTTACCTATGTCGTGCCGGCGGGCAACTATTCCCATGTCGTGGAGGGCGGGATCGACCGGGTGGTTCCGGGGACCTACGCCTACGGCCATAGGCCCGACTATCCGGCATGGCGCTGGCTCACGGCCCCCGCAGAGGTGCTGTGGTCGCCGGGAAACCTGCAGGTCATCACGATCATCGTTCTCCTCGTTCTCATCGGCGGCTCCTTCACCGTCTTGGACAAGTGCGGAATCCTCAAGGTCGCCCTGTCCATGATCGTGGGCCGCTTCAAGAAGAACAAGTTCGCCCTCATGGCGGCGATCATTTTCTTTTTCATGTTCGCCTCGTCGGTCCTGGGCATCTACGAGGAGGCGGCTCCCCTCGTCGTCTTCATCGTGCCTCTCGCCCTCTACCTCGGATGGGATAGCCTTACGGGCCTCGGCATGAGCCTGCTGTCGCTCGGTTTCGGATTCGCGGCGGCGACGATGGACCCCTTCATGGTGACCATCGCCCAGTCCCTGGCCGGCTTGCCCCTCTACTCCGGCCTCTGGCTCAGGGCGATCTTCTTCGCGGTCATGTTCGGCCTCGTATTCGCCTTCGTTCGGGGCCATGCCCGAAAGGTCGAGCGGGATCCGACTTCGTCCCTCGTGTACGAGGAGGACCGGCGCCTCCGCTCCGCGATCGACGTCGCGGGCGCGGTCGCCAGCGAAGAGGACGCGTCGCGTCCCCGGATGCGCGCCGGGGTCAGATGGCTCGGCCTTTGGTTCCTCGCCGCGATCGTCTTCATCCTGTCGGCGACGCGCATCAAGGCCATCGCCTTCCTGGCCTTCCCTATAATGGGACTTTTCTTCTTCGTCGCCTGCAACGGCGCCGCCCTCGTCGCCGGCGAAAGGGCGAAAACCCTCGGGAAGTGCTTTCTCCTGGGCATGAAATCGATACTCCCGGCCATCGTGATGATCCTCATGGCCATGAGCGTCAAACTCATCATCACGAAGGGAGGCATCCTCGATACCATCCTCTACGCGGCGGCGGGCAAGATCGGCGGCGTCGGACCCTATGCCGCCGTGGCCTTCGTCTATCTCCTCACGTTGATCTTCGAGTTCTTCATCCCTTCGGCCTCCGCCAAGGCCTTTCTCGTCATACCGATCCTCGCCCCCCTCGCCGATCTCGTCGGCCTCACGCGGCAGACCGTCGTCCTCGCCTTCGACAACGGCGACGGCTTCGCCAACATCCTCTACCCGACCAACCCCTTCCTGATGATCTGCCTCGGCCTTACCGTCGTGAGCTATCCTAAGTGGTTCCGGTGGACCGCGCCTCTTCAAGCCATTACGGTCCTGATCTGCTTCGCCTTCATGGCTTTTGCCGTCGCGATCCGCTTCGGGCCTTTCTGAGCGCTCGGGCGCCCTTTCCGCCATGGATCGTACCAAAAGTGAAAAAAAATCGGGAAAAACTATCAAAAATGGGATTACACCGTAGTATTTTATTTCCACGATGTGATATGATGCCGGACAGAGCAAAGCTACTCAAGGAATCGTACGAAAGACTATCCATCTTTGTGCAGGATAAAACCAGTGCAGAGAAGAAGATACCACACCCGGTACCGCAAGTCGCTCCGCTCCTGCTCCACATTTCGGCGTAGCCGATAGGTGAGGCCAGCTTATCATGGATAAGCTACTATAAAGTCCCGGCCAAGGCGCCGGGCGAAGGAAGTCCCTCATGGGCAAGAAAATTTACGTAGGAAATCTGAGCTACAACACGTACGAGGACGGCCTCAGGGCTCTGTTCCAGAACTACGGCACGGTCGCTTCCGCGAAGATCATCACCGATCGCGATTCCGGCCAGTCCAAGGGTTTCGGCTTCGTCGAGATGGGCACCGAAGAGGAGGCCCGCGCCGCCATTTCCGCCCTCAACGGCCAGGATCTCGACGGCCGGGCCCTCAAGGTCAACGAAGCGATGGACAAGCCCCGTCGCGACGACAACCGCTGGTAAGTAGCGCCAGGTTCCCTAGGTAAAGAGGGGGCACTCCGGGAAGCGATTCCCGGAGTGCCCCTTTCCCATTTTCCGAGCTCTTGAGCGAGCATGAAGGCCTTCATGCTCGAGGATCAATGGTGGCGCGCAGATACGGCCTAGGCCCTCGGCGCCGCGCTAACTGGCCCGGACGGCCCAGCGCAGTTTGGCCGAGCCCGATCGCGGATTGCCATAGCGCTCCTCGCGGCCGGGGCGAATGGCTTCGGTCGATATGGAAGAATATAGACCCCCCTCGAGGCCGGCCCTGAAAGAGGCTTCGACTCGCCTATCCTCTCCCGAATGGAAGTCGAGGATGGCGACCCTCCCGCCTGACTTGAGGCAGGAGGGGATGCAGGCGAGAAAGGCCTCGAGGGCCCTGAACTCGCCGTTGACCTCTATGCGTATCGCCTGGAAGACGCGCCTGAGGGTCCGCTGCATGACCGGGTCCTTGAATTTCGCCGCGGGGAAGACCGAGCATATCGCCTCGGCGAGGTCGCGAGTGGTGACGAGCCTGCCGCGTCTAAGGCCTATGGCCCGCGCGATGCCGGTCGACTCCGCCTCGTCGGCGTTCGCGCTGAGGGCCTCGCCGAGCGTGTCCTCGGAGACGGTAGCGAGGTATTCGCGCGCTGAAAGGCCGTTCCCGGCATCCATGCGCATGTCGAGGGGGCCTTTGCGCTTGAAGCTGAAGCCCCGGCCGGGGTCGTCGATCTGCATCGAAGAGACCCCGAGGTCGGCCAGCAGCATGTCCGCGCCGCGTAGGCCCGCCTCGGCGAGGACTGCGGGCAAGCTTGCGAAATTGGCGCGGATCGGGACGAAGGAGCCTTCTGGGAAGCCTGCGGCCGCTATCCTCCGCGCCGCCTTGGGAAGCTCCAGCGGGTCCAGGTCGAGGCCGAAGAGGCGGCCTCCCGGCTGGATGGCCCTGAGTATCTCCAGGGCGTGGCCGCCGTAGCCCAGGGTCGCATCGACCGCCGTCTCGCCCGGCCGGGGCGCGAGGATGGCCAGAACCTCGGCGACGAGAATGGAGCGATGGCTGCCGGCGGGAGTGTCGCCGCGGGAAAGGACGCGCTCGACGTCCTCGCGATATTCTTCGGGGCTATGCTCCTTGTACTTCTCGGAGAATGCCCGGGGGTGGCTGCCCCGGTAGCGCTTTCGGCGAACGTGGCGTCCCGCGTCGTCGCTCATGGTCGCTCGGCTTTCGTAGGACCATGCTACTCCGATTAAAGGCCGGGTGAACAGGCCGAGGACCTCGAATTAGAGGTGGGTACCCCAACATTTGCGCTACCAATCTTCCTTGACTTAGGTCCATCTCATGGTATTCTGTACAAAGTATCATATTTTGTGCAATTGGTGCAGATTGCCTGAGCGAGAGGCCGTGAATGTCCGACAATGGCGAACGCCAGCAGCAGATCCTCGATGCAGCCGCCGCTGTCATCATCCGGCTGGGATACGACAAGTCAACCATGAGCGATATCGCCCAGGAAGCGGGCGCGAGTCGAAGGACCGTCTACCTTTATTTTAGGGGCAAAGAGGAGCTTTTCGAAGAGCTGCTCTATCGAGAATACCTGCTATACGCCCAAATCTGGTTGGAACAACTCGAAGCGGATCCGCGCGGCGGGTCTCTTGGGGGGTCCTATCGGGCGCTCTTTCAAGCCGTGAACCGTCGTCCCTTGATAGCCGCCATGCTGCGGCGCGATCAGCGCGTGATGGGCAACTACCTGCGCAAGCGAGACAACCTCTTCGCCCAAATGCTGTCCGGAATGAACACTCCCGAATTCATCCAGTCGCTGCAGGCAGCAGGGGCGGTCCGACA
>CAVZVX010000011.1:0-5689 GCA_963778775.1 uncultured Spirochaetota bacterium | reverse complement strand
AACGTTGCGGTGATGACGTTCATCCTCCTGACCAGCAGCCTCACCATGCTCATTGGAGTCCGCTCGGCGCAAAAAAGGCGACAAGGCTGGAGCGTTTCGCTGGACCTTGATCACGGCCGCATTCGGAATCCTGTTCGCCGTCCTGCACATTCGGGAGTGGGATGGGAATGGTACCACTTAGGGCGCGACCCTGTTCCACAATCCCTGGGGTACGCCTCTGTTCAGCTCGCTGTTTTTCAGCATCACCGGGCCTGCACTCGACTTCAATAAACCGGCGGCGTGGTCGCGCTCATCGCTGTGGCGCTGAAGTACCAGGGCGGAAACCGCCACCAGCTGATGACCTCGAAGTCACCGGACTCTACTGGCACTTCGTCGATCTGGTTTGGATGTTCGTGTCCTGCTGGGCCCCAAGCAATACGCAACTGTAGTCGAGCGGCGCCAGGGAAGGGACGTATTGCTGAGGGCCGCCTCCAGCTCGCGCCCCTCCAGCTCCCCGGCATCGGCCAGGCGCCGCGCGAAGCGCTCTATTTGAGCCCAGTTCCGCTCGACGGCTTTTCGGGCGAGGTACAAGCACCACCCGATGTAGGCCGCCACGCCCTGGGCATCGTCGCCGGCGACCAATCTCGCGTAGACCCTGGCACCCTTGAGGTCCTCGCTCGCACCGAGGTGGTTGGCCCGGCCGGTGTATCTCCGCTCGGCCGCGGACCCGGCCAGGATGGTGGCAGTCTCGTCCTCCAGCCGCGCCCTGGTGAGCGGGGTCATGGTTTTTTCGGGACGGAACGACCTCGGCCAGGGCAGTTGTGGATCCTGCCCACGCTCCCGCGCTCGGGGATGACCGACATCTTCAGGGGCACGTTGCCGGACAGCTTGAGGCCCACGACGGCATGCCCGGCCTCGTGATACGCGGTGGCCACCGTCGCCGGGGAAATCAGGCAGCCCGGCCCCACGAACGCGAAGCGGGGCACCCTGCCCTCCAGGTGTGGCCGCGCGAGCGTGGGCAGCTTGTCCAAACTCGCCGCCCTACCCTTTATGGATTTGCGGGCCTTGGTCATCATGCGCGTTTCCCATGATCTCTTTTGCCACGCTGCCGCAGCGCCGTTCAGTTTCAGTGAGGACGACGCGAACTTGAGTGTCGAAGGATGTGCGAAAAACCCCCAGTTTATTGGTTGTGTGTCGATAAAGCAGAATGAACCAGATTTAACCTGTAGTAACGTTATTATGAATGTGTCCCCTTTGGAAACATTCACCAAGAACCGAGCAAGCATCTCAAGCAGCTGGCCGTCAAGTTCAACAAAAAACCTTCTAACAGGGCCAGAGGTTTCCGGTTGGTTCAATGGCAGTGATGAATAATTCTCCACAGGCAGCATCTTGCAGGTTCCACGCCCGTGCGCGAGGCCCTGTTGAGGCTGGAGCGGGAAGGCTTCATCTCTTCCCAGAAGCACTTGGGCTTTTCGGTAAAGCGGCTTCAGGAATCGGAAATCCGCGAGGTCTATCCCCTCGTTCGCCTTCTCGAGTGCTCGGCCCTCGACACGACTCCGCTTCCAGGCGCGGATAGGTTGGAAAGACTGAAGGATATCGGAACCGCGCTCAGGCTCGAGGGCTCGGATCCTCTTCGCCGAATCGAGCTCGACTCGGCCTGGCATAGGACTCTCATAGAAGAGAACGGGAATCAGCATCTCTTGCGCATACTTGCCGATCTCAAGCGGATACTTCTGCGCTACGAATATGCTTTCATGCAGGACGAGGGCCTGGTTGCGAGGTCGGCTGCCGAACACGAAGCCATCGCGTTCTCGATGAAAAAGGGCGAGCGCAGGGAAGCGCTCAAACTCCTCGGCGCGCACTGGGAACGCTGTACAAAGGCGACCTTGGCCGACTTCCTGGCGAACGGGGGAAGGGCGTGAGCCTACGCTTCCTCGTCAACGACTCCGTTGTCGAGACTTCGAGCTGGGCTATGACTCCTGCCCTCGACTTTATAAGGAGGAATCTCGGCCTGACCGGTACCAAGGAAGGTTGCCGAGAGGGGGACTGCGGAGCCTGCGCCGTGCTCGTGGGCGAAAGGACCGAGAGTTCCTATTCCTACAGAGCGATGCCCTCCTGCCTCCTCGCCCTGGGGGAGCTCGATGGCCGGCATTTAGTCACGATAGAAGGACTCGCGGCCGGAGGGCCGACGGCGGTGACTCGGGCCATTGCCGAGGCCAACGGTAGTCAGTGCGGATTCTGCTCGCCGGGATTGGTCGTGAGCCTGACGGCCTACCTGATGGCAGGTTCGATTCGGGGCGAAGAGGGGCTCTCGGTCGAGGGAGCCTATTCGGCGATCGAGGGCAACCTCTGCCGCTGCACGGGATACGGCTCGATCAAGCGCGCGGTTTCGAGATTGGTCGAGGAATACTCGGGGCTATCCGCCGATCCGAGACGGCGCCTCGAGGCCCTGGTCTCGGCCGGCGTCGTCCCGCCCTCGATGCTGGGCTTCGTAGAGGGAAGATCGCTGCCGGCGGAGAACGGTACGTGCGGCAGCCGGTCGAAAGACAAGGTCCTCGGCGGTTTCCCTCTGGGGGGAGGAACGGATTTCTTCGTTCGCAATCCCGAGCCCGATCCCGCGGCCTATCCCGAGTTCGAGCTCCTCGACCGAAGGCCCGAGCTGAGGCGAGTCGAGCTTCGCGCGACCGGCGCCGCCCATGGGACCTGTCTCGAGCTGGGCGCCGCCCTCACCTGGCGGGAGTTCTTCTCGGAACCGAAGGTCCTGAAGCTCGTCCCGGGCATCGGGCGTTTCGAGAAGGCGCTTGCCAGCCCCCTGGTCCGGGAGCGGGCCACCATAGGCGGCAACATCGCCAATGCCTCTCCGGTCGGCGACTTGACCGCGATGCTCCTGGCCCTCGGGGCCCGCGTGCGTATCGAAGGCTCGGGCAGGGGCGCCCGCGAGCTTCCCCTCGAGCGCCTCTTTCTCGGCTACAAGAAGCTCGACCTTTCGTCCTCCGAAGGCGGGGCCCCGGGCGAGTTCATCTCCGCGGTCCTCCTGCCCGCCTCCCATCCCTTCGCGCTCTTCAATTTCGAGAAAGTATCCAAGCGCGAGCGGCTGGATATCGCGGCAGTCAACACAGCGGCCAGCTTCGCGCTCGAGGAGGGCTCGGAAAAGGCCGGCCCGCGGATCGAGCGGGCGCGGATCTCGGCTGGCGGAGTGGCTCCGGTGCCACTCGTACTCGAGAAGACCGGGGCCTTCCTCGAGGGGAGGACGCCGGACGCCGAGACGGCCGTCGAGGCGGCGCGGATCGCGGTGTCGGAAGCCTCTCCCATAGGCGATGTCCGCGGCAGCGCCGATTACCGGCGACGGCTCCTCGGACGCCTCGTGCTCGGCCACTTCCTCAGGCTTTTCCCCGGCATCGGACTCGAGGAAGCCGGCTTCGAGGAGGCTCTGGCGTGAAGCCCATCCCCGAATCCGAGCTCAACCTCGCCGGCGCGACGCGCTATCTCGACGACCTGCCCGAGACGGCGGGGATGCTCCATGGCTCACCGCGGACAAGCCCTACGGCCCGGGGCCGGCTGAAGGGGATCGACGCTACGGCGGCGCTGTCCCTTGACCCCTCAGTGAGAGTCCTGACCGCGAGGGATATCCCCGGCAGGAACCGGATCGGCGATGGGGAGCTGGACGAGCCCCTTCTCGTAGACGGCGAATGGTCCTACATGGGCCAGTGCCTGGCCCTCGTCCTCGCCTCGAGCCCGAGCCTCGCGCGCAAGGCAGCCGCACTCCTTCGCATCGACTACGAGGAGCTCGAAGGCGTCACGGATCCCCGCGCGGCCGCGGCTAAAGGCGACTTCATCCTGCCTTCCCGAACCATGCGGGCGGGAGACCCGGCAGCCGTATTCCCGCGCTGCGCCGTCGTCGTGGAGGGCCGCGTCGAGTCGGGAGGACAGGAGCACGTCTACCTCGAGACCCAAGGCGCGATCGCCGAGAGTCGGGAGGGCGGAAGGATATTCCTATTGTCGGGCACGCAGGCGCCGACGGGGGTACAGCGCCTCGTTGCCCGCCTCCTGGGTCTCGCCATGAACGCCGTCGAGGTCGAGACCAGGCGACTCGGCGGGGCCTTCGGCGGCAAAGAGGAGCAGGCGGCCGGATGGGCCGCTCTGGCGGCGCTCGGCGCATGGAAGACAGGGAAGACCGTCAAGGTCTACCTGAATCGTCGCGAGGACATGAGCTGGACGGGCAAGCGCCATCCCTACTCGAGCGATTATAAGCTGGGCCTCGACGCCGAGGGGCGCATCCTGGCCTTCGAGGCCGATTACTACCAAAACTCCGGCGCCTGCTGCGACCTCTCGCCGGCCATCCTCTCGCGCACCCTCTTCCACGCCGCGAGCGCCTATCGCGTGCCCGTCATCCGCGTCACGGGGCTGATGTGCCGCACCAATCTCCCGCCCTTCACGGCCTTCCGCGGCTTCGGGGCGCCCCAGGGCGTCTTCGTAATGGAGTGCGCCCTCGACGCCGCGGCGCGAAAGGGCGGATGGGATCCCGTGGAGCTCAGGCGAAAGAACCTCCTCGCGGAGGGGGATCGCTTCCACTTCGGCCAGAGCGCATCCGACTGCCGCGCCGGCGCTTGCGTCGACCGCGCCCTCGAGCTCTCGCGCTGGAAGGAGCTCCGGGCGGGAATCGATGCCTTCAACGAGTCCCACCGCCTGGAGAAGCGGGGCGCCGCGATCCTGCCCATCTCTTTCGGCATATCCTTCACCAAGCTCGCGATGAACCAGGGCGGAGCCCTCGTCCACGTCTATTCCGACGGCTCGGTCTCCGTCTCGACGGGCGCGGTGGAGATGGGGCAGCAGGTCTCGCGGAAGCTCCAGGTCATCGTCGCGCGGGCCTTCGGGATCCCCGAGAGTCTCGTCCGTGTCGACTCCACTCGGACGGCCTCGGTGGCGAACACCTACCCGACCGCGGCGAGTACGGGCTCGGACATCAACGGGATGGCCGCGCTCGCCGCCTGCGAGGAGATCCGCGGCCGGCTCCTCGGCCTCGCGTCGACGGGGCTCGGCTGGAAAGAGCTCGTCGGCAAGGCCCACGACGAGAGGATCGACCTCACCGCCCACGGCTTCTATTCGACGCCCGACCTATACTATGACGCGGATACGGAGCGGGGGAGCCCTTTCGCCTATCACGTCTACGGATGCGCCGTCGTGACGGCAACGCTGGACGTACTTCGAGGTACCTACCGCTTCGACGAGGCTTATATCGTCCACGACGTCGGCGAGAGCATCAACCCGGACGTGGATCTCGGACAGGCCGAGGGCGCTTTCGCCCAGGGCCTCGGCTGGGCCGCCCTGGAGGATCTGCGCTACGACGAGACCGGCCGGCTTCTCTCCGATACGCTTTCCACCTACAAGCTGCCCGACTTCCGCTTCATGCCTCCCGTCCTGAAAGTCGAATTCCTCGCCGATGCCCCGAACTCGAAGGCGGTGATGCGCTCGAAGGCTATAGGGGAGCCGCCCTTCCTCTACGGGATGGCCGGGTACTTCGCCGTCCTCGAGGCCCTTCGCGCTGCGCGCGGCGGGGCGAGCGGCCATCCCGAGGACTCCCCGGGCATGTACGACCTCCCGATGACTCCCGAGAAGGCCCTCGATTATATCCAAGGAGTCCGACCATGATCCTCCGAAACGGTCTAGTCGCCCTGCCGGGCGAAGCGGACTTCAGGCGCGCTTCCCTGCA
>CAVZVX010000010.1:0-11585 GCA_963778775.1 uncultured Spirochaetota bacterium | reverse complement strand
AGGCCTTGGCCGTCGAGATAAGGAGGAGATCGGCTCGGCTCTTCTCGAGCGCGGCTTCGAAGTTGCTTATCGCCTTCGCCTTGTCTCCGACCGCGACATACGCCAGCGCAAGGTATTCCCTGCTGTCCGATGCGAGGTATCCGTCGGCGATGGAAAGCTCCAAGTATTTGACCGATTCGTCATAATAAGAATCGCCTTTATCGTAATACGCCTTTCCGAGGACATATTCGATCTGCGCCTTCGGAACGCGTCTTTCCGTAACGAGGGCCTTCCTGAGCGCCGCGATAGCCTCGTCGATCAGGGCCGCCCTATCCTCGCCCTCCGGCAGGTCCATGCCTTTGTAAAATGACGCCAATCCCCTGAACGACAGATAGAACGGATCCAGGGGCCTCGCCTCGAGCGAGGCGAGGCATTCGCTGCGGACGTCGTCCCATTTCTTCGATTTCCAGTCGTCGATTATCTTCTGCTTGGATACCGGGCGGGTGGCGCTTATCCTTTCGAAGAAGCCCGATTTCCTCAATCGCAGGCCGATGCCGCCCAATAATGCCGCCGTTGCGACGAGTACCAGGACGACAGCCATCCGCTTGCGCCGGCGCTTAGCGAGATAGCTTCCGGTGTAGTGTTCAAGGGTTCTGGAGAAGGATTCCATAAGGGCAGAGACGCCATAACGCCTCGCCTCCTTGTACCACGAATGAACGAATCTCGTCAATGAACGGCTTTGACGCGACTCTTGAAACCTCGAAAATCCGCAAGATAAAAAAAGGCGGGCCTATAAGCCGGGTTCTGTACCCCTCTCGGGGCCGCCGCCATCCATCTCGTCCGACGGTTACCCGTCGGATCCGCGCGACCAACCCGTGAATTCGTCTCGACCCTTCGGGTCCCGACGTCGCAGTTGCCCTTCCGGGCAACTGCGCGCCTTAACCTAAAGGGCCTCGACTTGGGCGAGCTGCCCTTCACTGCTCGGCCTTGCTCGCAGCGAGGCTTGCCATGCCGCCGTCGTCGCCGACGGCGCGGTGGGCCCTTACCCCGCCTTTTCACCCTTACCGAGGGCCTCGAAACGGCCCTCGGCTCGCAATTCGATAGCTTTCGCTCTCGAACCGCTTGCTTCGAACCCTGGCGACCCCGGGCGGTATGTTTTCTGTGGCGCTTTCTGTCCCCCGCCGCGTCCAGCGCGCCCTTCGGCGCGCTGGGCTTGGCGAAGGCCCGGGGGTTACCCGGCGCTGCGCTCTCGTGAGCCCGGACTTTCCTCCGCGAATCGCCCGGGGCGGCTAGGCCTCGGACGATTCGCGACGGCGGCGCGGCCCGCCAAAATTCACTCTTCCGAATCCTCCATGGACGAGTCCTTCTCCCCCTCGTCGGTATCCTCATCGTAGCCTTCCTCCTCGCCTTCCTCGGAATAGTCCTCGAGGTCGGAAAGGGAGCCGGATTCGATATCGGCGAACAGCTGCTCGGATTGCTCCTCGGTTTCCTGGTAATACAGGACGCGGGAGCAATACGGGCAAAAGATGATGCGGTTGCCGGAGCGTACTTCGTTGACGAACTGGGCGGGAAGGATCATGTAGCAGCCGGTGCAGACGTAACCTTTGACGGGGACTATGCCGAGGCCCTGCTTGGATCTGATGATCCTCTCGAACTTGAACAGGATGTCCTTGTCTATTCCGCCCGAGGCGCTCTCCTCGCTCACCCTGAGCTTTTCGATCTCGGCGACCTTGAGCTCCTTCTCGCCGTTGATCTTGGCGCTTTTCTCGGCGATCTCGCCCTCCTGGAGCTGAATCATGGACTCGTCGCGCCGGAGCGATTCCTCGATCTCGGCGAGCGAGCGCTCTTCGCGCTGCAGATCCTTGCGGATCCCGTGCTCGCGATCGGTGGCGTCTCGGATTTCCTTGTTGAGCGCCTCGTATTCGCGCTGCGTCGAGATGGAATCCATCTGCTTCTCCGCGGTCTCGCGCGAACCCTCGGCCTCGGCGAGCTGTTGCCGCAGCTCGCGAACCTTGGCCTCCGAGGCCTGGAAGGCCTCGCTCTTCTCCAGGTAGGACTTCTTGACGCGCGAGAGCAGTTCCATCTGAGCGTCTAGAGCCTTGGGTATCTCGTCGACCTCGCGCTCGATTCCGACGCGCTTGGTGAGGATCTCCTGGTATTCCCGGAGACGCTCGAAAACCTCTTCCATCAGCATAGGGCACCTCTCGAATTCGAAACCTGGCTAGTGATCCATGTAGTCGCGCAGCTTTTGGCTGCGCTTGAAATGACGGAGCTTCTTGAGCGCCTTCGCCTCGATCTGGCGTATCCGCTCCCTGGTTACGTTGAAATACAATCCGACTTCCTCGAGGGTGAGGGAATAGCCGTCGTCCAACCCGAAGCGCATCCTGAGGACTTCCTGCTCGCGCGGAGGCAGGGTGGACAGGACCGCGCGGATCTGCTCCTGGAGGAGTTTATAGTCGGTCTGAACCGACGGATTCTCCACCTCCTTGTCCTCGATGAAGTCGCCGAGGAGGGAGTCCTCGTCCTCCCCTATCGGGGTCTCGAGGGAGATGGGCTCGCGCGCCACGTTCTTGACGCTCTTGACGCGAGTGACCGGCCAACCCAGCTGTTCCGCTATTTCCTCGTCTGAGGGCTCTCGCCCGAGCTTTTGCATGAGCTGGCGCGATTCGCGCACGACCTTGTTGATCTGCTCGATCATGTGGACCGGCACGCGGATCGTCCTCGCCTGGTCGGAAATCGATCGGGTAATCGCCTGCCGGATCCACCAGGTGGCATAGGTCGAGAACTTGTAGCCCTTGCGATACTCGAATTTCTCCACGGCCTTGATCAGGCCGATGTTGCCTTCCTGCACCAGGTCGAAGAAGTGGAGTCCCCGATTCGTGTATTTCTTGGCGATCGAGACGACCAGCCGGAGATTCGCCTTTATCAGGCGATCCTTGGCGTTCTTCATCATGATTCGGCCGCGGTTGATTTCCTTGGCCATCGCGATTATCGAGTCGGCGTCGGACTCGAACATCGTCTCGAGCTCGCGCATCTTCTTTTCCGTAACCTGGATCTGGCGGATCTTCTCCTTGATCTCGTCGGAGGAGAGGCCGAGTTCCTCTTCTATGGCCTCGCGCTTCTCCTTGACGGTGAGGTTGCGCCCCAAGGTACGGAGCTCGCGCATGCTGGAGATGCGCAGTATCCGTTCTATGCGCTCCTGCTCTTTGCGGTATTTGCGGATCTTCTTGGCCGAAAAGGTGAACTTTTCCGAGAAGGAGTTTATTTCCTCCGGGTGGATTTCCGCTTCCTTGAGACGGGATAGGAGGCCTTCCCGCTCGGCGGCCAGTCCTTCATCGGTAAATATATCGCCTCCGCGGGAGAGAATGTGCCGCTTATGCTCGACGTATTCCTTAAGGTCCGCCAGGCAGTCGCGGATGATGTCCCGGTAGAACTGGTTGAGGCGCCTGCGCTCGGCTATTTTCTCCGTATTCTCCTTGCGTTGAAGCGACGAATCCTTGGCCTCGCGTCGCGTCGCCTTCACCCCGATCTGGAAGAACTCCGGGATGAGCACGCCCGATCGCTTGATGATGCCCTTGATTATGTTCTCGCCTTCCTCCATGGACTTGGAGAGCTCCACTTCCTGCTCCGCGGTGAGCAGGTTCTCCTTGCCTATCTCCCTGAGGTAGAGGCGGATCGGATCGTCGACGGAGGATTCCTTGTCGTTGTAGACGAGCCGCTTCTTCTCGGCCTCCGCCTCCTTGACCGCGACTTCGTCCTCGATCTGGACGTCCTCCTCCTCGAGCCGGATGTCGTTGGCCTCGAGGAGGGCGAGGATGCCGTCGATCTTGTCGGAATTGAGGACGTGCTCGGGAAGGAAATCGGAAAGCTCGTCGAAGCTGATGGATTTCTTCGTTTTTGCGTATTCGAGAAGCTTGGCGATCGCCGGGTCCAGCTCAAGGTCGTTCATTGCGCTCACCCTTCATAGCCTCCCATTCGGTATCAAGACGCTTTTTTTCGTACAAAAGATCGTTGAGCGCCTCGGCGTCGGAAGAGCCGGACGCTCCGCTCGTTTCGGCGATTCGCGACAGCAGCCGCTCCCGCTTTCGCTCCAGGCTGTGACGGAGAATCTTCCCCGCGCCGTCGGACACGAAGCGATCGGCGTTCTCCGCCATCTCGCCCGAGGCCGCGACCTCGCGGACGAAGAGCCGTACGGATTCGTCCTCGATTCGCGCCAAGACCGCCTCTATGCCTAGATCATCGGCTCGGAAACTCTCTTCTAGGGCTATGAATATATCTCGAGCCCTGAAATCGTCTAGATCCTCGGCCTTTATCTCCGAGCGTATCTCCCCGAAGCGCCCGGCATTGAGCGCCACGGCCGCCATGAAGACCAGCTCGTCCGTCCTCGCGCTGCGTCGCCCCGATGCCTTCCGATCCTCCGTATCCCTCGTTCGCCGCCTGGAGACGCCAGAAGCCGCCCCGCGCCGCGCGGCATCGTAATCGTCGCGCATCGAAACGGGGTTAGCCCCGAATTCCCTGGACGCGAGATCCAGGAAAGCGTCACGCTTGATCTCCGAGTCCAGCGCATCGGCGTAGGGGTATAGAAACGCCGAAGCCCTCGCCTTGCCTTCCACGCTGCCTATGTCGAAGAGCTCCTTGGCTCGCCGCACGAGAAAATCGCCTCCATTTATAGTGAAATCCCGTATCTTTTGCAATGTCCCCATTCCCTCTTTTTCCAAAATTTCGGAGGCGTCCTTGCCTCCCGGAAGAGAGACGACCTGGGCGTCGAGGCCGGCGCCCGCCGCGATGGCGCATCCGCGCTCGGCGGCCTTCTTTCCCGCCTCGTCCGCATCGAAGCAGAGGAGGACCCGGTCGGCCCATCGCTTCAGGAGCCTTGCCTGACTGGCCGTAAAGGCCGTGCCTAGAGGCGCGACGGCCGCGAGGACGCCGGCGGCGTGAAAGGAGAGCGCATCCATGTAGCCCTCGCAGATAAGGGCCTCGCCCTGCTTTTTTATCGTCGGTAGAGCCTTTTCCAAGGCGAAGAGATTGTCCTGCTTTTTGAAAAGCCGCGTATCCGGGCTGTTTATGTATTTCGGACCTTCGCCTTCCAACAACCGCCCTCCGAAGGCGATCACCCTTCCCTTCGCATCGCTGATCGGGAAAATAAGCCTATCCCAAAAAATAGGAAAATCCCGCGAAGAACCTGCGAACAAACCCGAATGGGCCAGAAAATCAACTGAATAGCCTTTCCCTAAAAGAAAATGGTACATCCAGCGCCTGTCGCGAGGGGCAAAGCCGAGCAGAAAATCCTCGACGATCGAATCCGGGATGCCACGGGAACGAAGACGTTCCCTAGCGAAGGATCCGGATGGATGGTCGGTGAGGAACCAGTGAAAGGTGCCGCGAAGCCGGTCGTAAAGCTCGAGGAGGACCTTTTTCTCCTTTTCGTCTTCGCTGGGCGCTTCTTCGAGCGCGAGGGCTATCCCGGCCCTCTTGGCCAGGTCCTCCATCGCTTCCGGAAAGCTCAGTTTTTCGAGCTCCATGAGGAACTGGACCGTGGAACCGCCCTTTTGGCAGCCGAAGCAATAATAAAGACCCTTATCCGGATCGACGTTGAAGGACGGACTCTTCTCGGTATGGAAAGGACAGAGCCCGACCCACCTGCCGCCTTTTTTCGTAAGCCGGACATGCTCGCCGATCACCGAAACGATGTCGGTCTTGTCCAGTACTTCCTGGACGAGGCGATCCGGGATCCGTGCCATCAGTCGCCGACCTTTTTTATGAAGAGAGAGCGCGCGTCCAGGTGCTCTTCGAGGGTGGTCGAAAAGTGATGCGTACCGGCATCCGCATCGACGAGGCGGAAGTACAGAAAGCGGCTGGGCTTGGGACGGAAAGCGGCGCGCAAGGAAGTCATGCCCGGATTGGAGATGGGGCCCGGCGGAAGGCCGCGGTGCTCATAGGTGTTATAGGGATCGGGGATCTTGAGGTCGCGGTCGTAGATCACATCGGGATGCGGTCTGCCGAGGCGCTCGGTTATCACGTAGACGACGGTCGCGCAGGATTGCAGGGCCATCCGGATCTTGAGCCGATTGTAGAATACGTCCGCTATCAATGGCGCTTCCTCGGGCGACTTGTACTCGCGCTCGACTATCGACGCGAGCGTCAGACGCTCATGCAGCTCCTTAGACGAGAGGGACGTCGATTCCTGTATGGAAGAAACGCGCTCCCGAAAGGCCTTTACCATCTCGCGCACTATGCTCTCGGCAGGGCAACCGACCGGAAAGAAATAGGTATCGGGGAACAGATAGCCCTCGGCGGAAAGGGCCGGGATCCCGAGCTCGGCGAGAAGCGACGAGGAGGTCGCGGCCTGGATGAAGGCGGCCTTGGGCACGAGGCCGATGCGCTCGAGAAGCCCGGCGATCTGGGAAAGCGTGAAGCCTTCCGGTACGGTGACGCGGAATAGGGCCTGCCTGCCCGAAACCAACTCGTCGAGTATTTCCTTGGCGCCCATTCCCGGACTTATCCGGTAGGTCCCGACCTTCAACGAGGAACCGAAGCCTCCGGCCCTGGCGAGCAGCCTGAAAACCAAGGCCGATCGGATGAAGCCTTTTCGCGCCAGGGCGGCGGCGACCGTCTGCGCGCTGTCGCCCTTATCGACGGTTACAAGACCGCCGGGGCCGATGCCACCCGAGGGAAGAGAGCCGATGACGAGGGCGGCCGAGCAGGCGGCGGCCGCGAGGACGAGGGCCGCCAGCGCTATTCCGAAAGCCCGAGCCAGTCGGTGTCCTAATGCTCCTGTTATCGTAGGCGGGCCTCCGTAAAAGCTTCGTTCAGAGCTCGTCGAGCTTGGCGAGGAGGGTCTTCGGCGACTCCATTTCCCCTATCGAAAGGCGATCGTAGAGATAGGCCCGGAGCGAGGCGTAGAGCTCCGCGGCGCCGGGCGCGAGCTCGTCCTCTCTCGCCTCCAGGAAAACATACAGTCGCAGGGCCGACTTCAGGTCCATTCGCAGCGTGAAATCGTCCATGGCTAGACCTCTATATCGAGACCCTCGCGCGCGAGGAATACCTCGATCCCCCTGCTCTCGAGGTGCTCGACGTACCATGACGCGTTCTTGAATATGGACTCTACCTTCAGGTCCGAATAGGAGGGCTCGTGATGGAACAGCACGAGCTTCTTGATGCCCCAGGTCGCCGCGAAGTCCGAGGCCAGGCTGAACGAGGAATGGCCCCAGTTGTACTTTTCGATGGCCTCGCCCAGGGTGTACTGCGTATCGAGCACCAGGATATCGGCGTCCTGAAAGTAGGCTTTATTCTCGGGCGTGCGGCTGAAGTCGTCCTCCCGCAACTCGGTATCGGTCGAGTATATGGCCCGGATGCCGTCCTCCTCTATGGCGTAGCTGTAACAGCCGCCGGGGTGGCTCATCGCACGGTAACTGATCTTCACCCCCCCCACGCTGACGGGATCGCCTTCGAGGATGCGGAACTCCTTGGCTGCCGACATCACGTCCATCGTAATGGGAAAATAGGGCGGCTTCATCTGGCCTTCGAGGATGGATTGGAACTCGGGGACGGGACTGTAGAAGGTGATGGAGCACCGCGGGTCGAAGGCTGGCCCGAAGAAAGGCAGCCCCTGTATGTGGTCCCAATGGAAATGCGAGAAGAAGATGTGGCAGTCCACGGGCTTCTTCATGGAAAGAATCTCGTTCCCCAGCTCGCGGATCCCGGTACCGGCATCGAAGATGAAACGGCGGCGCTCCTTGGACACCACCTCCACGCAGGCCGTATTGCCCCCGACCGTCGAGAAGAGGTAATCCGGCAGGGAGGCCAGGAATAATTCTCGGGCCTCCTGGCTCTCGAGGTCCTTCATGGAGATCCTTTGGACAGTCGACGAGATTTTGCTCTTGACCTTCGACGGCATGAGCGGGGTCGGCACCGAACCCCTAACTCCCCAGAATCGTATTCTCATCCGTGCACTCCGGATCGACGCCGTAGCTCAGGACGATGGTCCCGGCCCCGCGCCGCTCAAGCAGGCGTTCTTCGATATATTCCCTCGAGCGCGTCTCCCCCGAACCGATACCGGGGCAGGAACGCCCCTCCCTTCGCCACGATTCCCTGGATTCCATTATCGAGGACCAGAACGGATAGGTCGAGCATTGAACCGGCCTTTCCCCGTAGACTCGGCAGCCCCCGGCTCCCCACAGCACGCAATCGTTGGAGCCGTTTTCCAGCGCGACCTCCCGGAGGCTCAAGGCCATTCCCGTCCCCGCGTCGACGAGCGTGCAATAGCCGCGGAAAAAGGCCTTGAATTCGAGGCCGAGCCGAGACAGCAGTCTACGCAGATCCTCTTTCGTCAGGAATACGTAGCCGGGCTCGCCCCTGCAACAGGCCGAGCATCGCTCGCAGGAGAACCGCAGGCCCTCGGCGTAGAAAGGCTCACTCATCTCTTCTCTCCGATGCGGCTCCTGAAAAAAAACCCCTTCTCCGCGAGAAGGGGGGATGGGGAGAGAAGGATTTGAACCTTCGAAGGCGTAAGCCAACAGATTTACAGTCTGCCCCCTTTGACCACTCGGGAATCTCCCCAGGGGATCGAAGCGACTCAAGACGGCCCGAGCCATCTCCCGGAATCGAACCGGGGACCTCGAGATTACAAGTCACGCGCTCTACCGACTGAGCTAAGATGGCTTCGACGACGGCGGGAAATATATCCGTAGGCCGCCCCTTAGTCAAGGGAGCGGGTCGCTTCACTTGAGCGGGGCATAGTAGCCGAGCTCGTCCTTCCCGCTCTTCTTATATAGGTAGGCCTCCACGCCGAGCTCCAGGTATGCCCAGCCGAAGTTCGTCTCGGCCTTCGAAGTGAATGAGAAGCGATAGCGTCCGGTGGCGGCCGACGCGATTTCGGAGGCGAGGTCGCCCAGACCCCGCGGTCTCGAGGCCGAGAAGATGCCGCCTCCCGTTCGCTGGGCGAGATAGCGCAATGCGGGATCGGGATCGGCGAGGACCACCGCGAAGAAACGGATGCCGTTGTCGCGCATCAGCGCAGCGAGCTCGGACAACGTCGTGCCGGCGAAGGATGCCTCGTCGACGGCGCCGGTACCGAGGTAGACGATCGCGTCCCGGTTGCCGGACGGCAGGAGGCTGGTGGCCGCGAGGCGCAGCGCCAGGTCGAAGCGGCCGCGTCCCGCGGCGGGCGTAAGCGCCAGCCGAAGGGCGGCCAAGAGATCGCCTTTAGACTGCAGGGCCGGGACGGGTCCCGCGGTTATCAGCGTAGGCCCATCCCTGTCGCCGCCGCTCAGCTTC
Source organism: uncultured Spirochaetota bacterium (assembly GCA_963778775.1). GTDB lineage: Bacteria > Spirochaetota > Spirochaetia > Treponematales > Rectinemataceae > UBA1306. The sequence goes on along the minus strand of CAVZVX010000010.1, from coordinate 2,330 downwards.
GAGTACAGCTCCGTGAGGGCCGCGCGCTGCGAATCGCCGAGCGCGCTCATATCGGCAGAACGCTCGAGAACGATCGCCGTTCGCGAGTCCGTCGCCTTATCGCCAGATCCGAGGTAGCTCGCCTCCGAGACGGGCTGGATAGTCTCCTCGGTGCGGATGACTGCCTTTCCACCCTCGTCGATCTGACTCGTCCTGCGAACGGTTTCCGTGAGGTAGAAGTTGCCTTCCTTGAGGCCGACGACCGGGGAGCCGTTCTGGTCCCGCACGATCACGTCGAGGGAGACCTTAGGGAAGGCGCTGGAGTCGATGCTCTGGATCTCCACATCGAAGCCCGACGCCAGGGAGGATGCATCCGAAAGGACGGAGATGGCCGAGGCGTCGAAATCGCAGGCCACGAGGTTGCCGTTGAAGTCGAGGGCCGCGTCGACGAAACGAGCCTTCTTGCCCTGCGCTCGGTACAGCTCGGTCAGCGCCTCGGTCTCGAGGTTTATGGAGATTATCCTGTCGGTGTCCGCGACCAGGAGGGAGCGGCCTCCGTCCCACGAGGAGAGCCCTTCCGGGAAATGGAGTTCGCCTTCCGCCAGGACGCCCATATAATTGCCCGATTCGTCGAATTTATAGATCGATTTGGCTATCGAATCCGCCACATAGACGATCCCGTCGGCCACGTATATTCCCGAAGGGCTCTCGAAGCCGGGAAAACCGGTATCCGGGTCCTTGGCCCCGAAGGAAAGGACGAAGGCGCCTTGGTCGTCGAATTTGCTGACCTCCGCGTTTCCGAAGTCGACGACGTAGAGGTATCCCTCGTCGTTCGTCGCGGCGTATTGTGGTCCGATCAGACCGTCCATCGTCCTCCCCTTCCGGCCGAAAGTCTTCGAGCTTCCGTCGGGCGCGATGCGCGCCACGCGATCGCCGTTGAACTCGGTAACGAAGAGCGTGCCATCAGGCAGGAAGGCCGCCCCATAGGGCCTATCGAAGCCGGCCAGTCCGCCTCGATCCCGACCGCGCGCGACGCCGGAGGAATCGAGAGTGACGAGCTCGTCGGAACCGTGCGCCACCACGAGCAAGGAGCCGTCGGGTCGTGGAATGATCGTCGAGGGCCTTTCGAAGATGGTCTGTCGACCGACCCTCCCCTCGAAGCGCTCGACTTCCACGAAATCATAGGTTTCCGTATCGGAAGGGATGGCCCTCGAACCGCGCAGGGAGTCCGCCTTGGCCTTCAGGAAGGGCGGCAGGTCCGGCGCGTCGAGGAGGGGCTGCCAGACTCTAAGCGCTGTCTCTTCGTAGCCGCTTTTCAAGTAGGCTCGGCCGAGCCAATACTCGATCAAGGCCGTACCCGGCGCGTAGGCGAGGGCCTTCTCGAAGAGAAGCACGGATTCGGCGTAATGGCCGCGATGATAGGATTGCACGCCGAGGCGGAGCTGCTCGGCGGCCCCCGGCGATTGAAGGACGGAGTCGTATTGCGCCCAGGCGCGGTCGGCGCGCGGCGGAGAGAGCGCCAGGGCGACTCCGAAGGACGCGAGCATCACAGATCGCCTCAGGTTCATCCCGGTTTACCTCGTCGCGAGCTCTATGGCTCGGGCATGCTCGCGGATCTCGGGCGCGCTCGGCCTTTGAGCCAGGGCCCTTACGATGTGGTCTTTCGCCTCGTCGAGAAACCCCAGCTTATAGTAGGCCCAGGCCAGGGAATCTCGGTAAGCGGGATTGTCGGGCGACTTGTCCAGGGCCTTCCTGCACAGGGTCAAGGCCCGCGCGCCGTCCTTTCCATCGCAGGCGAGGATATAGCCCATCCCGTTGAGCGCGTTCGCGTTCTCGGGATCGAGTTCCAAAGCCTTCCCGTACCAGCGCAGGCTGTCTCCCGACCTTCCTTGGGCCCATGCCGTGTATGCCAGGAAAGAGTAGACCTGGACGGTTTCGTAGCCGGAATCCCTGAGCCGCGCCAATTCGTATTCGGCCAACTTGTGCCTGGCCGTGAGGGCATAGACATAGGCGAGCGCCATTCTGCATTGGCGTTCGCGGGCGGAATCGAGAGCGCCGGTAACCACCTGCTCGAGGTAGAGCAGCGCGTCGTCCCACTCGCCGAGCCTCGTGTAGCAGATCCCGAAGAGATAGGCCATCTCGAATCGGCTGTCATCCTCGGGCTCGGCGCCCCGGAGGAGAGCGAGGGCGCCGAGCCAATCGCGGGATGCGACCAATTGCCTGGCCTCGGATAGGGCCTCGGACATGGGCATATCCTAACGGAATTCCCGTCCGGAGAGGAAGCCCGCGGGCACCTGGGGCTGGACGAGGATCCGGCTGACGGAGACTTTCCCCGCGCCCACGACCGAAAT
>CAVZVX010000009.1:0-10467 GCA_963778775.1 uncultured Spirochaetota bacterium | reverse complement strand
TTCCAATACGATGGAGGCGATCAAGGACCTGGAGCACCTCTACCTATGAAGATCTACCACCACTACTCGCTCTACGGCTTCTCCAACGTCTACCTCGTCGGTAACGACGACAACAAGGAGGCTTTCATAGTCGATCCCTCGGAGATGGACGAGTCCCTCCTCGGTCATATTGAAAAGAACGGCTACGCCCTCAAGGCCGTCTTCGTGACGCACAACCATCCGCACCACGTGCGGGGCCTCAAGACCCTGCTCAAGATATACGACGCCCAGGTCTACGCCGCGAACGCCTCGGTGGCCGGCTTCGCCTGCAGGGCCTTGCGCGACGGCGAAACCGTATCGGTTTGCGGATACTCCATGGACGTATTCTCGGTGCCCGGCCATTCTCCGGATTCGCTGGTCTTCCGTCTCGACGGTATCCTCTTTACGGGGGACGCCCTTCACGCCGGCCTTATCGGCAAGACGCTGAGCAGCTACAACGCGATAACCCTCGCCGATCGCCTCCGGTCCAAGATTCTCGACCAGGCCGATGATTTCATCATCCTCCCCGGTCACGGCCCTCCCTCGACGGTCGGGACGGAGCGGCGATTCAATGTGGGGCTCGAACCCGGGTACGCGGAGAGGATTACCTCCCGCTACGATTTCTTCGTCTGAATCTCCGGTTCGCGGCGGCGACTTACGCGAACGAGCCTCGGGATAGTACATTCTCCTCATGGGCTCCATCCATATCCTGAATCCCTCGACGGCGCGGCTCATCGCGGCAGGAGAGGTCATCGACAGGCCGGCCTCCGCCCTGCGGGAGCTTATCGACAACTCCATAGACTCGGGCGCGGCCGAGATCTCGGTACGCATCGACGAGGGGGGAATCGGACGCATCGGCGTCGTGGACGACGGCTCGGGGATGGACCGCTCCGATCTCGAGCTCGCCATCCTCCCTCATGCGACTTCGAAGATCGAGACCGCGGATGACCTTCTTCGGACGCGCAGCCTCGGCTTTCGCGGAGAAGCCCTGGCCTCGATCGCGGCAACCGCTTCTCTCGAAATCACCACCAAGGACGACGCGTCGACTTCCGCCCATAGGCTCGTTTCGCGGCCCGGCGGCTCGACGCGAATCGAAGCCTGCGCAGGCAGGCGCGGTACCAGCGTCGCGGTGTCGGGTCTGTTCGAGGATTTCCCCGCGCGACGCCGCTTCCTCAAGCGCCCCCAGGCCGAGGCCGCCCTCTGCCGCCAAGTTTTCGAGGACAAGGCAGCCGCCCACCCTGCCATCGCCTTCCGTTTCGAGTCCGGCTCGGGAGAACCCATCGTGCTGAGACCCTCGTCGAGGCTCGAGAGACTCATCGCCATCCGGACCGAGGCGCCCCATCAGCTGCTTCATTCCATCGGGCTTACGGGAGCGGGATTCGAGGGCGAGATAGTGCTCGCGGGCCCTGCCTACTCTCGTCCGGATCGCCGTCTGATGCAGACCTTCGTCAATCGCAGGCGGGTACAGGACTGGTCCATTCTCGGCTCCCTCGATCGCGCCTTTTCCGGCTACCTGCCCGGAGGGCTTCATCCTTTCGCCTTCCTCTTCCTGGAGATAGATCCTTCCCTTGTCGACTTCAACATTCATCCTGCAAAAAAAGAGCTGCGTTTCAAGGATCCCGAAGGACCGCGGAGGGCCATTTATTCCAGCGTCCAGGCATTTCTAGGCGAGCTCGTCCGCCGAGACCCTGCCCAGGCCCTGCCCGAACTCCCTCGGGAGCTCGATCTCGAGTTTCGTTCGGTCCAGGCGAAGCCGAGCTGGGACGACTATGATGTAGTGCGGGAGCGAGCGCAGGCAGGGGAATCTGCCTCCCTCCCTTCGTCGACCCCGCGGCGGGACTTTCGCTATCTCGGTTCGGCCCTGGGGCCCTTCCTCGTATTCGAGCGCGCGGGAGCCCTGTGGTTTCTCGACCAGCACGCAGCCCACGAGCGCATGCTTTTCGACGCCTTCGCCGCTCGCCCCCCCGAGTCGCAACGGCTCCTGGTCCCGGAGTCGATAGATCCCGTCGATGAGGCCGAAGACGCGGGAATCTCGGGCGCGGCCGCCGGCCTCGTCGAGGCGGGCTTTTGCCTTAATAAGGAGGGAAGCTCCTGGCTGGTAACGGCGGCCCCCCCGGAGCTTTCCGGCGCCGCAGCGGAGGCTGTACGGGAACTCGCGAGCGGATCGGGAGACTCGAGGCGGGCGGCCTTCGCCCTCGCCGCCTGCCGTGCCGCGATTAAAGACGGCGACAGCCTTGACGACGCGGCAGCGGAGGAACTCATCGCGCGCGCCCTCGAGCTGCCGGAGCCGCGCTGCCCCCACGGCCGCCCGATCTGGACCCGCATAAGCCGCGAGCAGCTATTTAGGCTCGTCCGCCGCGAGGTGTAGGAAGAGAAGCCGCGCCGAAGGGAAATCGACTTTATGCTACTCTATCTGCGGCTTCATGGCTTTCGGCCTTCGAACTCATAGCCCCGCCAGTATCGAATCCACTTCGGCGCGCTTGGGATAGTCGGGCTTCAACGAGACGAGATCGCCCAGTATTCTTTTAGCGTCCGTCCCGTCGCCCGTCGTCGCGTATAGCTTGCCGAGCTCGTAGTACGCGTCCCATTGCGACTTGTCCAGCTTTATCAGGGCGTTGTACGCGTCCTTGGCCGCATCGATTCTGTTAGCCGAAAAATAGGCCTTGGCGAGGTTCATCCGCACGACCGTGTTCTGCGGGGCGAGATTCAGCGATATCTCCCAATGGAAGACCGCCTTATCGAAAAGCCCCTTTCGGTTATACGCGTCGGCCAGGTTGTTGTTCGCTTCGAAAGACTTGGGATCGGCGGCGTAGGCCTCCTCGAGCACCGTCAGAGCCTTGTCCGGGAAACCGGAGGAATTGTATATCTTCCCGAGGTTGATGCGCGGATCTACGTAATTCTTGTCGAGATTCGCCGCTTGCGTATACGCCGCGATGGCTCCGTCGACCTTGCCGGTCCGCTCATAGGCCAGGCCCAGTCTGTACTGATATATTGCCTCGTTGGGCTCTTCCGATACGGCTTTTTCCGCATAGGTCACGGCATCCTGAGCCTTGCCCAATTGGAGCTTCACCGTCGCCATATTGTCGTTGGTCTTTGCATCGTCCTTGACGCCGAGGGCGCGTTGGAAAAGGCCCTCCGCGGAGCCATAATCGCCGCCGTTCGCCTCCAGCACCGCCAATTCGCTCATCGCCTGAGCGTTCGCCGGGTCGAGCTGTATAGCCTTGGAATAGGAGGCGACCGCCGACTTGGATTCGCCTCGAGAGGCCTGAATCCTACCTATCTCCTGCCATGCGCCGCCGTATCCGGGATTGGCGACCGTTGCCTTGCGGAACGCTTCAAGAGCCTTGGACGGATTGCCCAGGGCCTTCCACGAGGCCCCTAGATTGTAAAAGCCCCTTTCGAATTTAGGGTTGAGAGTCGAGGTCGCCTCGAAGGACTGGCGCGCGTCCTCATAGCGGTGGGCCTTGAAGTAGGCGATGCCCAGGGCATAGGAGTAGAGGTAGTTCTTCGGGTCGAGGCTGGCCGCCTGCTTGAGCTCGGTGATCGCGTTTTCGGTCTGGTTCAGGTCGGAGTTGATCTTGCCCAACGTATAGTACGGCAACGCGTTGGAGGGATCGCGCTTCTTGGCGTCTCGCGCCGTCTGTATCGCCTCCTGCATGGCGGCGTCCGCGCCCGAGCCTGGATTCTTCCTCGCGGCCGCATAGAGGGAGTCGGCTATGTCGGCGAGTTTCTGAGCGGCGAACTTGTCCTCGCCATCGGGGAATTTGTCCTTCGCATCGGAGAAGAGCTTGTCGCCGCCTCCGAAATCGCCGGAATTGATCGCATTCTTACCCTTGTCGACCAAGGCGTTAACCGCCCTCATCTTATCCTGAAGTTCCTTGTTCTGACGCGCGAGCTCCGCGGCTTCCGCTTTTTTGCGGGCGGCCCCGGCATCGGCCTCGGCTCTTCGCTGTACATCCGCCTCGGCCTTGGAAACCTCTGCGGCCGTCGGCCCGGCTATCGCGCTTGTCCTCAACTTTTGACCCAATTTATCCAGCGACTGGGCGATGACCTTCTGTCCCGAGGCTTCGGCCTGCGCGGCCTCCTGGGCCTTGGTCGCATCCGCTCCGGATTTCGCCCTCATTGCCGTATCCCGAAGGGCTCGGGCGTCCGAATCGCCCGCGTTATCGATAAGGAGCTTGTCGAGAAGATCGAGGGCCCGATCGTAATCGCCCTTGTCGAGGTAGTACTGCGCGGACGCCAGGACGTTCTGGCGCGTCCTCGCGGCCCTCGCCGGTCCGAACATAAGGACGAGGGCAGCGACCGCGACGACTGCAAGGGCCGCGGCGGCAATGGCGATTATCCTGGCTCGCTTATTCATGCTTTTCTCCCAATTTCAATCGTGGCGGAATTTTGCAATTGGCTATTCGTCGATCTTGAGCTCGTCGCCGTAGCCTTGGACCTTTCCCGCGCCCGCGGAAATGCTCGTTGTCTCGTCGGCCGCCGCCTTGAGAGAGGCCGACATCTGATCGAGGAGCTGCTTCCGCGCCGCTTCTTCGGCCTCCTTCTTGGCCTCGGCGGCGGCGGCGGCCTGCGCAACCTCGGCGATCCCCGCGTCGAGACGCTTGATCAGCTCCTCGATGCCGCTCCTTTGGGCGCTTCCCGGATCCAATTCGAGATAGCGGAGGTAGTCGTCCTTCGCCCCGCTATAGTTCTTGACGGCGAGATAGGCGTTCGCCCTGTTGAGGAACGCCGGCGCTAAAGTACCGTCGACGCCGATGGCTTGGGAGAACATATCGGCAGCGAAGGAGTTCTTTCCTTGAAGTACGAAGATATTGCCAAGGTCGAAATAATACAGCGACTTGAAGCGTACCGCCTGGTCGAGCCCCTTGCGAAGGACTGCTGCGGCCTCGTCGAGCCGTCCCAGCTGTTGATAGGAAAGTGCCAGGTAAAGCCAGGCGCGCTCGTCCGTGCCCGTCTCGAGTATGGCTTTCTCGAGAACGGACGCCGCCTCGGCGGGTTTATCTTCTCGGAAAAGCCGCTCGCCCTCGTCGAAGGAGCCGGCGGCCGACAGGCCGGCCGGTATCAGTGCCGCCAAGGATGCGATCGCGATTACGCTGGCAAATCTCACCGACCTTCCCCCTCTTCGCAACCCGTCTCTAGAGGTGTCGCAAAAAGCCAAAAAGTACTTTATAGTAGAATACCACGGACGGGGCCGCGCAGCAAAGGAAGGACGGCTCTTCCGGAACGGGAAGAAAGAATGTCATTCATCGTCGTGCTGATCCTGATTTTCGGCGTCGGCGTAGCCTTCTTGAGCGTGTTCATCGTTCGGATGGTAGCGGCGCCCCATCAATCCAAAGCCATCGCGGAGGCCCTCAAGCAGGGTCGTTCCGCCATGGTCGTGCGGTCGGCCAAGGCCCTGCTCCAGAAGGACCCGCACAATGCTTCGGTGCACTGGTACCTCGCCCAAGCCTATCAGGCCGAGGGCAAGCCTGAGCTCGCCCTCATGGAGCTCAAAGCGGTAAGCCAGATAGGGCAATTCGGGTACGAAGTGCCCGAGCTCGAATTTCGCGTTCGCATAGCGGCCCTTTACGAGCGTTTCAACCAGGTCGAGGACGCGCTCAAGGAACACATCCTGCTCACGAAGATCGATCCCCGCTCGGCGTCCCATTTCCTGGACGCGGGTCGCCTCTTCGAGGCTCGAGGCAAGACGGACGTGGCGGTCAATTACCTGCGCAAAGCCATCGAGATGGACGAGCGCCTCTCCGACGCGCATCATGACCTCGGGCTCATCCTCTATAGGACCAAGCATCCGATGGAGGCCAAAGCCGAGCTCGAGGCCGCCATCAAGTGGAACCCCGACGATTTCGAGGCCTACTACTTCGTTGGCAAGATCCTCAAGGAAATGAGCGATTTCACCGCGGCCCTTCTATCCTTCGAGAAAGCCAGCCGCAATCCGGAGCTCAGGCTCAAATGCCTCGTCGAGCGGGGCGGCTGCTACATGAGCCAGGGCTCCCTCGATAAGGCCACGCCCGAGCTGGAGCGGGCCGTGAAGCAGATCAAGGATGAAGGCGCCGCGGAGAGCCTTTACGGACGCTATTTCCTCGCGATGTGCTACGAGAAGGCGCGCAATCTCGATTACGCTATCGAGCAGTGGGAACGAATCTACGCCAAAAAGCCGGGATTTCGCGATGTCGCGGAAAAGCTCACGCAATATCAGGAATATCGTACCGACGACCACATGAAGGATTACCTCACCTGCGGCAGGGAGGAGTTCGCGAATATGTGCAAATCGGTCGTCGAGGGCTCGATGAGGCTCTCCATCCACGATATCTCGGAGATCCAAAACGGCGTCGACGTGGTAGCGCTCGAAGGAGACTCGGACAAATGGATGGCGGCGAAGAAGATGCCCCGTCTCGTCCGCTTCCTGCGCGTCTCGGACAATCTGGACGACGGCAGCGTCCGTTCCCTCCTGGATCAGATGAAAAAGCTGGGAATTGTCCGCGGATCGATCGTGACGAGCTCAGGATTCTCCCGTTCGGCCCTCGAATTCGCGGAGAATCGGTCCGTCGAGCTCCTCACGAAGGAGAGACTCCAGGAGATGCTCGCCAAGACCGGCGCGGCCAAGGGTCGATGAGGATACTCTGCGTATCCGACCAGGTCGATCCCCTGGTCTACTCGCCGAGAATGCGGGAACGTTTCAAGGACATCGGCCTCGTGCTCAGCGCGGGAGACCTCCCGCCGGAATACCTCGGCTTCATCACTTCGATGCTGAACAAGGATCTCGTTTACGTCGCGGGCAACCATGACCTCGAGGAGCTGGAGGCTCACGGCATAGCCCGTTGGAGCCCGGCGGGCGAGCCCGGGCGTCTCGCGACGGGAGCGATGGACATCGGTTTCAAGATCAAGGAGGCCGAAGGGCTCATAATACTCGGTCTCCCGGGATCGATGCTGCATAATTACGGTCAAAATCAGTATAGCGAGTTCGCCATGTCGTTTCGGATTGCCTTACTCGTTCCCAGGCTCTTCCTGAACAAGCTCTTGCGCGGCCGGGCCGTGGACATCGTCCTCACGCATGCCTCGCCGAGGGGAATTCACGACCGGGACGACCTCTGCCACCGCGGTTTCAAATGCTTCCTCTGGGTCATGCGCGTCTTCAAGCCGAAATGGCTCGTACATGGGCATATTCACCTGTACGACCTCGCGGACGTCCGCATCAGCAGCTACGGCGAGACGACCGTCATCAACGCCTTCGGGCACTGGATACTGGATACGGAGGCCTAGGGCATGCCCGGCTGGTTCGAGAATTTGGCAGAGGAGGATTTCGCCCGCGCCCGCATGCGCGAGCTCCTATCGCGGATATCGCGCCTCCTCGACCCCGAGCGCGAAAAGCTCCTGCCCTTCGAGGAAGTCAAGGCTATATTACGCCCCGCCAGCGAGATTTATGTCGGAATGGAAGCGGTGGAAGTCGACAAGATCGTAGGCAGCGAAGGCAGATATCGCGATTTCAATCGGCATTTCCTTCCCAGGCGGGAATTCCTCAAATCTCGCTGGATCAGCATCGATATGGCGCATTATAACGACGTTCCCCTTCCTCCCGTACGCATCTACGACGTCGGCGGAATTTATTTCGTCAGGGACGGGAACCACCGAGTCTCGGTCGCCCGAATGCGGGGCCAAACGATGATCGATGCCGAGGTGACGAAACTCGATACGCTGATCGACCTCAAACCCGGTATGACCTTGGAGGAGCTGAAGCGGGGAGTCATAGAATACGAGAAGAGGCATTTCTACGAAAAGTTTTCCTATGGAGTTGTCACCGGCGACGATGCGCTCGAATTTACGAGCACCGGCCGTTACGACCAGATCCTCGAGCATATACTCGTGCATAAGTATTACCTCAATCAGGGGATGTCGGGAGAAATCCCCTTCCCCGACGCTCTCTGGTCCTGGCACGAGAACGTATATAATCCAGTCGTAGCCGCAATCCTGGATGAAGGCCTTCTATCTCGTTTCCCGGGACGCACGGCCTCGGATCTCTATATGTTCATAGTGCAGCATTGGGACGAGCTCAAGCGAAAATATGGTCTTGAATTCTCGCTTGGCGAAGCCACGAGGGACTATGGTCAGCGTTTCGGGACAAGCCCGTTCTCTCGCCTGAGGAGCCGTTTCGCGGTATTCTTCGCTCGGATCGCCAGGTCTTTGCATGCCAAAGGGGAAGGGGCGAATGGAGGGAAAGGGCCGTAACCTTCTCTTTCCCAGATGGTTTGATTGTCGGGCAGGAAGTAAGACGAGACTCCGGCCCACGCTTCTCCTTCTGGGCGACGCTCCCGGGGTTTTCCTCCTTCCCCGGGAGCTTTTTTTGTCTGCCGGGTCCAGGTAAGCCCCGGATTGACATCAACGACGGATTTAACTATCCTATTTTGGCAGGTAAGGAGTCACTTATGGCAGCTGTTTCCAAAAACGCTCGTACGTCGAGCGCCACCCAGCGTTTTTATTGTCCCTGCGGGGGTGAGGTCAAGATGAAGACCCTTTTCGAGAACGGCAAGGTCAAAAACCTCGCCGAATGCGAAAAATGCAAGCGAACCGAGCGCAGACCTCGCGATTTCGTATAGGCGTCCCTCGCCGAATGTAGATGAGCCGCCGATAGGCGGCTTTTTTAAGGCCCTTCCTCCCTCAATCTCGTCAATTCTGCCGCGATTTTCTCCCGTGCCGCCGAAACGGCTGCGAGGACTTCCTTTTTCGCGCTCAAGGTCGAGGTCACCGTAAGTACGCGTACGAGGAAATGGGCCTTGCTCAGATTGCGGGGAATATCTTTGACCTTAGCTACTCGCCAGCCGCCTTCGAGCGCGGCGACTACTACGGGGAGGGGTGTTTCTTCGAGAATTCTGCGGATTCCGGCCGTGTGAAAGACCCCGATCTTGCCGTCGCGGGAACGCGTCCCCTCAGGGAATATCACCGGGCAAGTCCCCTCTCGCTCGCAACGACGCGCGTAGCGCCGTATTGCATGCATCGCTTGAGTCGCGTCGCCTCGGCGTCGTATCAAGGCATGCCCCTGGCTTCTCAGGATCAGGGAAATGAAAGGAATCCCTTGCCGGAGCTCCAGTTTGGCCACGAACCTGAGAATTCTCGTCGGAAAAAGCTTCATGCAGACGGGAATGTCCATGAGGCTCTGATGATTCGTGACCAGAAGGAAGCGTTCCGGCAGCTCCTGCCCGGAGAGATTCTCGAAAGAGAGCCTCACCCCGCAATACGAAGCCATAAGGCTGAAAATATGGCGAATCGCGAGTTTTGTATATCGTTCGGTCGTCTCGAAGCTTCGTCGCGGCGAGAAAAGCCTGGATGCGGGAAGGAGGAAATCGTAGCACGCAAATAGCAATATTATTGAAACCATGACGAGGGCATTCAGCATTCCGACCACCTGTAATTCGTTTTATACTATGGAAAGCGGTCAATGGCAAAGACCGCTCGAGCCTTGACAACCACGTCTCGTTCTGCTAGCCTCCCTCACTATAGTAAGCGTAATGAAGGTTCCTGCTTCGTTTATGGAGGGTAGCGCATTTGGCAACAACGAATAAATCCGCCGAGAAACGCAATCGGCAGAGCGAGAAGCGTCGTTTTCAGAATAAGTCCGAGAAGACGGCGATCCGCAGCAGCGCGAAGAAAGTGCTCATGGCGGCGGAGGGAAAAGACAAGGCCGCCGCCGATGCCGCACTCAAGGATATGATAAAAAGAATCGACACGGCCGCTCGCAAAGGCGTTGTCAAGAAGAATGCCGCTGCGCGTAAGAAGTCGCGAATGCAGCGACTCATCAACGCTCTCGATGCGTAAGGTCCGGTAGCCGGGCGACGCCGTCCTGATCGTCGCCGAGCACCGGGAGAACGAGCACGGAGAAGGGAATCATGGCTGGTAAAGTCACGAAGGCCGAGCTCATAGAAGCCCTCCACGCCGGCGGTACGCTCAATCGCAAAGAGATCCATAGCCTCATCGACGCTCTTTTCGAAGAGATAAAGAGGGCGATCCTCAGTGGCAAGACCGTCGAGCTCAGAGGCTTCGGAACGTTCGAGGTAAAGCTCCGCAAGGGCCGTAAGCGGGCGCGCAATCCGAAGACCGGAGCCATCGTTTCCGTCGAGGATCATGGCGTGGCCGCGTTTCGGCCGGGCAGGGAGCTCAAGAAAGCCGCCTGGACGATCGACCCTTCCCGGAATGGCTCGTCCTCCGACTCGAACCCTGTCGAATAACCGCCGATACCGGCAATTCCCTTCAAGCCTGTCGCATTGACAAGCGCCGTCCCCTATGTAAAGATGCTCTCGGTCATTCGAGTACTATGCTTCAATGGTCAAGTGAGCCAGGACGGGAAGTGACATGGACACGAAAAAGCGTATACTACTCGTCGACGACGAGCAGATCAACCTGGAATTCTTCGAAGTAATGCTCAGCAAGCTCGGATTCGAAACCGAGAAATGCAAC
>CAVZVX010000008.1:0-4417 GCA_963778775.1 uncultured Spirochaetota bacterium | reverse complement strand
GGGCGAGAGCGGGACGGGCAAGGAGCTGGTCGCGCGCTTCATCCATGATCGCAGCGCCAGGCGCGGCAGCTTCGTGGCCGTGAACATCTCCGCCCTCCCCGAATCCCTGGCCGAGAGCGAGCTCTTCGGCCACAGTCGCGGCGCCTTCACCGGAGCCAGCGCGGACCGCCTGGGGCGATTCGAGGAAGCCGAGGGCGGGACCCTCTTCCTCGACGAGGTCGGCGAGATCGCGCCCCTTCTCCAGGTCAAGCTTCTCAGGGCGTTGCAGTTCGGCCAGATCGAGCGAGTCGGCGAGAACATCGTGCGCGAGCTCGACGTGAGGATAGTGGCGGCTACCAACCGAGACCTTGCCGCCCTCGTCGAAGCCGGCAAATTCCGCCGGGACCTCTACTATCGCATCAACGTGATCGAGATCAAGCTCCCGGCCCTTCGCGAGCGCAAAGAGGATATCAGGCCCTTGGTCGATTACTTCATCGAGCGATTCAGGACTCGCGACGGAAAGGATCTGCGCGGGGTCACGAGGGAAGCCTTCGACAATCTCTCGAAACGCCTCTTCCCCGGCAACGTACGAGAGCTCGAGAATATAATCGAGCGGGCCGTCGTCCTCTGCCGCGGTAATCTCATCCGAATCGCCGACCTTCCCGTCGAAGCGGGAACGGATGCGTCCGGCGTCGCGGGCTCGAGCGAGACTGCGGGCTCCCGCTACGATATGGCCATGCGCGAATTCGAAAGCGGCCTCATCGCGCGGGCCCTCGAAAAAGCCAAGGGCAACAAGAGCGCCGCCGCGCGCGATCTCGGGATAAGCGAGCGCCACCTCCGATCCTGTCTCAAGCGACTCGATTCAATTTAAATCCCGAGCAGACATCCTCGACTGATAGGTCGAGCGCATCGACATTTCAGTCGAATCCAGGTAATTACTGTCAGAAGAAAAAAATGTTACTAAGCTTACTTCTTGTACAATGGAGATTTATTATTGTCTGTATTTCCTGCCCTGCTGGCATGGAGTTTGCGTCGAGAATTACAGAAGGAGAATCCCATTACAATGAAGAATTGTGGACAATTTTGGTGAGAATGTAATATGATTAAGTTCCGGTCTGCCGATTTAATAACGGTGCGTCTTCCTCATTCGTAAAAGTCAACATCTCTAGTGCCTCATGTACCAGGAGGGTAACGTTATGGGAGAAAAATCCCGTTTCGTGTCCCGTTCCGGCCGCGAAATCGCGCGCGCCGTATTGACTTGCGGAATTATCCTCACGTTGACGACCTGCGACGCATTCAATGCGGGCTTGGGGCCCAAGATCGATATTACCGGACCGACGGTGAACGTCAAATCCATCGCCAACGGAGCCTATCTGCACGGCACGGTTGTCATCTCCGGGGATGATACCGATGTCGTGAACGTGCAGTCGGTCTCCGTGATAGTCAGCATAAACTCGACGCAGGTAGCGTCGATTCCAGCGACCCTATCGACCGGAACATGGAGCGCCTCGCTCGACACGAAGGCTCTTTCCGGAGGAAAGGATACGCAAGCCAATCTGGATATCAAGGTAGTCGCCGCCTCGGGGAAGGCAACGGACGAGAATCTGGTCGTCTACTTCGACAACACGCCGCCGGTCTTCGCTTCCATGACGCCGAACCAGGCCCAGCTGGGGGACAATGTCACCTATGACTATGCGCTGAGCCAGAAAGAGGCGATTACCGGCAGCGTGACCGATTTCGGCCTGAGCACCGTGGCGCTCACCACGGGAACGCTTCCCGCGGTAACCCAGACGACGAAATCGGCCTTTTCCTTTACGACAGACGCGACGCAATTCTACGATCCTACGAGCTTCGCCCCCAAGAATGGAGCCCTGTCGCAGTCGACGACTCCCCCTTATCTTCCCTATAAAGTGCCCTATACGATGATCGCGACCGATCTAGCCGGCAATACGACTACGATCTCGGGGAATTTCTACGTGAAGCCGGGTCCCGGCGCGCCTATTTTCTCCTTTACGAGTCCTTCGACGATCCTTACGAACGTCTATTATCCCAATACGCCGCCCACTACCAATATAACCGCCTGGAAGGCTAATACCGTGCTGCCGGGCACGCCGATAACCTTTCACCTCTTCGATATGGACGGGCTCGATACGAGCGCGACGGGCCTCTACATCGCGCTGGCCCCGGCTACGACGACCAACCTCGATTACACGGACGCCCTCAATCCGAGCAGTCCCAGTACGGGCTATGTAGTATACACCTACGGCAGCGCGTCCAATCCGCTTACCCTGACGCCCTCGACCACTCTGCAACTTCCCGGGGGGACTACGATAACGCAAGGGGCGGACATAACCTTCACCGCGCCTTCCAAGGACGGCGAGTATGCACTTTTGGTCCACGTAGCCGACGCCTCCGCCAATAAAATCAATCTGACCTCAGCGACACGGGATATTCCGATACCGAACTCGAGCACGAACCCGGATCCGGACCCGAACTCCGACCAGCCTCTAACTTCGAATTCTCGATTCCTGTCGCTTTTCGTCTCGGATAGCAACCCGACGGTTGTCGTCACCTCGCCCAGCGATGGTTCCTATTTAACCGCCTTCAATGCCTCCGGAACGGTAGAGGACCCCATGGGACCAGCCCAACTCCTTGTCACGATAGGGACCAATGCCGCAGTCCCGGCGCTTCTCACGCCGACGGCGGATTCAAGTACGGACACGTGGACCTATTTGCAGTCAGCGGCGCTTGGCGATGGGACGTACACAGCGAGCTTCCAGGGCAAGAACAGGCTCGGAGCCATGACTACGACGCCTATCACCCGAAGATTCACCATAGATACGACGCCGCCCGCGACTTCAATCGTGACGCCGAAAACGACGCTGACCTCGGGCTCGGACGCATATTGGCTTTCAGGCCCGACGGCGAGTGTCGGAGGGAAGTCTACGGATTCCGGCAGCGGGGTGGCGAGCGTATATTACACCATCGCGTCGAAGGGGAGCCCGCAGCCCGCCTTCTCGACCTCGGGCTGGACGCAAGCCGCCGGCGCGGCCAATTGGAACGGGACAGTAAACTTGAATGCGCTAGGCGAGGGCGATTGGACTTTGTATGTGGTGGCTATCGATGCAGTCGGGAATACCGCCGCTCCCGTGAGCGGGAACTTCGGGGTGGACCAGAACCCGCCGACCCTGACCGAGACTAACCATTCCGCAATTTCGTACACGAAGACGACGTTTACGCTGGCAGGAACGGTGGGGGACAGCAATGCCCTCGCTTCGTTGGCCATCACGGAATCCAAGAACGGGGGGACGGCCAACCCGGTGACTATCGCTTCCCCCGCATCGCTATCAGACGTTAAGGGCAGCGTCGCCTACGCGACCCAGTCCCTGCCCTTGGGAGGAGTCGTTGACGGCTCCTATGCCTATACGCTGACGGCCACCGACGTGGCGGGAAAGACGACGGTAGTCGACCGCACCGTCAAGATCGACACGACGCCTCCGACCGTCTCCCTCAATTTCGTTCCGGCATGGGTGTCCTCAGCGGCCTATACCGTCTCAGGCTCCGCGACCGACCCCGATCTCAATTTGAACGCCTCGGGCGTCGGTGCCATCCAGTATCAGCTGGACGGCGGCGCCTGGACTACCGCCGCATGGACCGATACCTCCGGCGGAGGCAATACCTCCGGTACCTGGAACGCCACGCTTCCCAGCCTCGCCGAGAGCGGGCCAGCGGGTCATACGATCAAGGTGCAGGCGATGGACGCCGCGGGGAACGTCTCCAGCCAGGTCTCCGCAAGCTTCGGCGTCGACCTGAATCCGCCGACTCTTACCGAGACCACAATCCCTGATGCCTCCCAGGTCATCAAGAATGCCGCCTTTACCCTTACCGGCTCGATCGGCGACAGCAACCCGGCGTCGATTTCCGGCTCCACGCTGACTGTCGCGGTGAGCGTGAACGGCGGGGGGGCGACCGCGGCAATCGTTAAGGGTTCCACGTGGAGCTACACGCAGCCCAAGGTAGACGGAAACTACAGCTATGCGATCACCGTCACCGACGTCGCCGGCAAGACCGCCTCCCTTAATCGCCTGGTCCTCCTGGATTCCACGCCTCCGACCTTCACGGTAACCTCCCCGTCCTCGGGCGGTTGGGTATCGACCACGTCGCTCTCGGTCACCGGCGTCGCATCCGACGGCGGAGGCAGCGGCGTAAGCAAGGTCTACGTGAAGGCCGATGGCCAATATATCGCCTCCAGCTCGATGGACCACAGCGGCGAGGATCCGACGACAGGCGGCTGGACCCTGGCAACGGGTCAGACGAACTGGTCGGCTTCTCTGACTCTCGCAGGAGAAGGCCGCAAGACCCTGTGGATCAAGGCCGTCGATGCGGCGGGCAACCTCACCGCCCCAGCTGCCGCGATCTCCTCCCGCGTCGACTTTGG
>CAVZVX010000007.1:0-4074 GCA_963778775.1 uncultured Spirochaetota bacterium | reverse complement strand
ACGGCCATGTACCCGGCGCCATCCGGCTCCGGCAAACTCGAACGCACCCACTCGCCGCGGCGCAGGATGGCGCCTGCCCGGCGCGAATCTCCAGCGCCCCGTCCCGGTGATCCACCCGCGGCATGCCCCGCAAAACCACCGTGTACCCGTCGAATTCGGGCGTTTACCCGGGAGGCAGCCATCCGCCCGGACTGCGCGCCCGCGCATCGACTGGAATCGGACTTGCCCCACCCGTTTGCGCGCTTGTATACTGACATTTCGATGGCCGGTTTTATGATGGCGACGGACGAGTTCGACCCCCTGGCCCCGCAACGGGAAGCCGCCTTCACCACGCCTTCGCCGTCGTAATTGCCAAAATTATCGTAATTGTTTGTCGTTACCGAGTATTGGGTCGTACCGTTAGCAGTCTGGTTTGAGAGATTGTTGCCGTCGAAATAAAAACCCGTAAAAAGTGAATCTGATTTAATCCCCCACTCGCCGATCGTATCGCCTTCATTTCCGGGCGCGCCGTTACTGCCTGACCCGAAAAGCAGGCTGAAGAAGCTATTGTTCAATTTCACGTAATCGGTCGGGTTGACATCGTAGTCGAAGTCGTCTTTGTAGAGGCCCGCCGTAGCCAAGTTGGTATTGGATTTAGTGGTAGACAATGCGGTACTCTGTTTAGGATTGATGTCCGAGCTTGAGACATCCACTTGCGCAGTAATAAAGCCTACTACCGCCAAGCTCAACACAAGCAACAAAGTCGTTCGTTTCATGAATTTCTCCTTTTTTAGACCGAAAACCATCCTTTTTTAGTAATGAAGGTTAGTATAGGTTTGTAATACCAAACGCACAATAGAAATCGCACAACTTTATTTATATCCAATATATCTACTTATGAAAATATCGTTATGATTTGTTAATAACTCATCAATACAAATGACAATGCGGAAATGAGAAAGGCGAAGAGAAAGAAAAAATTCCCAGAATTCGGATTTTCATTATCATTATAAGTTCCCCAAATTTCTGGTACACTCTTCTTTTCTCCTTTACCCGCCTAAAAGTATGTGATCAATCTGCCTTCATAATTGACAACTTATTCTGAGCCCCGATAAGCCCTTGAGTCTCAAAATAGGTCCCTCGGGCTCCTCACTCCAAAAGATCCTCGGTTGAGCACATGCGTACGGATCATGGTGATCTTCACGTCGCTGTGGCCGAGAAGCTCCTGGACAGTCCCGATGTCGTAGCCGCTTTCGATGAGATGGGTCGCGAACGAGTGGCGGAAGCCGTGGCAACTCGCACGTTTGGCTATGCCGGCCTTTAGGACGGGGGAGGCGTATCGGCTTCTTGGCGCGGATGACCTCGCCCGGCTCTCCGACCGGGATTCCCAAGATCAGCATTAAAAAGAAGAGGAGGGCGGCAAGTGCCTGGTTTTGAGAGGAGGAGCTGACCTTCCTGTCGATGTCGAGAAGGCTAAGGACGGCGTTGAAATCCTTTTCGCCGAGGGATTTGAGGGCTCGCCCGAGGGCTTGCAGAATCTCGTCGAAAAAACCGGCGGGGCTGGCGTCGCGTGAATCGAAAAGGCTGAACATGCACGTATCATAAAGGGCAGTGAGTAGCCTTTCTCCCTCTACCCTGTTGTTCGGAAGGAGCCAGGCTTGATCGCCGCCTGACCATCTTCGGCCTGGGGCTGTGAGCATCGCGTCGACGACCATGACGGCGAGCTCCCCGTGTTTTGGTATCGATAAATGGGCCGAAAATCGGATTATTGTCGCCCTGGGGAGCTGTCAATCCGTATCTTCGGTTTTCGCTCTCTGTCCAGGGGAGGCCCGTTCAAAATGCGGATGCATTAGGAGAGGAAGCTCATTGTTTTACGTCGTATGTATCGCCCACCGGTCGAGGTTGGCGTTTTCACTACTCCCAGGCTTCAGAAAGACTGATTTTCCCAAATTGTCTAGCTGGATACGATTCGTATCTAGTTAAATACGGATGGAATCTAGCTAGATAACACCTGTATATAGCTAGATATGCCCTGTATTTTGCTAGATATTGTCCAAGATTCAGTGGTCATTGCCTCCTTTTCCAGTGGTCCCAAATCCTTTTTTAACTGATGCAGGCCTCATTTTTATCGGGATTCCCGTTTCGGCTTCACGCGGTCTTCATCTTGGCTTCTTACGTTGAAGACAGGAACGAATAGAGGAGGTTCCATGAAATATCTGATCCAAAGCGTTTTCGCAGTCGCCTTAGTCTCGGGGACATTGGTGATCGCGGGATGTTCGGCCTCGCAAGCGCATGCGGCCGACAAGACGAGTCAGGTTGCGACCATGGCCATGACCCAGAGCCCGGCGACGCCGACGCCGCCCAGTTTCACCCCTTACGCCGGACCCGATAAGATTCTCGTCGCCGACGCGGCGAAGAAGTCCGTGACCGTCCATTTGGTCGCCGCGGAAGGCAAGGTGGCGAACGGCATGAACTTCAATGGTTTCGCCAACGGGAATATGCAGGTGCAAGTCCCGACGGGATGGAAGGTCAGGATCAGCCTGACGGTCGGAGGGGGCGCTCTGGCCCATAGCGCCCTGATCGTTCCCTGGACGGAGAAGGACAAGGCGGGGCATTGGGGATTGGCGTTTCCCAAGGCCGCCGTCGCCGATTACGCTGCGGGCATGGAAGCCGGCGACGCGCCGCAGACCTTCAAAATCGTCGCCGACAAACCGGGCCAGTACGGCCTCATCTGCGGCGTACCCGGCCATGTCGCCATGGGCATGTGGGACGAGTTCGACGTAGTCGACGCCCTCGCCGCCCCGCAGGTTCTCGTGAAAGGTTGAATGAGAGCTACACGACCCCTTCGATCAGGAGGGGGCGGCCCGGCTCGCCGTGCCGCCCCCTTCCCCGATCGGCGCCTCGACTTCGGCCCGATGCAGGACGGGGAAGTTGCACGAGCTCGCGATATAGCAGAGCTCGTGCGCCTTCCCATGCAGCTCCAGGGCCTCGGCGCGGCGGCGGCCGTCGGCGACGGTCACGCGCGGATTGAGGGTCACCGACTCGAATCTGCCGCCGCCATCCGCCGTCGTCTTCATTTCGCCGTGCGCCTCGTCGCGGTATTCGAGGACGCTGATTCCCGCCCGCGCGCAGAGAGCCAGATAGCTCAGCATGTGGCAGGAGCTCAGCGCGATAACCAGGAGCTCCTCCGGATTGTGCCTGTCCGCGTCCCCGCGGAAGGCGGGATCGGCGGAGCCGACGATGTCGGACTTGCCTTCCGCTCCCGCGCGGAAGCCGCGGCCGTAGGCGGCGTAATCCTGGGTGCCTCGCCCCCGGTTGCCTTCCCACTCGAGCCGGATCCTATACTCATGCGACTTTTCTCGTACCATGATTGACCCTCCGCTTGGGAAACCAGGGAATCACCGCCGAGGTCGATGCCCGGTAGTCCGCGTAGGCCGGGTACTTCCCGGCCGACAGCGATTCGGTGAAGCGCGTCGATCCCGCGAAGATGGCGGTGAGCGCGATCGGGCCGACGGCGCTCCAGTTGACGAGCGAGCCCGAGCCCGCGGCCCCGATCAGATAGAGGCTCCACCAGAACCCGAGCTCCCCGAAATAGGCGGGATGGCGCGATAGGCGGAATAGCCCGCTCGAGCGGAACCCCGCCTCGGCCTCGGGGTCCTCGGTCCGCTCTGCCCCGGCAGCCCGCGCGGCGAGGCGGGCGCCCTTCCTGCGCTGGAACTCCCACTGCTCGCGATCGGCCGCCGCCTCGTAGGCGAGGAAGAAGAGCGGCAGGAGGGCGGAGGCAGCGAAGACAGCGTCGAAGTCGCGGCCGCGGGTAGCGAAGAGCCCGATCGGCGCCGAGAACAGAATTATCACGCCCAGTTGGCCCGCGCTGATGAAGGCCGCGTTGAAGGCCTGCCAGGCGAGCGGAGACGGAATGCGCTCCCTGAGCGCCGACCATCGGTAGTCTTCCGTCCCCGAGTAGCCGCCCCTCCTGGTGAAATTGCCCGTGAGGCGGATTCCCCAGAGCGTGACGATGAGGGCGGCTGTCGAGGCGCGGGGGCCGAAGCCGCCTCGGGCGGCGTAGATCCAGGCGAAGACGACGGGGACGACGGA
>CAVZVX010000006.1:0-5471 GCA_963778775.1 uncultured Spirochaetota bacterium | reverse complement strand
GCCCTCAAGGCCCAGAGCGTCGTCGCGCGGACCTACGCGCTCAGGTCGACGCAGGTCGCGCGCAAGGCAGGCAAGAGCTACGATCTCTTCGCGGACGTGCGCTCCCAGGCCTTCGGTGGGGACTCGTGGAGAGAGGGCCGGACGGACGATGCGGTCGACGGCACCCGCGGACTCGTGCTTTCGTACAAGGGTAAGTACGCGGAGGCCTTCTTCCATTCCAATTCGGGGGGAGTCCTCGAGCCGGGTACCTATCTCCTGAGCCACTCCGTCGACTATCTCGTGGCGATGAAAGATCCGTACCAGGACCCCGGCGACAGCTACTCGAGTTGGACGACGACCTGGCCGCTCTCGGCCCTGAGCGAAGCCCTCGGCCTAAAGGAGGTCACTATCACCGGGGTGAAGATAGCCACGACGACCGCTCAGGGGCGCGTGCTCAGGATCGCGGTGACCTACAATAAAGGCGGGGTCGAGCAAAAGACCAGCATCCGGACGGTGAATTTCCGGGCCAAGGTGGAAGGGCTCTACAGCGAGCTCTTCACGGTCTCCATTTTGGGGAGCAACCTGGTCTTCACGGGTTCGGGCTTCGGCCACGGCGTCGGCATGCCCCAGCGCAGCGCGAAGGTCATGGCCGACAGGGGCTTCAAATACACCGATATCCTGAATACCTATTATCCTGGAACCGAGGTCGTCAGCCTTGAGAAAGCTCGATAAATGGACCCTGTCCGTCCTCGCCCTCGCGGCTCTCCTTCTCGCGGGCTGCGCTTCGGTGAAGCCCATGCCCGTTCCCGAACCCAAGGCGATCCGGGCCTCCGCCTGGACGCTGAGTCCGCAGGGGATGGTCCTCCGCGCGGACGGCGCCCCCTATCTCCGGCTGACGGTCGAAGAGCTGTCGGGCTCCTTCGACTGCTTCATGAAGGGCGAGGGCTTCATCGAGGAGGGCTCGGACGACTTCGAGTACCAGATTCTTAACCGTGAAGGCGAGATCTTCGTGAGAAACGGGAAGAAGGTCGACAAGCTGCCGCTCGTCCTCGACTCGACCGTCCCCATCACCTTCCGGGGCAAGAAATATCCGGGCTGCTTCCTCGTCTCCGGCGACCTCGGCGGGGCGGTATTCCTCTCCGCGCTCATCGGGGTCGAGGACTATCTCATGGCGACGCTCGCGGACAAGGGGATCGAAGTCCTGTCCGGCCCGCAGGCGGACGCGGTCGCGGTCCTCGAGCGCAGCTACCTCGTCTCAAGGATCGCGGCCAGGACGGCCTCCTTCCCCGGCGACGAATCCTACGACGTCGCGGCCAAAACGATGAGCTTTCCCGCGATCGTGCAGACTGCCTTTGCCCAGGCAGTCGCGCGCACGAAGGGCATGGTGTTGACCGGTGCCGATGGCGCGCCCTCGGCGCCGCCCAAGAGCCTGGCCCCCGACAAGGCCTCGGCCCTCCGCGCCCTCCCGACGCCCGCTACCCTCGCGGCGCTCAAGAAGGACTCCCTCTCGTCCTGGCAGGAGATCCTGAAGGCCGCCTACCCGGAGTTCCGGCAGCTGGCCCTGTACTGAAAGCCGCACATGAAGTGGAGGTTATGGCATGGCTCGAAAGACGGTATTGATCACCGGATCCACGTCGGGCATCGGATTCGCGGGCGCCGAGGCCCTGGGCCGCAAGGGTTGGAGGGTCCTCGTCCACGGAAGAAGCCCGGCCAGACTCGATCCCGCAATTGTCGGAAGCTGCAGGCGCGCGTCCCCGAAGGCGATTTCGAGGGGGTCACAGGGGACCTCGCGTCGCTCGCCTCGGTAGCAGACCTCGCCGGACAAGTGCAGGCGAAAGCCGCGTCTCTGGACGCCTTGTGGAACAACGCCGGGGGCATGAGCAGGTCCTTCGCCACCACGGTCGACGGCATCGAAGGCCAGATGGCCGTCAACTTCATCGCCCCCTTCGCTCTCACCCGGCTCCTTCTTGCCCTTCTCCGCGCAGCGCCGCAAAGCAGGATCGTTACGACGAGTTCCATGGCTCATGCCTTCGCCCCGCGGAGGATCGAGGACTGGCTGGTGCCTGGAAGGGAGGGCTATCGCCCCATGGCCGTATACGGGCAATCGAAGCTCGCGACCATCCTGTTCACCGAAGAGCTCGCTCGGAGGATCGGCCGGGGCTTCGTCACCGTCAATGCCTATCATCCGGGGTTCGTGCGCTCGGGATTCGGATCGGGCGGCGATCCCCGGAAAAAGGGCACCTTCGCCTTCGCCTCCTTTCTCGCGCTTTCGCCCGAGAAGGGCGCGGATACCGGAGTCTGGCTCATCGATGATCCTGGTGCCCAAGCTTCGACCGGGCGCTATTGGATGAAGCGCAAGCCCAAGAAGCCGTCTTCCGCGGTGACGCCCGAGACCGCGAGGCTGGTATGGGACAAGGCGGAGGGCGCCATCCGGAAGGCTCTCGGAGCCCTCCCGGAATAAAGCTGATCCATACGCAGGTCCTCGTCCATGAGGCTGTCAATCCTGTATAAGGACTAAGCGGTAATTCTATCGTTTACAAAGATATATGCTTTATGCCATATCAGTTGGCGTTTATCATGATAAACGCCATGTTAGTTGGCGGATCTCCGGTTTATGCGGAGGGCGGCTTGGCTAATTCCTATCTGCATAGGGTATTGGATATTTCGGTCCTCGTCGGCGAGCGTTCGCTCTTTCTTTTCGGACCGAGGCAGACGGGAAAATCATCCTTCATCCGGGAGGAGCTGGCTGCGACGCCCGCTCTCGTCTACACCCTCTTCGATCGCGGCATGCTTCTGCGGCTCCTCTCCGATCCGACCTTGATCAGGCGCGAGGTGGAGGCGCAGGGCCTGCGCGACTGCCTGGTAGTGGTCGACGAGATCCAGAAGTGCCCTGCCCTTCTCGACGAGGCCCAGCTCATGATCGAAGAGAGGGGGATCCGCTTCCTTTTGACGGGCTCGAGCGCGCGAAAACTCAAAGCCGCGGGGACCAATCTCCTGGGTGGGAGGGCGAGGACGAGGAGTTTCCACCCCTTCGCCTATCCTGAGGTGAGGGGCGAGGGCTTCTCGCTCCGGCGGGTCATGGAGCGGGGGCTCCTGCCTCCTCATTACCTATCCGCCTCTCCCGACGAAGACCTCGCGGCCTATGTCGATACCTATCTCTCCGAGGAGATCGCGGCCGAGGGACTGGCGCGGAACCTGCCGGCCTTCGCCCGCTTCCTTCAGGTCGCGGCATCGACCAACGCGCGCATGATCAACTACACGAACGTCGCCAGCGACTCGATGGTGCCCAGGCAGACGGTGAAGCTCTGGTACGAAATCCTCGTCGATACCCTTCTCGGCTTCGAACTCGCGCCCTTCACTCGGACGGTGAAACGCAAGTCCGTCGAGACGGCCAAGTTCTATCTCTTCGATCTCGGCGTCGTGCGGACACTGCGGAGGCTTCCTCCTATCGCGCCCGAGAGCGCGGACTTCGGGGAGTTCTTCGAGCACTTCATCTTCCTAGAGCTCAAGGCCTGGATCGATTACCGCAGACCGAGAGGGATCCTCTCGTACTGGCGTTCGCTCTCCGGATACGAGGTGGACTTCGTCCTCGACGGCGAGGTCGCCGTCGGGGTGAAAGCCGCTACGATGGCGCAGGAGAAGCACACGTCGGGCCTGCGAGCCCTCCGCGAGGAAGGCGGGATACGGCGCTTCATCCTGGTGTGCAGGGAGGACCGACCGAGGATGTTGGGCGGGGTCGAAGTCCTGCCCTGGCGGGATTTTCTCGAGCTACTCTGGTCGGATTCGATACTCGAGCGGGGTTAGCGCGGGCGCGTGGATTGAAGCACTTGATGGAGGCGGAAATTTCGGGCGCTGCCACGCCGGAGCTCTTCAGGGTACCAGTTCAATCACGTTATGGACGGTAGTATACTAATGGATAAGAACCGATAAACGGAGGATGTCAAACGAATAAACCAATACAAAACCGAATTCTCGGTAAGACGCTATTCCCCGTCTCCGAAATCAGTCTGGGGACTTGGCAGTTGGGCGGGACCTGGGGTCAGAAATTCGACGACGCGCTCGCAGACCGGATCTTGGACGAGGCCGTCGAGCTCGGAATCACGTTTATCGACACGGCCGATGTCTACTCGGATGGCCTGAGCGAAAAGGCTATCGGGAGGGCCCTCAAGCGACATCCGGGCCGATTCCGCGTCGCCACCAAATGCGGTAGGCAAATCTCGCCGCACGTCTCTTCGGGGTACAGCCCTTCCGTCTTGAGGGGCTACGTCGAAGAAAGTCTGCGTCGTCTCGGGGTGGAGACTCTCGATTTGATCCAACTCCATTGCCCGCCGACGGATGTTCTTTATCGGCCTGAGATATTCGAGCTCTTCGACCGCCTGAAGGAGGAGGGAAAGATCTTGAACCTCGGGGTGAGCGTGGAGAAGGTCGAAGAGGGGCTGAAGGCGATCGAATACCCTTCAGTAGCGACGATCCAGATAATCTTCAACCTTTTCAGGCTTCGTCCCTCCGAGCTTCTTTTCGCGCAGGCGGCGAAGAAAAAGGTCGGCCTCATCGTCAGGGTCCCGCTGGCCAGCGGAATGCTCACAGGCAAGTTCCGCGCCGACACCGCATTCGGCCCGCAGGATCACCGAGCTTTCAACCGCGATGGCGCTTCCTTCGACAAGGGTGAGACCTTTTCAGGCGTGGACTATGGCACGGGGCTGAAGGCAGTAGAGGAGCTTAAAGCCGTATTCCCCGGAGATCGGCCTTTATCGACCTGGGCCTTGCGCTGGATTCTGATGTTCGACGAGGTTTCGACGATTATCCCCGGCGCGTCCAGGCCCGAGCAGATTAAGTCCAATGTCATGGCTTCGGCCCTGCCTCCTTTGACCCCGGCCCAGATGGAAGCCGTTCGATCGGTTTACGATCGCCTGATCCGCAGGCCCGTGCACGACCTCTGGTGATGGAGCGGCCCCGCTCCCGAATGGCCGAGGCGCGTCCGTAGGGTTCAGGCGCGATGATCGTCTCAGGGTTCCGTTTCCGGGAAATGACGCATGGCGAATTTCTGGATCTCGCGCAATACGGGAATCAAGGCCTTGCCTTCCTCGGAGAGCTCGTACAGTACCGACTTTTTGTCGAGGGTCGCCTCGGTACGCTTCAGGAAGCCGGCTTCCGTCATGCGCCTCAGCCTGTCGATGAGGGTGGGAGCGTTGGTGTCGACGAGGGCGCGTCGAAGGTCCGTGAAGCGAAGGGCGGACTCGGAGAGGAAATCGATGATCCGCAGCGTCGTATAGTCCCCGAGCAGCTTCAACGCGTCGGGCGAGCAGTGTCGGACGACTCGGTCCTTCGGCCTCATGCGACAAACATACTCCTTTTCGGTAAAAAATATTAGTAAATATATTTGACTAATACTCCCGATCTGCTTAGTTTTTCCCCAAGGAGAATACAAGATGAACGTTAATTCGTTGCCGGATGAGAAATCGATAGAAACGGCGGCGGCCGCGGTCAAGGCG
>CAVZVX010000005.1:0-4887 GCA_963778775.1 uncultured Spirochaetota bacterium | reverse complement strand
TCCTTGCTGGATCGCTACGTGCGGGCCTGGAGAGCGCGGACATAGACGCCCTCGTCGGCCTGCTCAAGGACGACGCGGCCTTGACTATGCCACCATCCCCGTCTTGGTACCGGGGCAAGGTCGCGATCCACGATTTCCTTGAGCTCGTGGGTCATGGTGGATCCCGCGCTTTCCCGATTCCGTTTCGTGCCGACGAAGGCCAACGGCCAGAGCGCCTACGGCGGACCCACTCGAATTCGGACCATAGGTTTCATGGCTTCGCGATCCAGGTAGTCGGGCTCGAAGGCGAGCTGGTCTCCGATATCACCACCTTCATGAATCCGGCGTTGTTCGCACGCTTCGGCTTGGCCGATTCCACGGAAGCGAGTTGATGAAATGCGGGGAATGCGAACGTGCGCTCGCCCGCCTGTTCGACGTCGGACCGATAGGCGACCAGGGCGTCAATCGCCGGTCGGTTCCCTTACGAGGAGGAGCGTGAGCTTCCTGCCGAGAAAGGGAGCCTCCCGCTCGATAATCATGAGCTTTCCCAGCACGGTGCCCATCTTCCCGCCGGTCATCGCCTTCATCCGCTCGTTCTCGTGCGGCATGACGTATTCTTTCACCCGGCGGATGCCGTCGTCGAGATTCTTCGTGATCTTCTGGACGCCGACGACCCAAACGACGTTCGAGGCGGAAAAGGCATAGGGCCCGAGCTGGCTCCCCGACGCGCTCGCGATCACCAGCTCGCCGCTCTCGGCGACCGCGTGGACGCTTCCCAGGAAGTAGTCGGCGAGTATCGCCTGCCGTCGCAGCGCGGCCTGCTTGGCGGGATCCTTCTCGGCGACGATGTCCTCCTTGAGGTTCTTCCAAGAATGGGTTTTCGAGATGAGGTAGTCCTCGAACCCGATCTCCTTGAGCGACAACGAGGCGCCGGTCATGACGGTGGACCCGGCCGGGATGATGGACTTGACGCGCTCGAGCGCATCGGCCCTCGTGCCCACGATCTCCACCGCGATGCCCCGCTCCTTGACCGCGGCCGCCGCCACTTCTATCGACCTCTCATCCGGTACCGAATTAACGCTCATCGTGTATTCTCCTTGGGGAGAAACTAAGCAGATCGGAAGCATTAGTCAAATATTTTTACTAATACTTTTTACCGAAAAGGAGTATGATTGTCGTATGAGGTCGAAGGATCGAGTCGTCCGGCACTGCTCGCCCGACGCGCTCAAGCTGCTCGGCGACTATACGACTCTTCGGATCATCGATTTCCTCTCCGAGTCCGCCCTGCGCTTGACCGACCTTCGACGCGCCCGCGTTGGTGTCGACGAGGGCGCGTCGAAGGTCCGTGAAGCGAAGGGCGGACTCGGAGAGGAAATCGATGATCCGCAGCGTCGTATAGTCCCCGAGCAGCTTCAACGCGTCGGGCGAGCAGTGTCGGACGACTCGGTCCTTCGGCCTCATGCGACAAACATACTCCTTTTCGGTAAAAAATATTAGTAAATATATTTGACTAATACTCCCGATCTGCTTAGTTTTTCCCCAAGGAGAATACAAGATGAACGTTAATTCGTTGCCGGATGAGAAATCGATAGAAACGGCGGCGGCCGCGGTCAAGGCGCGGGGCATCGCGGTGGAGATCGTGGGCACGAGGGCCGATGCGCTCGAGCGCGTCAAATCCATCATCCCGGCCGGGGCCACCGTCATGACCGGCGCCTCGCTGACGCTCAAGGAGATCGGGTTCGAGGACTACCTCATCTCGAAGGCTCATCCCTGGAAGAATCTCAAGGAGGACATCGTCGCCGAGAAGGATCCCGCGAAGCAGGCTGCGTTGCGGCGGCAGGCGATACTCGCCGACTACTTCCTGGGAAGCGTCCATGCGGTCGCCGAGAGCGGCGAGCTGGTGATCGCGAGCGCGTCGGGGAGCCAGCTCGGGCCCTATGCCTTTTCCGCCTCGAACGTCGTTTGGGTCGTCGGCGTCCAGAAGATTACGAAGAATCTCGACGACGGCATCCGCCGGGTGAAAGAATACATCATGCCGCACGAGAACGAGCGGATGAAGGCGATGACCGGCGGGAAGATGGGCACCATGCTGGGAAAGCTCATGATTATCGAGCGGGAGGCTCCCTTTCTCGGCAGGAAGCTCACGCTCCTCCTCGTAAGGGAACCGACCGGCGATTGACGCCCTGGTCGCCTATCGGTCCGACGTCGAACGGGCAGGCGAGCGCCCGCTCGCATTCCCCGCATCTCATCAACTCGCTTCCGTGGAGTCGGGCAAGCCGAAGCGCGCGAACAACGCCGGATTCATGAAGGTGGTGATATCGGAGACCAGCTCGCCTTCGAGCCCGACTACCTGGATCGCGAAGCCATGAAACCTATGGTCCGAATCGTCGAGTCGGTACCAGCCGTAGGCGCTCTGGCCGTTGGCCTTCGTCGGCATGAAGCGGAATCGGGAAAGCGCGGGATCCGCCATGACCACGAGCTCCAGGAAATCGCGGATCGCGGCCTTACCCCGGTACCAGGACGGGGATGGCGGCATCGTGAAGGCCGCATCGTCCTTGAGCAGGCCGACGAGGGCGTCTATGTCCGCGCTCTCCCAGGCCCGCACGTATCGATCCAGCAAGGATCGAGTCCGTTCGTCCGCCGGCTCGGGCGACATGGAGGTCAGGTCGCGCGAGCGGTAGGATTTAGCCAGCGTTACTCGAGCGCGGTGCAGTGCGCTGCTCACCGAGCTCGACGTGATGCCGAGGGCTTGGGCGGCCTCGTCGGCTTTCCATTCCAGCACGTCGCATAGTATCAAGACCGCGCGTTGACGGGGCGGCAAGGCCTGCAGGGCGGACAGGAAGGCGAGCGTAATGCTCTCGTGGGCGTCGAAGCGCGCCTCGGGAGTCCGGTTCGCCTCGTCCAGGAAATCGTCGGGGAAGGGCTCGAGCCAGATCGGCTCGATTACGGGCCCCGCGGGCGGGGCGCCCGGATCCGAAGAGGGCGAGCGGGCGGACGGCAAGGTCCGGCGCGGACGGCGGTCGAGGGCGTCGAGGCAGGCGTTCGTCGCTATTTTGTACAGCCAGGATCGGAACGACGCCCGGCCTTCGAAGGTCGTGAGCTTCTGCCAGGCGCGCAAGAGGCTTTCCTGCACCAGGTCCTCCGCGTCCTGCAAAGACCCGAGCATCCGATAGCAATGAACGAGGAGCTCGCGCCTGAACGGCTCCACGAGGCGACCGAAGCCCGACCGGTCTCCGGCGCGCGCGGCCTCGAGCAGTAGTGTAGTGTCCGTAAAGTGCCTCCTATTACTAGGACGTCGCGATCGCCGGATCCTGTGCGGAAAGTATAATCCATTTTTTATCTCCGGCGACCGCACATTTCCGATCTCTCACGCCGTCATATAGTGCGAATCCGGCAGGTCCCGGACCCACCGGATCCCGAAAGGGAGGCATTCATGGAAGAGCGAAAAGTCATGACGGCCCTGGTAACCGGCGCGTCCGGCGGAATCGGCAAGGCCATCTCGGAACGGCTCGCCGAGGACGGCCTGGTGGTGTTCGGCGCCTCCCGCGCGCCCGCCGGTGATCATGGCGCGGTTCACATGCTCGCGATGGACGTCCGCTCCGACGAGAGCGTGCGCGGCTGCGTCCGGATGGTGATGGACATAGCCGGGCGCATCGATGTCCTGGTGAACAACGCGGGCTCCCTCTCGGTCGGAGCCGTCGAGGAGACGCCTCTCGAATCCGCGAGGGCCCAATTCGAGACCAACTTCTTCGGCTCGGTCCGGATGCTCCAGGCCGAGTCCGGGGATGCGCGAGCGCGGCTCGGGCAGGATCGTCAATCTGACCTCGCTCGCCGGCATCGTGCCCTTGCCGTTCTGGGGCTTCTACAACGCAAGCAAGGCGGCGCTCGAGTCTCTCACCGAGACTCTCCGCTTCGAGCTCGAGCCATTCGGGATACGGGTCAGCGCCTGTGCCCCGAGCCCGGCGCCATCAGGACGAAGCTCTATTCGGCCGCCGCATCGGCCGCGTCTTCGCCCGCCTACGCGCACTGGAGGCGGCGATTCGAGGAACGGATGAAGGAGTTCGAAGTTCGCCGCGCTTCTGCACCGAGGTTGTGGCCGACGTCGTCGCCGCCCTGGTGCGCGCGAAGCGGCCGCCCTTGCGGACGACGGTGACCAGGGAGGCCATGTTGTTCACTTCATTCAAGCGATGGGCGACCGCATCCGTGTTCGAGAGCCTGTTGCGAAAAGGCTTCAGGCTCGACGAGGACCGTCCCCGCCGGAAGGCTCCGGACGCTATCCGGGCAGTTTTATGACGGTGACCGATTTCGGCAACAGGAGCGCCTCCGGATTCACTACGTTTATGGGAGCTCCGGCGTAGAAAGCCGCGATCTGGTCGAAGATGTCGGCGAACTGGAGTTCGTACTCGTCGCGGGTGACGTAGCCGATGTGCGGCGTGCAGACGGCGTTCTCCTGAGTCAGCAAGGGATGGCTCGCGTCCGTCAGAGGCTCGGACTCGTAGACGTCCACCGCCGCCATGCCCGGGCGGCCCGCCCGCAACCGGCGACGAGGGCGTCCGGCTCGATCAAGCCGGCGCGGCTGGTGTTCACGAGGAGCGCCGTCGGCTTCATGCGCGCGAGGTCGGCGGCGGAGACGATGCCGCGGGTCTCGTCGATCAGGCGGAGGTGGAGGGAAAGGACGTCGCTCCGATCGAAAAGGGCCACTTTGTCGGGGGCGATCGAATAGCCGTCGGCGCGAGCCCGCGCGAGGGAAGGCTCGCGCGCCCAAACGAGCACGTCCATGCCGAAAGCCGCTCCGTAGCCGGCGACTACCCTTCCGATGCGGCCGTAGCCGTAAATGCCCAGCGTCTTGCCACGGATCGTAGCGCCTATGCCGACCTGCCATCTCCCCGACTTGAGGGCGGATACCTG
>CAVZVX010000004.1:0-12949 GCA_963778775.1 uncultured Spirochaetota bacterium | reverse complement strand
CCATGCCGCGCCCAAGAAGCACAGGAACATAATCGCCCTGATCGCGAGAGAGCGCTGGAAAAGGAAGGCGGCGGCGATCGACGCTCCGGCGGCGGCGAGGGCCCAGGGCGAGAAGAGCGAGCTCCAACGATCGCGCCGGCGCTCCCTATCCATGAGTCTCTTCCGTCGCCCGCGCGTACCAGGCCGATCTGGCGGAGAAGAGCTCGGCGAAGACGCCGAGGAAGGCGCCGGTCACGAGGCCGGCGGCGAGGAAGGGCGGAGCGATGAGCCGCACCGCGTCGCCGAATACGATGAGGCCGGCGAGGCCCATTTGCGCGGCGTTCGACGCTACCGCGCCCAGGATGGAGACGCCCACGGCGCTTATCAAGGCGCCTGCGGCCTTGCGCGCAAGCCACATGACAATGGCCGCCGCAAGGGTCCCGGCGAGGGAGAAGAGCGCCACGTACGAGAAGAGGGAGCCGGATATGACGCTCATGCCGAAAACCTTCACGAGGGCCAAGGCGAGGTACCAGGGCAGCGGAAGCAGGTCTACGGCGAGCAGGATGGGCAGGTTGGCGATGCCGAGCCGCATGAAGGGCAGGGGTTTGGGCACCATGTATTCGAGGGCCGATAGGAAGAAGCAGAATGCTCCGAGAAGGGCCGTGATATCGGCGTAGGTCTTTCCCCTGGCGTCAGTAGACGGAGGCGTCGATGCCGTCATCCTTCCTCCTACCCTCGACACTGACGAAAACTTGGTTGGGGAGGCATGCCAGCCATTGCCCAGGCCTATCGATGGCGCCGGCCGCGATACAGGTCTTGTTGGGGCAGGGCGAGTCTATGATGCGCACGGACCTTCCCCTTATCAGCACGACCGTCTCGCCGAGAGGTCCGGCGACGCGGACTTCCCGGTCGGTAGAAAGGGGGTACACCCACTCGCCGCCCTTGCCTTTGAGGACGGCGCTCTCCTGGCCGCTGCCGGGCCCATAGGCCGAGAGGGCAGCGAAGGCGACAGCGCCCGCCGTCGCCAATGCTATGACTATATCGAGGCTCTTGAGGCGCATGGGCGTCGCCGGCGACGCATCGCTAGCTCGAGCAATCGCACCCGCCGTGTCCGCAGCCGGCATCGCAGGTTTCGCCTCGATTTCCGTCGCAGCCGCAGTTGCAGTCCGCATGGATATGACCGTGTTCGAGCTCTTCGGCGGTGGCCTCGCGCACATCGACGACCTTGACCGTGAAATGGAGTTCCTCGCCGGCGAGCGGGTGGTTGGCGTCGATCGTGACCTCGTCGCCCTCGATTCCCATCACGGTGACGATCTGAGCTCCGTCCTCGCCATGAGCTTCGAATTGCATTCCGATCTCGATGGGCGTGTCGTCGCCGAATTCGGATTTCCCGACTTTGAAGACGAGAGCTTCATCGCGCTCGCCATAGCCTTCATTCGCGGGAACGACACAGGATATTTCGTCGCCTGCCTGCTTCCCTAAAAGCCGTCTTTCGAGACCCGCGATGATGTTTTCGTTTCCGTGCAGATAAATAAGCGGTTCGGAAGAGTCCGACGAATCCAACACCTCGCCTCCAGCGTCCCGAAGCTTATAGTCTATCGTCACGACTCGATCTTTCTCGATAACCATTGTACATCCTTTCGGGGCAGCTTCCCCCCGTCTCGCGCGAAAGAATAATGTATATATATTTCCCATATATGAAAAGAGGCATGAGCCTATTCGCGCCTAACCGAGAGGGCCGAGATTGCCGATAGTATCACTAGCCCGCGAATCAGGGAGTTCCATGTCAATGTCAGTCAGGCCAAGCGCTTCGGTCTACAATATAATACTCGGATCCGCCCTGGCCGCCTCGTCCGTTTTCTGTATCGCTTCGATCGTCGCGGCGAGCTCCGCGACCGGACATGAATCGTTTTTCGCGAGCCCCGGCTCATTTCTCCTCGGAGCCTTTTCATGGGCTGCCGCCTTCGTGCCGCTCTGGCTGGCGGCCTCCGCCGTCATCGCTTTTACGCCGGGTTGGCGTCCGGCAGCGATCGTAGGCCTCTCCGGCTCGGTCCTTCCATTTCTCCCTCTTCTGGCCGTCGCGCGTCTCGGCGCCGAGCCCGAACCCTTTCTCTCCGACCATCCATACCTGGGAGCGGTGGGACTCCCGGCCCTGGTCGCGGCTGGCATCGCGCTCGCCCTCGCCCTCGTCGCTTTCATAATCTACGCCGCGAAAACCATCGCGGGCTTCGGCTCTTCCGAAACCGAGCCCCCCCGCGTCCGTATAGCGGCCTGCTTCCTCCTCCGCTTCCTCCTCGATTCCCTCCCCGTCCCGCGAAGCCGGCCTGGTTTCGGATCGCGAGAAGATGGAGGGAAGCTTCGATTTCCGAGTTCCCGAGCTTCCTCCCCTTCCCCGATTTCGCGCCATCGGCGAGATCGACGATGCGGAGGACATCGCGGATGCTGAGGAAGAGGGGGCGGATGAAGCGGCGGAAGCCGAAGCTCCCGAGGCGGACCGCGACCGCGAGGAGACCCTCGTGGAGATCGAGGGCGACCGCCGTATCGAGTTTACATCCGTGCCGCCCATGCATGCCCAGGCCGCCGAGGCCGCGAAGGCCGCCGCGCTCGAGCGTGTCCTCTCGCTCCGGGCCTTGCGGCGCAAGGACAAGCCCTACGCCGTCCCTTCGGAGGGCATCCTCACCGCCTATCCCGACGGCGAATACTGGATCGTCGACGAAAAGACCAAGCGCTCGGCAGAGGTGCTGCGCGAGACCTTGGCGGAATTCAAGATCGAGGCCGAGGTGACGGGGATCCGTAAAGGTCCCGTCATCACGATGTTCGAGATATTGCCCGCTCCGGGCGTCAAGCTTTCCAAGATCACGAATCTCGGAGACAACATCGCCCTGAGGCTCGCCGCCTCGAGCGTGCGCATCGTCGCCCCCATACCGGGCAAGCACGCGGTGGGCATCGAGGTCCCCAACGAAAGACGCTCGATCGTGTCCCTTCGCGAGATAGTCGAGAACGAAGCCTTTAAGACGACGAAGATGGAGATACCGATAATCCTCGGCAAGGATATCGCGGGCGAGGCGCAGTTCATCGACCTCACCCAGACGCCCCACCTCCTCATCGCCGGGGCCACAGGCTCGGGAAAGTCCGTCTGCGTGAATTCGATAATCCTCTCCATCCTCTACAGACGCTCTCCCCAGGAGGTGAAGCTCCTTCTCATCGACCCCAAGATCGTCGAGCTCAAGCTCTACAACGACATACCCCACCTTCTCACGCCGGTCATTACCGAGCCCAAGAGGGCTTTCCAGGCGCTGCAATACTGCATCTGCGAAATGGAGCGACGCTATAGCCTCCTCGACCGCGCCGGCGTTCGCGACGTGAAGAACTACAATCGCAAGATCCGGGACAAGGGCTACGCCGCCGAGCGCCTGCCCTATATCGTCGTGATCATAGACGAGTTCGCCGACCTCATGGCCACGACCGGAAAGGAGCTCGAGTCCACCCTCGCGCGTCTC
This sequence comes from uncultured Spirochaetota bacterium, assembly GCA_963778775.1. Lineage (GTDB taxonomy): Bacteria > Spirochaetota > Spirochaetia > Treponematales > Rectinemataceae > UBA1306. The sequence goes on along the minus strand of CAVZVX010000004.1, from coordinate 9,470 downwards.
GCGGCCATGTCGCGCGCCGTGGGCATACACCTCGTGCTCGCCACCCAGCGGCCGAGCATCGACGTCATAACCGGCCTGATCAAGGCCAACATCCCCAGCCGCATCGCCTTCATGGTCGCGAGCAAGTTCGACAGCCGCATAATCATCGACATGGTCGGGAGCCGAGAAGCTTCTCGGACGGGGGGACATGCTCGTCGCCACCGCGTGGGACCCCTTCCCCATACGCATGCAGGGGGCCTACGTCTCGGAAGAGGAGGTCGAAAAGGCCGTCGAGTTCGTGAAGACGCTGGGCGAACCGGAATATATCGACGAAGAGATATTCATCGACGAGGACGACGAGGACGAGCCTTCCCTCTTCGGCGATGAGGACGACGATCCCCTGTTCGAGAAGGCTCTGGAGATCGTCCTCCAGCAGGGCAAGGCAAGCGCCTCCTACATTCAGCGGAGGCTCAAGATAGGCTATAATCGGGCATCGCGCCTGGTCGAGCTCATGGAGGAGAAGGGAATCGTCGGCCCCGCCAAGGGCTCGAAGCCCCGCGACCTCATTCACAATCCGGACGTGCTTGGGCGCCCGGCCGCGTCGCGCGAGCTTCCCCGTCAACCGAGCCTTCTGCCCGATGTCGAGACCACGCCGGGCCAGCGCGTGACGGGCAAGAACGAAGCCCAGACCGATTAGGCGCGGGACCCAGCGTATCCTGCCCCGACCGGATCGCGCGGCACGGGTTGCTTGGTTAACGGAATGCGGGTTATGCAGTACCCCTCATGCCATTCATTAGGAAGAACATTTCGGGAAAGTATAGTCCGAAGGGGGCCTCCAATGCGCAAGATAGGCATCATCGGCGGAGGCCAGCTCGGGCGCATGGCCATCGAAGAGGCGAGGAAGTATCTCGCCCGCATCGAAGTCCTCACGCCCGAGTACCCCTCGCCCGCGGCCGAGATAGCGGACGCCACGCACGTCGGAGTCCTAACCGACTACGAGTCGGTGCTTGAATTCGCTGAGGAAGTGGACATCCTCTCCTATGAGATCGAGGGCGTCAGCATCGAGGCGCTGCGCGAGCTCGAGCGCCGCGGCAAGATCGTCCTCCCCGCCGCCGGGATACTGGCCGCGATACGCGACAAGCTCGAGCAGAAGCGAGTCATCGGCGCCGCCGGCATACCGACCGCAGCCTCCGCCCCAGTAGAGGGCGACGCGCCCACGGCAGCCTCGCTCTCCGCGGCAGCGGCCGCCCTCGGCGGCTTTCCTCTCGTGCAGAAGGCGCGTTCCGGAGGCTACGACGGCCGCGGGGTCTCGATTGTGGAGGGCCCCGACGACCCGGGCATCCTGACTTGCCCCTCATTCCTCGAAGGAAAGGTGGATATCGAGAAGGAGCTCGCCGTCGTCGTCGCCCTGGCCCCCGACGGCTCCACGGCGGTCTATCCCTGCGTCGAGATGGTTTTCGACCCCCGGGCCAATCTTTGCGAATCGGTGCTAGCGCCCGCTCGAGTAGGGGTGGCGCAACGCGACCGGGCCGAGGCGCTCGCCGTCGCCTGCGTCGCCGCGCTTTGCGAGGCCTCCGTCGCCTCGGGCTCGCCCCGCTCGGGCTCGGCGGGAGTCTTCGGCGTCGAGATGTTCCTGACGCGCTCGGGCGGGCTCCTGGTCAACGAGGTCGCGCCCCGGCCGCACAACTCGGGCCACTTCAGCATAGAGGCCTGCGCTTCGAGCCAATTCGACCAGTACATCCGCCTCCTCCTCGGCTATCCCCTCGGTTCTTCCGAGCTCCTGGCCCCGGCCATGATGGTCAATCTCTTCGGCGAGCCGGGAGAGTCGGGAAGGCCCGAGTATCTCGGCCTCGAGGAGGCCTTGGCCATACCGGGCGTCTCAATCCACCTCTATGGCAAGCGAGAGCTCCGTCCCTTCCGCAAGATGGGACACCTGACCGCGCTGGACGCTACGGCCGAGGAGGCGATAGCTCGAGCCGAGTCCGCGAGAAAACGCATCAGGATCGTGACGAGGAGTAATTCGATGAAGCAAGCGCCGCGGTTCGCGCCATAGCGCAGGAGGAGGCGCATAGGCTAGACTAGGCCCATGAAAACGGACGAGGGCTTTTCCCTCGCTTTCGACCCGAGCCTGAACGGAAGCCGCATCCGAGCAGCCCTCGTCTGGGGGCGCGGCCTGCCGGGCAGCCCCAAGACCGAGGCGCCCCCGCCTTACCTATCGTCCTTACTCGCGCGCGTGCGCGAAACGGGGGAAGCCTTCCTGCCGCCGGAGCGGAAGGCGGCCGTGCGCGACATGCTGCGGCACGGGAAGTACAAGCCCGCCGGTCGGGCCAAGCCTTCAAGCGAGTACCTACTCGCGACGGCCCTGAAGCCGGAGCTCGAAGGCGGCTTTCCCCTGGTCAACGGCCCCGTGGACGTCAACAACGCCGTGAGCCTGGAGTGGGGCTATCCAGCCAGCGTCTTCGACGCGGCCAAGGCGGGAAGGGAGCTGTTTTTGAGACGCGGCGCGGCGGGGGAATCCTTTATCTTCAACCACTCGGGTCAGGAGATCGATCTCGAGGACCTCCTGGTCGTCTGCCGACGCTCCTCCGAAGGATGGGAGCCCTGCGGCAACCCCGTCAAGGACGCGATGGCAACCAAGGTATTCGACGATGCGCGCGATGTCGTCGCGGTCGTCTACGCTCCCGCCGCCGAGGGCGCTGAACGGCTCGCCGCCTGCGCCTCCCGTTTTCGGGAACTGCTTGAAACGGAATGCGACGCGGCGCAATCCGGATATTCGATCATGGAGGCGATATGAGAGTATTGTTCATCGGAGGGACGGGAAACCTGTCCGGCGATTGTACCTTGCGCGCCCTGGCGAAGGGGATGGAAGTCTGGCATCTCAATAGAGGGACGAAGGCTCGCGAGACCGCGGCGGGTGTCGTAGCGCTGTCCGCCGACGTCAGGGACGAGGCGGCTGCCGCTCGGGCGCTAGGGCGCGAGCTCTTCGACGCCGTCGTGGATTTCGTGGCGTTCAACCGCGACCATATCGAAGAGGATATCCGGCTCTTCAGCGGCCGGACGCGGCAATTCATGTTCGTCAGCTCGGCATCGGCCTACCGAAAGCCTCCCGTGCACCACGTGATCACCGAGTCGACGCCTCTCGTGAATCCATTCTGGAAATATTCCCGAGACAAGATCGATTGCGAGAGGCGGCTGGAGGAGGAGTTCCGATCGAAGGGCTTTCCGTATACCGTCGTGAGGCCCTCGCACACGTATTGCTCCAGATGGATGCCCACGGCCTTCGGCTCGGCCGATTTCACGGTGCCCAAGCGCCTTCGCGACGGCCGAAGAGTCGTCATCCACGGAGACGGACAATCCCTTTGGACGCTGACCCATGCCCGCGATTTCGCCGTAGGGCTCGTCGGCCTCCTGGGCAATCCCGCGGCCATCGGCGAGGCCGTGCAGATCATGGGCGATCAGGCCCTGACCTGGGACGCGATCCATGCGACCATCTCGGCCGCCATCGGAGCCGAGCCGCCCAAGGTCGTCCACGTTCCCTCGGATTTCATCGCGACCGTAGATCCGGAGCTCGGCCCTCACTTCCTGGGCGACAAGAGCTATAGCGCCCTCTTCGACTGTTCCAAGCTCAAGCGGCTCGTACCGGAATTCCGTACGACGGTGAGCTTCCAGGAGGGTATGCGCGAATCGGCCGCGTGGTTCATGGCGGATCCCGAAAGGCAAAAGATCGACCCGGTCCTCGACGCGGCGATAGACTCCATCCTCGCGGCATGGGAAAGAAAGACCGTTTAGTCCTTCCCTCCGAAGAGGCTGTCTACCATGGCGTCCACGTCTTCCTGGACCATGTCCGACTTGCGCTCGTAGGCGAGCTCCTGGTCGGCGAGCTTGAGCTTACGCAAAAGACCGTAAATCAGGACCAGGAGTATTTTATTGCCTGCCTCGGCGTGACGTTTCAGGAATCCGGCCAGCTCCGCACGGTGCATTCTCAGTATTATCGTCTTTTCCTGGGCCGTGACGGTGGCGGTACGGGGAACCTTCATAAAGATGCCCGCCTCCCCGAAGACGTCCCCTGCCCCAAGGGAGTTGACGTAGACCTTTTTGTCCTCCTCGCCGACGCTCACCGATACCGTACCTTCCGCGATACCGAAAAAAAAGGGGCTCAGCTCCCCCTCTTCGACGATAACCTCGCCCTCCTCGAGTTCGAGGGCTTCGGAGTGGGCGATGAGATCGAGAAGCTCGGCGTCCCCGAGGAAGCGGAAGGTGACTATGCCGCGAACGGGGTCAATCAGGGAGGCAGTGTCGGTGAGAGTTTTCATAGTATCATTATGAGACAGTCTCGGAGACTCCTCAAGGACAATTCGACGATTCCGCCGGCAGCGGCATGGCCGGAGCCCCGTTGCCCATCGGGAACCCGACGTCATATCATCAGGCGGATGCTTGCGATGAAAACAGCGCTCGTAGGGATTATCATGGGTTCCGACTCGGACCTCGCCGTCATGGCCGGGACCTCGCGTGTCCTCGCCGAACTAGGCGTCGAATGCGAGACGACGATCGTGTCCGCGCACAGGACACCCGAACGCCTCGTGGAGTACGCGAGGGGAGCCGCTTCACGCGGCATCGAGGTGATCGTCGCGGGAGCTGGAGGCGCGGCCCACCTGCCCGGCATGACGGCGAGCCTCACTACCCTGCCCGTCATCGGAGTGCCGATACGGGGAAAGGCTTTCGATGGCCTCGACAGCCTCTTGTCCATAGTCCAGATGCCGCCGGGCATCCCCGTCGCTACGGTCGCCGTGGACGGGGGTCGCAACGCTGGCCTCCTCGCCGCGCGCATTCTCGCCACCTCCCGTCCCCCTCTCGCCAAGGCCCTCGCCGAATACGCCGCCCGAATGGAGGCCGAGGTGCTGGCCAAGGCGGAAAGGCTCGAGGCGCTCGGACCGGATGCCTATGCCCGGCCCGAGTCGGGATCGCTTAAGTAGGGGCATCCGAAATGGAAATCCTGGGTGTAGAGGACTGCGCGCTCCGCCGCGCGGGAGAATGCATCGCCGCCGGGGGACTCGTAGCCTTCCCGACCGAGACCGTCTACGGGCTCGGAGCCGACGCCTTCGACTCCCGCGCCGTGGCGCGCATCTTCGAGGCGAAGGCCCGGCCGAGCTTCGATCCCCTCATCGTGCACGTGAGCTCCATGGACGAGGTGGCTCGAGTCGCCGACGCGAGCGGGCCTAAGATCCGCGCCCTCATGAGGGCGCTATGGCCCGGTCCCCTGACCCTCGTCCTGCCCAAGCGCGAAGAGCTGCCCGATATCGTCACGAGCGGCCTCGGAACGGTGGCCATCCGCCTGCCGGCCAATTCCGTCGCGCGCGCGATAATCGCCTATTCGAGAACCGCCGTCGCCGCGCCGAGCGCGAATCCTTTCGGCTACCTTTCTCCCACGCTGGCCGAGCACGTCGCGCGGGGACTGGGAGATAAAGTGGATCTCATCGTCGACGGAGGCCCCTGCGCCGTGGGAGTGGAATCTACCGTCCTCGATATGACCGTCGATCCGCCTCGCGTCCTCCGGCCCGGCGGGATGACCACCGAGGCGATCGAGGCCGTGATCGGGCCTATAGGCGCGCGCGCGGCGGCCGACGCACTCCCGATCGCGAGCCCTGGCCTTCTTCAGAGCCACTATGCCCCTCGCACGCCCTTGTATCTGATCGACGCCGGGACGATCGGCTCGGCCAAGCCGAGGGGAAGGGCCGCGGCCATCATCCTGAGCGCGGTCTCGGGAGCCGGCTTGGAGACTAGGACCGAACGCTTCGCCCTCGCGCGATACCTTTCGCCGACGGGAGATCTCGTAGAGGCCGCTGCAGGGCTCTTCGCCGCCCTCCACGAGCTCGACGCGGGAGGCTACGACGAGATATGGGCCGAGAAGGCGCCCGACCGCGGCCTCGGCGCGGCGATCAATGACAGGCTCCTTAAAGCATCGAAGAAGTGAACCTTTCCCCTCTTGCGATATTTCGTTAATCTCCCCGGTCCGACTTCCGATATTCGAAATGGAGGAAGGAAACCGATATGGAAGCGATAGCAAGCAGTTATATTCCGCTCGCTTACGTTTATGCCGCCCGCTACGGGGAGGGTAGGGCGACCGTACCCGTGCTGAGGAGCCAGGCCCTCTACGCCAATTTCGCCCATGTATCGGGCGTCGCCGCCCAGGATGGGATGGCGGCCTACAGCATCGACAAGCTTCATATCCTCGATGTCCTCATCGGCCAGCTCGAAAGCGCCAAGTCCCAGCCTCGGGCCGCCGAAATCTTGGACGAACGCAGTCCTGCCCGCGTTGACGCCCTTATTCAGCAGTACAGCGCCGAAATCCACGCCATCGCCACGGCCCCCGCCCTCCCCTACGCCCCCTCGGCGTCGGCGTCCCTGGCCGCGCCGGGGATGCTGTTCTCGATGGCGGCTTGAAGCGGGTTTCTCATCGGACATGCGGGCCGCTAGCATCCTCCCCTTCGACCAATTCCCCGACAGTCTCGCCGATGGTCTTCCCATAGTATAAAAGCCCGTAGATCACCGTGGACTGCAGGATATTTCGACAGTATTGCCTCGTTTCGCCCAAGCCGAGCGCCTCTATCATAAGGTCGTCGGGAAGATCGCCAGATTCGATAGCCCAGGCCTTAAGCCGACCCCAGCCGGCGTTGTAGGCCATAATGGCGCGCAGGGGCCTGCCGTCTACCCGTATGAGGAGGGAGGAAAAGTACGCAAGGCCTATCGCCAGGTTATCCTTCGGGGATGAGAGGTCGTAAGTCGAAAGCCCGAGGGTCTTAGCCTGTTCCGCAGCGGTGGACGGCATCAGCTGGGAAAGACCCATGGCGCCGGCTTTCGAGAGGGCGTCGGTTCGGAACAGGCTCTCGGAGCGCAAAAGACCGAAAGCCAGACTTTCGGTCAGCTGGTCCGGGAGCCGAAGCGAGCGTATCTCGTCGAGATAGGGCCGAGGGTAAAGCATCTCGTAGTCCGAGCGAAGGGCTTCGTAGCTAGGGCGCGAGGTCTGCGCGAGCGTCAAGCGAAGAGCGCAGTCCGCTCGGCCGAGTCGGGAAAAGAGGGAGGCAAGTCGATGTAAAGCCTCGTCGTCAAGATCTGCCTGGCGCGATTTGGCTTCGGATAGGGCAATGTCGACGAGTCCGAAGGATGCCATGCCCGATATGAAGGCTTCTGCTTCACCCGTGATCGAGGGAATGCCGGGCGGGGCCGTGGAGAGAGGCGCGGCTCCGGGGACGAAGTCGGGCTCGATCCCGGCCCGCCACGCCGCGATGATCCGATAGTAGAGCGGCGCCGACGCGTCCTCGACTATGGCGGCGAAGCGCAGAGTCGCATCCGAGGCGCGCGAGGCAGCGTCCGGGGTCGTGTCGAGCTTGAGTTCGAAGGCCCGCGCGGCCGCGTAGGCCAAGCGCGCGCCCGTATCGGGCGTGAGCTTGCCGGCGAGGCGCGCAGCCATCTCCTCGACGAGTCTCCAGTCGCGGGCGCGCAGGGCGTCGCGGAACAGCCCATTGACCAGGTCCGAAAATACGGCCGGGTCGCTCCACGAAGCCGAAGCGTCGACAAGATTGTCCAGTGCAGCCTCTCGCGCCGCGGCCTCGGCGGCGGCCTCGGCAATCGCTTCCGGCGCGGTCGTCGAGGGTTCGACGGCGGACGGAGGCGACGGCGCGGCGGCGGCCTCGAGCGCAGCTCGGTAGCCGCAATCGAGCGCATACCAGCGCGCCGCGTCCGCGTCGGCTCGCGTGGGGGCATCTGCGGACGTTTTCTTGAAAAGCTCGGCGGCCGCTTTCAGTCGATCCAAGGCCATGGCGAAGCGTGCCTTGTAGAAACGCGCCGTCCAACCGACAGCCGTGAATTGCCTTTCGCCGTCCTTGAGCTCCCCTGCGTAAAGGAAGGCCTTGCCCGCATCCGCGATCATGGCCTTCGATGCGTAACGACCCATTGCGGCGGATGCGCCGAGAAGGGCTTCCTTATACGCAAGCCCGTAGTCCTTGCGGTTCACGGCGTCCCGCATCGCCAGGGCGTGGAGTTCCCCTACGGAAAATAATTTGCGCATTCTTGGCTCGGTCGCCAGGAGGGCGTAGGCGCGGGCGCTCCAGTCGGATTCGGGCATTTCGAGCAGGAGGCGACGGAAGGTTGTGACCCAATGCTTGCCGCCCGATCGCATGTCGGCAGCCGCGCTAAAATAGGCGAGCGCTTCCGCGTCCTCGGCCGACTCCACGGGGTAGGCCTGGCGGATGCCGGCGACTAGGGCCTTTTCCTCGGCGTTCAGGCAGAGTGCGTCCAAGGCGTCGAGCCGAGGACGTTCGGAGCTCCATTCGGGTCCGATGGATGCATCGTACTCTTTTGAGAAGGATAGGAGCTCGCCCCATAGACCGGCCGAAGAAAGCTCGTGTACGAGGGCGAGCCCGGCTTCCCTGCGCGCAAGGCCTTTTGCCCTATCGAAGCCCAAACGGTATAGCAGCCTCGTCCTGGCTCCGGCATCGGGGAGAGGAGGCTGCCCCTCATCGCGGGAAGCCATCCAGCTGCCCAGGTAATAGTATGCCGCAGGGCCGAAGGAGCCGACGTCGTCGAGGGCCTTTTGGTCCAGGACGAGGACCGGCGCCGTGTCCCTGCCGGCGATTAATTTCGCGAGATCGGCCGCACTCATTCCGAAGGCGCCTCCCTCCTGGCAATGAACGAGGACCGGAAAGCCCGATAGTAGGACGAGGAATGCGAAAAGGCGCAGAACGCGACCCGATGGGACTTTCGTAGATTCCGAAGCCAGCGAGCCTACTTCGCCGGTATCCAGATCTTATGTCCGCTGATGATGAGATCGGGATTCTTGATCTTGTTCGCTTTCGCGATGCGCATATAAACCCATGGATCCCGGTAATAGGCGTACGAGAGGTCCCACAGAGTATCGCCCCACTTGATCTTATACGTGACCCCAGGCTTTTTGAACTTGGTGACCTTCTTGACGGGAGCGGGCGCTTCGTTCGCTTCCGCGGCCGGCTGGGGAGCCGGGACCGGCGCCGCCTGGGCCGGCTGAGGAGCCGGGGCTTCAATTTGCGCGGGCGCTGGAGTCGGGATTGGTTGGGCGGGAACCGAGGGGATCGGCTGCGCTTTCGCGGCCGAGGCCGGAGAGATGGCGAATTTATAGACGAGGAAGCCGAAGAGCAGGAGAATCAGGACGATTCCCAATACGAAGAGAACGGTCTGGAGCGTCCGGCCCTTGGGTTTTCCCGTGGCTTCCTCTGCATCGACCTCGGATCGGACGTCGGCCAGGAGCTGGGCCGAGTCGGCTTCGGGGGAAGGTTGTCGGTGCCCGCGAAATCCTCGTCCGAGAAAGTAGAAAAATGCGAATCGTCCGAGCTTTTAGAGAATTCGAAGTCGGGTACCTCGTATTTTTCTTCTTCGGAGAGCGCCTCCAGCGAAACTTTGAGGCTCTGACTCGCTCCCGTCGAAGCTTCCTGGGCGAGGGCCGTAAGCGTTCCGTCGTC
>CAVZVX010000003.1:0-12232 GCA_963778775.1 uncultured Spirochaetota bacterium | reverse complement strand
CGTACTCGACCAGATCTTCGAGGAGTCCGGCGGTTTCGGGCGCAAGGCCCCCGCCGTCTTCGCTCGCGATCGGGCGCGTGAGGGCATGTACGAGGGCGCGCGCCTCTTTCTCGCTTTTCCGCGAGAGCTCCTCGATGGAGCGCGCGACGCCGAGCTCGTCGGACAGCCTCCGGATGTAGGCGATATCCTCGGGGCCGGCCTCGACCGAGCCGCCGAACAAAGCTGCCAGCCGCGGCAGTTCCCCGCGGGGAGCCGCCGCGAGGAGGCGCGCCCGTAAGAGGGTCTTCTTGCCCTCGCGTAGGTCGGATCCCACGCCCTTGCCCGTCGAGGCCATGTCCCCGAAGAGGCCGAGCTCGTCGTCCCTCAGTTGGAAAAGGGTGCCCAGCAGCTCTCCGAGCTCGATCAGGGGGGCGGCCAGGGCGTCGGAGCCGGCGGAGAGCGCGCCCACGGCAAGGGGCAGGGAGAAGCTGTAGCGCGCCGTCTTGAAGCGATACATCGCGAGGATGTCGGCCTCGGAGGCTTCGGTCTCCGAGGCGCCCCAGCGTACGTCGGCCATCTGCGCGACGACGACCTCGGAGAGGAACTCCGCGCAGATGGCCAGGATCTCGCTCGCGCGAGGCTTGCCCGCGAGGACTGGCGCAAGCGCCTGCGCAAGCGCGGCGAAGGCCTCGAAATAGCAGGCATCGCCCGCGCAGATCCCCAGAGCCTCCCCGACGCGTCCGCTTTCCGCTATTCCCGCGTCCCTGAGCTCGTTCGCGTACCTTGCGTGAATCGTCGGACCGCCTCGGCGCAGGGTATCGCGGTCCATGATGTCGTCGTGGACGAGAAGTCCCGTCTGGAAAAGCTCCATCGCCGCCGCCAGGCCGACGACCTCGGCCTCGCCATCGGGGCGAGCCGCGTCCTTCGGGACGGCTACGTCCTTCGGGACGGCTACGTCCCGGCCCAGGAATACCAGGCAGCCCCGTATCATCTTGCCCTTGAGGCTCATCTCGACGATGCGACCCATGAGGTCGGCGCCGCCGGCCATCCGGCCTTGAAGGACGCGGCCGCGCCTGTCCGCGATCGAGCGGAGCTCGTCCGCGATCGCCGGCCTTTTCGCCGCCATGTACTCGAGTATGCCTCTTCTGCCTTCCGGGCGAGCGACGGATGCCATGGATACTCCTCTCGCCTGCGAGTATGCCGATTCGCTCCGCTTATTTCCACCCGAGCCGGGCGAGGCCTGGCTCCCTGCCTGTTCCCGGGCCGGGCGTTGAAGTATACTCGGCTTCATGGATCAATCCGGATCGGAAAGCCCGGGCCAGCGAGTGGAGATTCGCCTTCCCGTGAGGCATAATCCCGTCTTGCAGAAGGTGATAGACAAGGTCAACGCCGACGAGGAGATCTACGCGCTCTGGACGGCCATGAACGTCAACGCCGTGGAGCGCCTCGGGATGACCGACCACGGTCCCGTGCATTTCCAGATCGTGTCGAACATCGGCCTCAGGATGCTTCGCCTCCTCGTCGAGCGCGGCGTCGTGCCGAGCGTCGTAAAGGACTACGGCATGGGCAATGACGAGGCCGAGCTCATCGTCGTCCTCGCCTGCCTCCTCCACGACCTCGGCATGTCCATTCAGCGCACGGAACACGAGCTTTTCAGCCTCTTCGTCGCCCAGCCCATCATCGAAAGGCTGCTTGAAGGCTTCTATCCGACGGGGCGCCGGACTATCCTGCGCTCGGAGATCCTGCACGCCATCATCGCGCACCGCGCGGACGGCGTGCCCATGACTCTGGAGGCCGGGATCGTGCGGGTGGCCGACGCCCTCGACATGACCAAGGGGCGCTCCCGCATCGGCTTCGAGGCCGGGGTGGTCAACATACATTCCATCTCCGCTGCGTCGATCGAGCAGGTCGAGATACTCGAAGGCAGGGAGAAGCCGCTCCATATCCACGTGCACATGAGCAACTCGGCGGGAATCTTCCAGATAGACGAGCTCCTCAAGGAAAAGCTCCGGGGCTCGGGGCTCGAGTCCTACGTCGAGGTGGTGGCTTCGATCGAAGGCGACATGGAGAAGAGCCTCTTCAAGGAATACAAGCTTTAGGCTCGGGCGGCCCTAGGAGACGACAAGCGGCCGCAACAGCCCTTCCAGGCCGTTCTCTTTAACTACATAGAGCGATGCGAGAAGCTCGCCGATCTCGCCCCCGGGATAGCCTTTTCTGGCGAACCAAACGATATAGGCCTCGGGCAGGTCGACGAGGAGGCTCCCCGCGTATTTGCCGAAGGGCATGCGCGCATTGGCGAGCCTCACCAGATACTCGGGTTCGAAGAGGTCGTCAGCGGTCACCAAATCTTCGGCCTTCGCGCAACGGACGCGAGGAGCCGCCCTCCGAACGCGTGCACGACCAGACCGGCGAGCACGAGCGCGGCTCCCGCCGCGTCGAGGGCGCCGAGACGCTCGCCCAGGACGATCGTGGCCGAGGCGACGCCGAAGACTGGAACCATGAGCGAGAAGGGGGCGACTCTCGCCGCGCCATGTCGCATGATCAGTTCGTTCCAGAGCCCGTAGCCCAGAAGCGTGGAGATTATCACGAGGTAGGCTAGGGCGCCGACGGTGACGAGGCCCAGGCTCGAAAAAGCGGCGCCGATCGCTTCCGGACCCTCGAAGGCCAGGGAGAGCGCAGCGAGGGGGAGAGGCGAGAAAAGGCTCGACCAGACTACGAGGCCCAGCCCTCCCGTTGTCGGCATTGCCCTCGCCGCGACGTTGGCGGCCGCCCAGCCCAGGGCGGCCATGAGGATCATGAGGAGGAGGGGGAGGGCGATCCCCCCCGACGCGGGACTGGCCGCGAACGCGAAGACGGCCAGCCCCGCGCCCGCGACGGCCATGCCGGCCACGTTGTGGGCGCGAAGCCGCTCCTTGAGGAAAAGCGCGGCGAGCAAAGCCGTGAAGAAGGCCTGGGCTTGCAGGAGAATCGACGAGAGCCCGGAGGGAGCGCCGAGCTTGATCGCGGTGAACAGGAAGCCGAACTCGCCCAGGCCGAGGAGAAGGCCGTAGGCGGCGATCGTCTTAATGGGGACGGAGGGGCGCTTGACGAAGAAGACCGCCGGCACCGCGCTGAAGAAGAAGCGCAGTGCCGCGAGCATCAGAGGCGGCATCGACGAGACTCCCGTCTTTATGACGACGAAGTTGAAGCCCCAGACGGCGGAAATGAGGACGGCGGCGCCGATCGCGGAAGCGGGCAGCTTGGCTTGGCCTTCGGAGGCTTTCATCGGCGGCAGGGTAGCACAGAAGCCGAAAGAAGGCCAGATTAGGACGAGGGCCGCGCTCCGACGGCTTCCGACCGCGCTTCCGAGAAGTCGCTAGCGTCGTACTTCGCAGCTTCCCTCGTCGTCGAAGCCCATCGCGAACTCGGGCAGGGAATCGAAGCCGGTCTCGATCTTCGCCTCCCCCTTGAGCCGATAGCGAACCACGCTCAGGTTCGCGACGAGGTCGAAGAGTCTCCGATCCACGCTCGCGAAGCTCATCGAAAAGCTCAAGGTCCGCTCGGCCGATCCTCTCGCCGGGATCTCCGCGGAATCGTCGCTTCGTCCCTCGGCCCATAGCTTCCCTTCGCCGTAGAAATCGTAGGACAGCGAGCCGAAGGCGAGGGGAAAAGCGTTGGGATTGTCGATTTCGAGGTCCACGCCCAGCTTCGTGGTTACGAGGAGGTCGCGTTCGATCGTGACCGATCTGATGCGCAGGCTCGGTTCGCGCAGGACCGCGAAGGAACCTCTTGCGGCCGCGGGAAGCTCGAGGATGGCGCCCCGGCTCGTCGAGATATGGACCCGGGCTTCGAGGCCCCACCCCGCCTCCGCGGGGCCATCGCTACCATGGAGTCCTTCCCCCGATTCCCTGGTATCGACCGAAAGCTCGAAGGGAATGGCTAGCGAATCTCCGGCCTCTATTTCCTTTCCCTCCCGATAGCTTCCCTTGCCGGCCTCGGCACTCTCCAGCGATAGCGCGTAATCGAGAGACTCGACCCTGATCCAGCCGCTCCGCGGGTTTTGGACGAGGAGGACGAAGGGAAGAATCAGCCTGAATTGATCCGGCCTGACGGCGGCGGTGGAATCGATGCGTACCCAGGGAGGAGGCTCCGCGGGTAGACCTTTCGGTCCCGGGGTGGCGCATCCCGCGAGGAGCGCGAGGCAGACGAGGAAGATCGAGCGGCGGCCCATCGGAATCATCATAGGCTTATATCATGCCGCCGACCGAATTCCAAGGAATCGTCACCGGCCGTTCGGCCGGGCCATGCTTGAAGCGCAACTGAGTATCTTTCCCGTGATATAGGGCGAGCGCAGGCTCGGGCGGACATCGAGAAAACGAGGTAAGGCCATGTACGATGAACGCGATACGGGAGCGACCCTGGAAAGGGAAAGGGCGCTGGATAGCGACGAGCCTCTACTGGACGCCTATTCCCGGGCCGTCGTCTCCGCGGTCGAGACCGTCGCGCCGGCCGTAGTCCACCTTCAGGTGTACTCCTCTGAGGATCGATCGCAGTTCCGCCATGGGGTCGAAGGCGAGCGGGAAGCCGCGTCCACGGGCTCGGGCTTCATCTTTACCCCCGACGGCTTCCTCGTCACGAACAGCCACGTCGTGGCGGGGGCGACGGGGATCGAGGCCATTCTCTCCGACGGCAGGTGCTTCCCCGCGCGCGTCCTGGGCGACGACCCCGACACCGACCTCGCCGTCCTGAGGCTCCCCCTTGGGAGCCTGCCCTCGGTCGGCCTCGGGGACTCGACGCTCCTCCGCCCCGGCCAGCTGGCAATCGCGGTCGGCAACCCCCTCGGCTTCGAGAGCACCGTGACCGCCGGCGTCGTCAGCGCCCTGGGGCGATCCTTCCGCGCGAGCAGCGGAAGGCTCATCGACGACGTAATCCAAACCGACGCGGCCCTGAACCCCGGCAACTCGGGCGGGCCCCTCGTGGACTCCCGCGGCCTCGTGATCGGCGTCAACACCGCCGTCATCCGCCAGGCCCAGGGACTCTGCTTCGCCATCCCCTCGAATACCGTCTCGGGAATCGTCTCGGCCTTGCTCAGGGAGGGGAGGGTGAGGCGAGGCTACCTCGGCCTGGGGGGACAGAACTTCTCCCTCGCCCCGCACGCGGCCCGCCTCCTCGGCCTGCCCGGCGAGACTGCGCTTCGCGCCATACTCATCGAGCCGGGCGGGCCCGCCCACGCGGCCGGCCTCCGAGAAGGCGACATCCTCCTGTCCTTCGACGGGGTGACCATCGGCGGCATGGACGAGCTTCGACGCCGCCTCGGCTCAGGCTCGATCGGCCGGCCTTCGCGAATATCCGTTCTCAGGAAGAACCGGCGCCTGACCCTGGAAGTGGTCCCCGCAGAGGGGCCGCGTGGAGACTGAGGTCTCTCGAACGAGGCCGAATCGCCCGTAAAGGATCGGCGACTCGTCGCGTCCGATTTATCAGCCTGTCGCGGTAGATATATCAGTCTGTCCCGGAGGATTTATCAGTCTGTCCGAGCCGCCTTGTCAGACTGAAAAATCCTCCTTTACAGGCTGAGAATTCCTCCGCAGCAGCTTGAAATATCTCACTTATAGAGCTATACGGAGGTATAGGAGCCTTGATAGGGGTCGTCTCAGAAATAGGGTGGCAGCAGGTAATCCTCGAATCCCTTGAACTGGCGCGAACCCTGCACCCATATATTCCCCGAGCGTAGCGCGTTCTTCAACTCGGATAGAGCGCATAGCTCGTAGTATGGTTCAGCATCGGATAAAATCGTGCGGCAAGGTATTATCCCCGCTTGAAAACGTTGGTTTCCGATAAGCTTCGTTGTAGCGCTTTGAAGCACACCAAAACAGAGCATTGGCATCCTCAAAAACACTCGTGGGAACTATACACTCAGTATTGTATCATTGCAATGAGTTTTGATAAGGAGCGCGTATGGGACAACTTGATCGCATTACTCAAAAACCGGACGTTATGGGCGGCAAGGCGTGCATTCGCGGAATGCGCGTCACGGTCGGCATGATTGTAGGGCAGATCGGCGCCGGGCATAGCATCGAAAAGCTTCTCGCCGACTATCCCTACCTCGAACGCGAAGACATCATGCAGGCCTTGCGCTACGCCGCCTGGCGAGCCGAAGAACGCGAGGTCCTCCTGGTCACCGCATGAAGGTACTCATCGATATGAACCTGTCGCCGCGCTGGGTCGGTGTCCTAGCCGGCGCCGGCATCTAAGCAACGCACTGGAGCGTTGTTGCATGGATGCCTATTAGGGGGAAGACCCCCTGGATTTCTACCGACTTGACCCCATCCGCCCGTCCCCTGATGGCTTTTTTAGCAGGGGTTAGAATGAATTTTTCTGCTCACCTAAGTATCCATGCAACAACGCCGTTACATAGCGCTTCGAGGATGACATGTCTACTCGACCAGCACAGGCCATAGGGATAGTCACTGTGAAATTCGTACCCATTCCTGGGGTACTGGCGCAGGTAATTTCCCAGCCATGGCTTTCCATGACGCTCTTCACGACGGCTAGGCCCAATCCGGATCCACCATGCTTGGCAGTATTCTTTCCACGGTAGAAGGGCTCGAATATGGATTCCCTGTCCTCTGGCGCGATGCCTATGCCGTCATCGACGATCGACACGATCAAAGCGTGTTCCCTGACATTGACTTCCAAGGAAATCGCGCCCCCCTTCTGGGTGTAGTGAACTGCGTTTACGAAAAGATTCCTAAAGGCCCTTCCGGCAGCCTTAGTATCGACTGAGACTAGTATCCCTTCATGCAGGGGAGGCCTGAAAGCGAATTGGCGTTCCAGTATTGCCGCATCTTCCGCGAATTCAGCAGCCAAGGTTTTAAAAGAGGTGCAAATATCTACTTGCGGCAGCTCCCCTCGGTACTGGTCCCCCTCCATGCGTACGTAGTTAAGAAGGTCATCGACAAGTCCCTCGAGTTGACCAGTCTTATCCTTTATTACGCCTAAGTACCGATCCTCCGTCGCAAAGTCCTTCGCCACGCGATCCTTGAGCGCATCTGCGTAGCCCTTAATGAGCGAGATGGGCGTACGGAAATCATGGGACACTCCCATAATGAGCCGGGCGCGTTTCGCCCGCTCGCTCCTAAGATTGAGCCTGAGCTTCTCGAGGGCGTGCGCGAGTTGTGCTATATCCTCGCCTCGCCCTGGATCGATCGGCGTATCGAGGTTACCCTCCGCGAGTCGGGCTGCAGTCTCTCCGAGCTTATCCAGCGAGCGCTGCAACGATTGCGCAATTCGAAGTCCGAAACCCGCGATGAAGAGCAATAGACCAAAGGACATGACGAACAGCGGATCAATTAAAAAAAACCTTTTGGGGCTGAGGTGGTTCTCTGCCACTACCCGAACGGTTCCATATCCACCGACATCGAAAGACTGGGTCCAAAGGGAGAGCCTCGGATGATTTTTTGCTGTAGTCCGACTATCTTCGCTTCTCCCGATCGAAGAGAGGATAGAAGCCAGATCGTCTCTGCTGCCGCTCGAGGAAAGGATCTCACCATCCATTCCTATCTCTATGGCCGCCTGTCCCATGGTTCGCGACGCACCCAAGAAATCGGATATCGAGGAGCAATGACCGTGAAGTATCTTATAGTATTCGTTAGGGTCTTCAGGGTGGAAACCAGTTCCCTTAACGTTGCTCATAAGAAAGAGGGACCCTCCGACAAGGAATACCGGTAAGAACATCGCGCCGACAGCGAGCAAGATGAGCTTTGTCCTAATTTTCATTCGGTTCTCCCCGAAGTTCCGGACTCGAAGCGATAGCCGAAGCCGCGTTCGGTCAGAATATAGACCGGGGAAGAAGGTTCGTTCTCGATTTTTCGCCTAAGGCGCTGTATATAGACGCCCACCGCTGTAATATCGCCGTACTTGCGGTTCCATACGGCCTCGAATATCTCTTCGGGACTCCGAGGTTTCCCCTTCTCCGCGATGAGATAAGCTAACACCGAAAACTCTTTGGCCGCGATGGGTATCCGTTCCTTTCCCTTCCGGAGTATTCCGGAGTCAAGGTCGAGTTCGAAGGGACCAAAGCGCTCTATCCTGGACTCTTCCCCCTGGCGCGCGTAGCCCGTGTTTCGGCGAATGAGAGCACGGGCTCGAGCCGCCAATGTCCGGGGCGAGAAGGGTTTTGTCAGGTACTCATCCGCACCGATTCCCAGAGTGGAGACCACATCCTCGTCCTCGTCCCTGGCCGATACAATCATAACGGGCACCGTACTCGATGCGCGCAACCATTGTAAAAATTCGAATCCATCTATTCCAGGTAGATTGAGGTCTAGAATGATAAGGTCATAGACACTCGAGCCTAGGATATCCTGCGCCGCCTCTGCGGTCCGAGCCTCCATGACCGAGAGACCCTCGAGTTCGAGGTAGGTCTTCATGAGTTCACTCATCTCCGGGGTATCCTCTACAACGAGCACGTCACCCACCATGTTCCAGTCCTTCCAGGTTCAACCTACTCATTCCTGCTCGCAGAAATATCTTCTTGGCCTTGGCGGAACATTGAATATTGCCATCGATTCCTGACTTTCGGTCTATTCAGTAAAATGGCTCCTACTTTTCGAGCCAGATTTTTTCCCCGAGCGCCTCTCGTAGCGCGAGGCCACTCAGAGCCTCTCTTAATTGCGAACTGAAGTTGTCGGTCTTTGCTCCGGAAAGTGTATCCACTGCATCGAGGTAGTCGACGTTTGTCCCAGATCCAAGGTCGTACCGGATCTGGGTCATATTAAGGCTCTCCTGCGCCTGCTCAACCTGAGCCTGAGCATTGACGATCTGGGCATGGCTTGCGGATAGGTCTTGAAGGGCCTCGAGAACTTGCATAGTGATGGTCTGTCTCTGTTCATCACTCCCTTGGTGCGCAGCCTCGATTTTTGCATCTGACTCGTCCTTCTTCTTTTCGGCGCGGAATCCATCGAAGATAGGCATCGTCAGGAGAACGCCTATTTCCCAATTGAAGGTCAGTGCATTGACATCCTGATTGGTCGCAGAAAGAAGACCATTCTTGTAGCCCGCCTCTCCTTGAACCGATATGCTTGGATAATTGCTTAGCCCTGCCAAAGATCTTCCAAGCACTTCCGTATTCTCGGCTTTCAGGGCAGCCTGCATCTCCGGCCTATTCGCGAGGGCGATGGCTATGAGCGTCTGCTCATCGCGCAGCTCCTGTACCTGCGCGAAGCTCCCCGTGACATCGTAGTCTATATCGATGGCCAATCCCATAAGCTGGCGCAGTGCAATCTTTTGCTTGGCAAGAATGGAAGCCGTGTCGATTCGTTTATTTGCAGTTTTATTTATCCGAATCTTCGTGGCAAGGACGTCCAAGTGCGTAGATGTGCCTTCTGATTCTTTTTTTTGGGCGGTTTCCAAATGCTTGTTCAGGGTTGCAATCTGTTCGTCCAATTCCAGCACTTCCTCTTTTAGGAAAAGAAGACAATAGTATATTCTGGCAGCTTCGTACGCGATATTCTGCTTGATCAAATCGACCTCGATGAGCGTTGAGCTCACGGCGTTCTGCGCGAGTTTCACTTTCAGTTCTTGTTTCCCGAAATCATAGACCAAGATACCAGCAGCGAGATGGAAATCATACGCATTCTCAGGCACAATCTGGACAGATTCCGATCCCAAATCTAGATACTGTTTGGGACTCAAATAATCGTAGCCTGCCTGGGCCATCAACTGCGGCAGGTCTTCACTACGGGCTTGCCCCACTCGTGTTTCCGCAGCTTGAACGGCAGCCTCAGCCTGGAGGATAAGAGGTTGATTGGCCGCCGACTTCGCGACCGCCCGCTCGAAGGGGATCATGACCACCTGTTTGGCGGGCTCTGCGGCTACGTCTTCGGACTCTTGGCCTTGCTGGGCAAAAATCGTGACGCCACAAAGCATCATAGTCATGCAGAGTAAATTGATTCTCCTGACATTCATCCTGTACCTCTATCGCGCATTCCCACCTCGGCAATGATATGACGGAAGACGAGTATCTCATCTTCTTGTAGCAACGCGGACCTTAGCGGTCATACCGGGGAGGAGTGTCTTGCCAGGGTCCATTCTCAACGAATTATCATCGTCAAGGTATATAGTCACTGTTCCCCGGTGTTCAAGCTTGGTGAAGCTACCCGAGTCGATATCCAAAGGCAAAAAAGAGGATTGAGAGGTAGTCTCGGTTCTCATAGTAACCACCTTGCCAGTGAATATTTTGCCAGGAAATGCATCCACAGTTATCGTGGCGGAATCCCCAATAGCGATTCGAGTAGCCTGTTTTCTTGTGAAATTAGCGCTCACCCACAAGTTCTTGATGTCAGAGAGTGTATACATTGCCTGGGCAGGTTGGACAGTATCGCCGACCTCGACCCATTTCCTGGTAACTACGCCTGTGATCGGAGATTTTATCACCGCTCGCTCGAGATTGGATTTGGCCGTTGCGACATTGACCTCAAAAAGTCTGGCGAGAGCCTGGGCGATCTCGAGCTGAACCTCTGCATACGTCTTTCCCGAGGCCAGATCATCGTATTGCTTTTGGGGAATGACCTTATTCTGAAGTTGCACTTCCGCTCGATGGAGCTCGCCCGTGGCCTGATCGAGCCTCTGTTCGGCGAGCGCGACATTCCGGTCCGCGATATCTTTATCAGCGAGCGCTCGGTGAAGCGCATCATTAAGGCTTTGATCGTCGAGCTTAACAAGGACATCGTCCTTAGCGACAGATGCCTGTTCATCCTTGGCGAGTCCGGCGATCTGGCCGAAGATCTGGGCTCTCACGATGATCTGATCGCAGTCTACGCTCGCATCGTCCGTGCTTTGAGAGTTTCGATTCGCAAGTATGAAATAGACGGCACCATCTGCCACGGCCAGCAGAAGCATCAAAATGAGGAGAATACGCGAGTATTTTTTATTCCTCGAATGAGTTTCGCGTTCGCAAATGCTGCCGGTTTGACCTGCTTGGTCAGGGCGCGAACCCGTCATCATATACCTCCGAATTCGACAAGAGACATTTACATGAGCTTGAAGTGGACGGGATAGCGGTAACGAACCGCCACGGGTTTCCCCTCCATCTTCGCGGGCGTGCATACCAGGTTAAGGAGAGCCTTCACAGCCGCCTCTGTGAATCCGAAGCCCGGATCCTTCAGCACTTTGATATGGACGATTCGCCCGGCATTATTGATGTAAAGCTCTAGGTATACCGTCGCCTCGATGCCTTGCTTGGCGGCCAACGTGGGGTACTCTATTCGGGATAGGACATCGGTCTCGGAGATCGATGGAAGTTCATCGATGCGGTATTGCGGCATATAGTCGTCGTAATTATCGTCGGAACTTCCGGACGCCTTTCGTGCCTGAGCGCTCCCGGTTGGAGAAGACACTCCGCTCGTCGGGACGGACATTCCAGTAAAGGAGTCATCGGCTTTCTCGAGCTTCTCGTTTAACACGGATGGATCTGATGGTGCCTTTACGGGTTCGGGGCCGCCCTTCGTCTCGAGGGGCTCCGCCTTGGGCGGCACTTGTGCCGGCGGCGGCAGCTTCGCCTCCGGGGGAACGATATCTTTTATGCTCACGATGTCCACTCGATTGTCGGGGGGAGGAGGCTGCGATTTGAGCAGTCCCGATGCTACGACGAGCATAACTACGATGATGTGCAGCTCAAAGGTAATAATGATGATTTGGTAAAAGTGGATGCCGCCGGAAGTCGCCGCGGGGTTTTCTCTCTTTGCCCGTTTTTTCCGCGTCGTTCTAAGTCCGACCCTCATTGCTTAGGAGGCTCCGTGATCATCCCCAGCTGTTCGACACCAGAATCCTTCACAATAGCGACGACTTTTACAAAGTCGCCATACGAGATCGATTGATCCGATTTAAGGAAGACGGTCTTGTCCTTTCGAGTGGCAAAGATCTCTCGAAGCCTTGAGCCAAGATCGGAGAGGGGCACTAGTGCATCGTTCAAATAGACCTGCAGCGATCTGTCGATGGTCACCGTGATGACTTTCTCGTCGCTTGCAACTTTCTGCGACCTTGCCTTTGCCTTGGGAAGACTGACCGAGATACCCTGTTGGCCGATGGACGCCGTCACCATAAAAATGATGAGCAGTACGAGCATGACGTCCACCAGCGGCGTCACGTTGATCTGTGAGAAGGGGGCCTTGTCTCCGCCGCGCCTATCGTCTGCCATGAATGCGCCTCACTGCCGCTGAGCGGCAATTATCTTCTGTACGATATTGAGAAAATCGAAAGTGAAGCCTTCGATTTC
>CAVZVX010000002.1:0-4269 GCA_963778775.1 uncultured Spirochaetota bacterium | reverse complement strand
ACGTCGTCCCCGCAATCGTCGACTCGGGCGACGACGTCCTCAAGGCGGTACTAGCCCACAAGCCCGACCTGGTGCTCATGGACATCAAGCTCCGCAGCTTCATCGACGGAGTGGACGCGGTCAAGCGGCTCAAGCTCGTCTGCGACGTGCCTGTGATCTACCTCACCGCCTACCCGAGCAAGGGCAGCGAGGACCGTGCGAAGAGCACCGCTCCGGTCGCCTATCTCGTAAAGCCGATAAACGACAAGATCCTCGAAGAACAGATAAACCGAGCCCTCTCCCCTGGCGACTCCCCCTCGGACTACGAGGATGGGGAGAAGCCGTGAAGAAGCTGAGCATGGAGGATTGCCTCGAGGCGATCCGCGAGGGCGAGTTCGGGACGGGCGTGATCGCGGCCGCCGACGCGGTGGCGGTCGTGCTCACGCAGAGCTGGTGCCCCCAGTGGGAATGGATGCGCTCGTATCTCGACGCGATGACGACCGACGGCAAGGCCGAGGTGTTTTGGATCGAGTACGACCGCGAGGATTTCTTCGAGTCGTTCATGGAATTCAAGGAGTCCGGGTTCGGCAACGACCAGGTTCCCTATGTCCGCTATTATCGGGGCGGGAGGCTCGTCGCCGAGTCCAACTACATCGACTCGGGCGGCTTCGCCAGGCGTCTCCAAGGCTGACCGGGAAGGCTTTCGAAGGAAGCGCGATACGACCGCGCTAGGCTTTCGGCTCGCGGATGCGCCCGGCGATCCTCCGAAGCGATAGCAGCCTGGATGCCGCCCCGGATAATGCGAGCCCGATCGCTATCGCCCCTGCGAGCTGAAGCGTCGCGAAGCCTGTCGCGAGCCCCTTCGAGCTATTTCCCTTTACGTATTCGAGCATAGTGTAATACATGCCGCTTCCGGGGACCAGCGGGATGATCCCGCAGGCAATGTAGACCGCGGCCGGCCGCTTCTGAATGGCCGAGACCAGCTCGGCCCAAATGCCGATCAGTACCGAAGCCGCGCAGTAGGCGACTTCCTGCGAGCCGCTCGCGGCCTGCAGGGGCGCGGCCGCCGCCCAGCCTAAGGCCCCGCCGATGGCGGCCAGGGGCACGTCCTTCCCGCGCAGGTTGAACAGCAGGGCGAAGGCCGCCGTCGCGAGGCCCGCCCACATGGGATCCAGGATGCGCATCAGAAAAGTCCCCCTCCGAGCAGGCGCCAGGCCTGGTAGGCCGCGCCGGCGCCCACGGAAATCCCGGCGGCCGAGATGAAAGCATCCGCGCCGCGCGCGACCCCCGCGACGAGGTCTCCCGCGATCGTGTCGCGTATCGCGTTGGTGATCGTTATCCCGGGAACGAGGAGCATGAGGACACCGATCACGGTCGCGTCGGCGCTCGTCGCCAGGCCCAGGCGCCGCGCTCCGAGGCAGAGCAGGGTCGCCGCCGCCCCCGCGACGAGATTGGCGAAGAAGTCCGGAAGCTGTTTTCGGGCCATTGCGGGCGGCAGGCGGGAAACCAGGGCCCCGGCCACAGCGGCGACCAATGCGTCGTTCCAGGCCCCGCCGAAGAGGACGGTGAAGCAGCCGGCCCCCGCCGCCGCCGCAGCGGAGGAAACCGCGATCCCCCGTCCCCGCAGCGCCTCCACGCGGCCCAGTTCGTCCGAGGCCGCGCGGAAATCCATGCTTCCCGCGACGAGGGCGCGGGCGATTCCCTCGACGAGGGCCACGCGCTCGAGGTGCATGGCCCGCCGCTTTATCCGGCGCACGATCGAATGGACCCTGCCGTCGCCGCCGACGAAGGAAATAGTGACGCCGGTGGGCGTCGCGTAGCACTCGGCCTCCACGCCTCCGAGGGCGCCTGCGACGACTGCCGCCGTCTCCTCGGAGCGGTAGGTCTCGCCTCCGCTCTCGAGCATCACCCGAGCGGCGTCGGCGGCGAAAAGCAGGACCTCCTCGGGGTTTATCGGAGAGCTATCGCCGAGCTGCATCACGCTAGGAGTATAGCCGGGATCCGAGGAAAAGTTAGGCAGGGACTCGAGCGCCAGGGTGCGCCGCGCCGGCGAACATGCAGGAATCGGCATTGACCGGACAATCCGTATATACGAGAATCAGTTCGTGAAAAGGAGTTTTATCCTCTTCTTGCCGGCGATCTCCCTGCTTGCCTGTCTCGGCTGCGTGCCTAAGAGAGCTGTGGCTCCCGGCTCCAATGCCGTTCCGGCCGCGTCCGGCGCCGCCGTCGCCACGGCCGGCGTCCGCGGCACCTGTTTCTTCGTATGGGCGGAGGGCGCCTCCACCTACGTCTGCGCCTGCAACGGCAGGGTCAGGACCATCGACTCCAAGGGTAGCAACGAGAAGGAGGATTGAGCATCCACGCTAATGCCGGTAGGATTTTCAGCCGAGGTAGTATCTAATGAATCTCGCAACCGTAATCGGAATACCGGTCGGGCTGGGCCTCCTCCTCGTCGCCTTCATGATCGAAGGCGGCAACCCGGCGAGCCTCATCCTTCCGTCCCCCCTCATCATAATATTCGGCGGCACCTTCGGCGCCCTCCTGACCTCCTACGACCTCAGCGACGTGCTTTCCATCCCCAAGCTCATCGGCGACGCGATGCGGATGCCGCCGACCAAGGAGAAGGACCTCGCCCTGCGCTTCGTCGCCCTCGCCGAGAAGTCGCGCCGAGACGGCCTATTGTCCCTCGAGGAGGATATGCAGTCCCTCGACTCCAGGGAGGATCCCCTGCTCAAGAAGGGCCTGCGCTACGTCATCGACGGTACCGACTCCGAGGCCCTCCGCGAGCTCCTCGAGAACGACGTGGTGATTTTCGAGAAGCATCGCAAGCACCAGGCCGAGATCTTCGAGTCGGCCGGCGGCTTCTCGCCGACGATGGGCATCATCGGGACGGTCCTCGGCCTCATCATCGTCCTTTCCAACCTCTCCGAGCCGGACAAGCTCGGCTCCCACATCGCCGTCGCCTTCATCGCGACCCTCATCGGCATCGCGATGGCCAACCTCGTCTGGCTGCCCCTGTCGCTCAAGCTCAAGCTCGTCCTCTCCAAGGAGAAGAACACGAAGGAGATGATCATCGCGGGCGTCCTCGCCATACAGCAGGGCGAGAGCCCCAAACTCGTCGGCGACAAGCTCGCCGCCTTCGTGTCCGAGGGGGAACGGAGCGCGCTCGAGTCCTTCAACGAGGAATAGCGGATGGCGCAGAAGGGACCGGCGAAGCCCCGCAAGAAGAAGGAGGAGTTCGAGAAGCCTCAGGACTCCGGGCGCTGGCTTCTCACCTACTCGGACATGATCACCCTGATCATGGTCCTCTTCGTCGTCCTCTACGCCGAATCCAAGGTCGAGGTGACCAAGTTCAACGCGCTCGCCCAGTCCCTGTCCAGCGCCTTCAACATGCCGGGCGTCCAATCGCAGGACGGCCAGGGCGGCCATTCCATGTCCCCGACGGACGCCGTGCTTACTCCGCCTCCCGGCACCGGCCTCGCTCCCAAGCTCTCGCCCAAGCGCGACCCCTTCCAGGAGAAGGCCCGCTCGACCCTGTCCACCGAAATCCGGACCGGTTCCATCCGCGTCTTCACCGAGGCCCGCGGCATCGTCCTGGCCCTAGCCGGGGACACTTTCTTCAAGGTGGGCTCGGCCGACCTGGACGAGGGCGCGATCGGCTCGCTCTCCAAAGTAGCCGAGCTTTTGCGAGGCCTGCCCAATCCCATCGAGGTGGAAGGCTATACCGACGACACCCCGCTGGCGCGCGGCGGCGCCTACGACTCCAACCTGATGCTCTCGGCGGCGCGGGCCGTATCGGTAACCGAGGCCCTGGAGCTCCTCGACGTGCCCAAGGAGCGGCTGTCCGCGACCGGCTTCGGCGATACCAGGCCCGCCCGCCCCAACGACAGCCCCGAGGGCAGAGCCTACAACAGGCGCGTGGAGATACTCATCCGCTTCGACGCCGAAAGCTGACAGCAGACCCGCCGAAGCGCTAGCCGCAGCTTTACCTATCGCGGCCGAGGCACTCTTCTATGGCCCGGGCCAGGGCCTCGGGCCTCCAGGGCTTCTGGATGCAGGCGAAGATGCCCGCCTCCCCCTCCGCCCGCCGTATCGCATCCTCGTCGGCCTGCCCGGTCATGAGGATGGACTTTATCTCCGGCCTCCGCTTTCGCAAGGCCACCAGGAACTGGTCGCCGCGCTGACCCGGCATGAACCAATCGCAGATGACCAAGGCGACGCTCCCGCCATCTGCCTCCGTTTCCTCGATGACGGCGCTCGCCTCCTCGGCTCCCAGCGCGGCTTCGATCG
>CAVZVX010000001.1:0-57044 GCA_963778775.1 uncultured Spirochaetota bacterium | reverse complement strand
GCATCGGCCGGATCCCGGCCAGGCGGAGGCGCGAGAAGAGGGAAGAGGTCCGATCGAGGCTCGTCGCGGCGGCGGTCGGCGTATTCTCGGAGCGCGGCTACGAGGGCGCGAGCCTCGAGCGGGTGGCCGAGGCGGCGGGCTTCAGCAAAGGCGCGGTATACTCGAATTTCTCCGGCAAGGACGAGCTTTTCTTCGAGCTCGTCTCCGCGCACATCGACGAGCGGATCGAGGCGGTCCGCAAGGTAACGGAGAAGCAGGCGGCGAAGCCGACCAAGGGCGCGCTCGGGCCGGAGTCGGCGGCTCGGGCCGCGGGTAGGGTACTCCGGGAGGTAGGCGAGGGAGATCCGGAATGGCAGCTCCTCTTCCTGGAGTTCTGGCTGCGCTGCGCGCGAAACGACGAGCTGCGCGGCAGGCTGGCGGAGAGGCGGCGCGAGATGCGCGGCCGAATAGCCGACCTCATCGAGTCGAAGGCCCGCGCGGCGGGGACCGTCATAGGGCGGTCGGAGGCGATGGACCTCGCGACCACGACTCTGGCCCTCTCCAACGGCTTCGGCATCGAGGGCATAATCGATCCCGAGGCGGCTCCTCCGAGGCTCCTCGGCGAAGTCCTGTCGCGGATAGTCGCCGCCGCCCGCTTCGGCGAGGCGCGCGACACTGGCCGCTAGCCTGGTTCGCCGGGTCGCCGTCGCGCCGGGAAGCGGCGCCTGAACTCGTACATCAGCACGGCCGCGGCGGTCGATACGTTGAGCGAATCCACGTGGCCGGCCATTGGGATCGACAGGGCAAAATCGCACTCGGCCCGGACGAGCCGGGCGAGACCGGAACCCTCGTTGCCGAGGACGATCGCCGCGCGCTCCGAGAGGTCGGCATCGGGAAGGCTCGCGCCGTCCATGTCGGCCGCATAGAGCCAGTAGCCGGCCCTCTTGAGCTTTCGCAGGGCTTCGGGCAGGTTGGGCACGAGGGCGAGAGGAGCGAAGGCGGCCGCCCCCGCCGAGGCGCGGACGGCCGCGTCGGAGAGGGGGGCGGATCGCCGGCGCGGCGCGAGCACCAGATCGGCCGCGAAGACGTCGGCGGAGCGCAGGATGGCGCCCAGGTTCTGCGGATCCTCGATATGATCCAGCGCGACGACGAGGGAGCGCTCGGGGGGGGCGAGGACGAAGGTGTCGAGGTCGACCTCCTCGGCCTCGGCGCCGTCGTCGGCCTCGAGGACGATGCCGCGATGGCCCGGGGCGATCCGGTCGAGCTCGGTCTTGGAGCTGCGCTCGACGTCGAGATCCAGAGCGGCGGCCAGCGCGAGGATCTCCTTGATGCGCGGTCCGGAGCCGGACACCAGGAGGCGCGCCGAGGGGAGGCCGCCCGAGGCCGCGCCGCGCGAGGCCGCGCCGCGCGAGCGCAGCGATTCCTCTATCGCGTGAAATCCCGTCAATCGAAGCACGGGGATAACCTAGACCGCGGCGAGGGCCGTGATCAATGGCCCGCCGAGCGGCCTCGTCACGGCATTACGGTGAACTCCTGCACCACCTGGATCGCGCTCTCGGCCTCGGATACACCGGGCACGGAGCGAGCGGCCGCGATGGCGGCATCGATGGCGGCCTGGGTA
The DNA here is from genome assembly GCA_963778775.1 of uncultured Spirochaetota bacterium. Lineage (GTDB taxonomy): Bacteria > Spirochaetota > Spirochaetia > Treponematales > Rectinemataceae > UBA1306. Next base: position 55,444 of record CAVZVX010000001.1, on the reverse strand, counting down.
TTGGCGACCCCGTGGAGCATGACGCGAGTCCCGTCGGCCGCGGCCTCCAGGAAGTGCACGGGCACCTTCTTGGCGTAGACGATCTCGGTGACGACGCGTTGGCCGAGAAGAAGCTCGGCGAGGCGCTTCTTGCCGGCCTCCTCCTTCGCCGCATCGACCAGGATCCTGCGGAAGTCGTCTATCGTCTTGGCTACCTGAGCGGGCTGGAGCTTGGCCATGCTGACGGTCAGGTCGTAGCCCCGGGGATCGTTCCAATCCATGGAGAAGAAATATTTATGGAAGCCGGAACGGTTGTGGTCGCTTTCCTCGACGATCTGCCTGGCGTGGCGCTCGTCGCAACCATAGGACTTCATCACGCGCTCGACGCGCAGGGCCAGGGGAGACACGAGCTTGAGGGCCACGAGGCTCGGGACCGTCTTGAAGATCGCCTCCCCGCCCCTGCCCACGACGATGCACTCGCCGCCGATGACCTCTTCGAAGAAGGCGGTCTTGAGAAAATGGAGGTAATCGTCCCGTTCCTGGGAGAGAGAAGCCCAAAAGCCGGGCTTCTTCTCGTCGTATTTTTCCCTTTTGCCCGCGTCGAGTCCGTAGTCGCTCAGGCGCTTCTCGAGATACTCGCGGTCGATCAGCTTGTAATCGGTGATGCGGGAGAGCTCCCTGGCTACCTCTTCTCCGAGGGCGGCGAGCTCGCGCGCGATGGTGATGATTGCCATGATTCCCTCCTTCAGTCCTCGCCCTCAACTCTACGCCCCTCCTTCCCCAAAGTCAAATGCGAGATCGCTGGAATGGCGAGGGCGGGGCGCGGATCCCCGGTATTTGCATCCTCCTCTCTTAGGCGCTAGTATGGGGCCATGAGCATGCGATTCCATTCGGAGGGAGGGGCCGGCGAAGTCACCGGCTCGAAGCACGTACTTAGTATCGACGGGGCGCGTTGCCTGATCGACTGCGGAGCCTTTCAGGGCAAGCGGAACGAGGCCGAGAAGAAGAACCGCGATCTCGTCCCCGACCCCGAGTCGATCGCGTCGGTGATCCTCACCCACGCGCACTTCGACCACTGCGGCATGCTGCCGCTCCTGGCCAAGCGCGGCTATCGCGGCAACATCTACGCCACCCCCGCGACGCGGGACCTGGCCGGCGTGGTCATGATGGACTCGGCGGCGATCCAGGCCCGCGACGCGGAATACCTGGGAAAGCAGGCGGCGAAGAGGGGCTCCAGGTTCGAATGGAAGCCCCTCTACGACGAGGAGGACGTGATACGGGCCACGGGGCAGTTCGTCACCGTATCGTACAACCGCCCCATGCCCATAGGCGACGGCATCAAGGTCGAGCTCTACGACGCGGGGCACATCCTGGGCTCCGCGATGGCCTACACGCACGCGCGCGACCGCTCGGGGCGCGAGGTGACGATCGCCTTCACCGGCGACCTGGGCCGAAAGGGGAAGCCCATCATCCGCGACCCCGCGATATTGCCGGCGATGGACTACCTCGTCCTGGAGGCGACCTACGGCGACAGGCTCCACGAGTCGACCGAAGACGCGATGGACAAGCTCGCCGACATAGTGAACCAGGCCGCGGCCCGGGGCGGAAAGGTCGTCATCCCCGCCTTCGCCATAGAGCGCACGCAGGAGCTGGTATTCTACTTCCACCTCCTCGTCGACCAAAAGCGGATACCCGAGATCCCGATCTGGGTGGACTCGCCGATGGCGATCAACGCGACGTCGATCTTCCAGATACACCCCGAATGCTACGACGAGGAGATCGCACGAGGCCTTCGTCCGGCACCACGAGAACCCCTTCGGCTTCAACAGCCTCCACTTCTCGGCGAGCGTCCAGGACTCGAAGCGCCTCAACGACTACCAGGGACCGGCCGTCATAATCTCGGCCGACGGCATGTGCGAGGCCGGCCGGATCCAACACCACCTCATCCATACGATATCCGATCCCTCCTCGACCATACTCCTCGTCGGCTACATGGCGGCCGACACTCTCGGCCGGCGCATTCGCGACCGGGAGAGCGAGGTGCGCATCCATGGCGAGGTCTTCAAGGTCCGCTCGCGCATCGAGGAGATCAACGCCTTCTCCGCCCATGCGGATTACCGGGAGACCTGGGACTGGATGTCGAGCCTCGATCTTTCCAGGCTCAAGCGGGTCTTCCTGGTGCACGGCGAGGCCGCGGGGCTCGAACACCTGGACAAATTCCTGCGCGAGAAGGGTATCAAGGACGTGCAGATCGTGAAGAAGGGCGAGCGCTACGAGCTCTAGGGCCTACCTCGGTCTGGACATCGGCGGCCAGAGCGTGAAGGGATTCCGTCTCGAGGGGGACGGTCGGGTGTCGAGGCGCTCCACCATGGCCACGCCTGCAGCCTCCGGCGCCGAGGCCGTGCTCGAGGTCGTCGCCTCGGTGCTCGCCGAGCTAGGCGAGGGAGGGGCCGTCGGGGCCGTCGGCGCGGGCACGCCCGGGGGCGTGGACCTGGAGGGCCGAGTGGCCGGCGAGGCCGCCAATATAGCCGGCTGGAACGGCGTCGACCTTCGATCCGCGATATCGCGGATGGTCGGAGGGCCGGCCTACGTCCGCAACGACGGCAACCTCGCGGCCTACGCGGAATGGGCGGTTCGCGGCAGGGGGCAGGCTCCGCCTCGCGCGCCCTCCTCTTCGTCGGCTTGGGGACGGGGATCGGAGGCGGCTATATCGAGGACGGGGCCATCCTCGGAGGCGTGGACGACAAGGCCCTCGAGATAGGCCATGTCATCGTCCATCCCGAGGGGAGGGCCTGCGCCTGCGGCCGTTCGGGCTGCGCCGAGGCCTACGCCTCCGGCCCCTCGATCGGGCGCATCGCCGTCGAGATGGCGACAGGCTTCGATACGCCGCTGGCGCGGGTCGCGCTCTCCGGCTCCCGCATCAACGCGCGCGAGGTCTACGAGGCGCTCGCAAAGGGCGACGAGCTCGCGTCGGCGGTTCACGCGATAGCGGCCGAGGCCCTCTCGCGGGTGATCGGCCAGGCCCTCGCCTTCCTCGCGCCCGACACCGTGGTGCTGGGCGGCGGCGTGATGACGGGCGCTAAGCGACTCCTCGCCGACGTGGCCGAGGCAGCGCCCCGCTATGTCTACGCGGCCGCGAGCGCGGGAGTCCGCTTCGAGGGCGCCCGACTCGGCCAGGAGGCGGGCCTGCTCGGCGCCGCGCTGTACGGAGCCTCTACCCTGCTCGACCGCGTGGAGCTGCTCGGACTGGCGGGGAAGGCGGCCGAGAGTCTGCGTCGCCGAGCCGGACCCGCGATCCCGGGGACCGGCCCCTCTCCTTAGACAGATATATATAAAGAAGTTCTCTATCTCTTCTCGAGCTCCATGACCTTGGTCACGCGCCCGGCGTGGCGGCCGCCCTGGAATTTCGCGTCCATGAAGGCCGCGAGAATCTCCGTCGGCGGAATCGCGTATTCGACCCGGCCGCCCATCGCGACGAAGTTGGCGTCGTTGTGTTCGCGCGCCATCGTGGCGGTCAGGCGGTCGTGGATCAGCGCGCATCGGATCCCTTCGATCTTATTGGCCGCCATCGATACGCCGATGCCGGTGCCGCAAAGCAGGATCCCGAAATCGTAGCCGCCTTTCTTGTATTCCGCGCAGGCCGCCGCGGCCATATCGGGGTAGTCGATCCGGTCCTCGACGTCGACTCCGAGGTTCACTACTTCCTGTCCCCGAGAAATAAGCCAGGATGCGAGTTCCTTTTTGAGGGCGACCGCCCCATGGTCGTTCGCGATTACTATTCTCATGCATCGATGATAGACGAGATGGCCCTCAATCGCCTAGCTGCGCGATTCGCGTAGGGAAACCGGAGGTTCAAGCCATGTCCTCAGCCTTGCCCACGTTGGTCGCCACGGCGACCATGGCCCTCGCCTGCGCAGGATGCTCGCAAAACCAGGTCGCGGCCATCTACCCGACGGCCGATCTTCGCCCGCCTTCCCTCCTCGGGGCCGGCCCCGAGGATCCTCGGCGCGTCGTGCTCCGATTCGACGAGGCCGTCAAGCCGGTCGAGGGCAGCTTCGCCTCCGAGCCGCGGGACGAGCTTAGCTGCCTCGCCGAGGACCGGGACCTCGTCGTCGCCTTCGCCTCGGATCAATCGCCCGGCGCCGACTACGTTCTCGTCGGCGAAGTCGACGACCGCTGCGGGAATCGTACGCGCTTCCTCCTCGAGTTCGTCGGGTGGAACGACAGGGCCCCGCCGTTGCGCCTCTCCGAGGCGCAATGCGGCAAGAACGCCTCGAAGACCAGGCCCCACAGGGATTTCGTCGAGCTCGAGGCCTTGGCCGACGGGAACATCGGAGGCGAGGAGCTTTCGTGGGCGAGCTCGGCCAAGAGCGCGAGCTACAGGTTTCCCGCCGTCGAACTGCGAAAGGGCGATTTCGTCGTCGTGCATCTCGCGCCGGAAGGCATACCCGAGGAGGTGGACGAGCTCGGCGCCGATCTCTCGGCCTCCGGCGGAGCGGACTCCTCGCCGACGGGGAGGGACCTCTGGTGCTCCGCCTTGCCCCTGCCCGACGAAAACGGCGCGATAGCCCTTTCGCTTCGCACGGGGGCCGCGCCCATCGACGGTCTCTTCTATGCGGCCGACGGCAAATCGGGAGCCTTGTCCGCGGGCGGGCTTGCCTCCCTCGTCTCTTCTCTCGCCTCGGCGGGGGCCTGGCCGCTTGCGGGCGCGATGCCCGCCTGGGAAGATGCCTTCAGGTGGAAGAGCTCGACCGCCAAGTCGATATGCCGTTCCGGGCCGGCTAGCGGGCCGGAGGCTTGGTACGTTGCCGCGGCGGGCGGTCAGAGCCCGGGCTTGCCCAATGTCCCCGCGGGGACGGTCAAACGGCCGGCGGTGAAAGCCTCGAAGACGGCCCAAAGGGAGGCTCAGGCCAAGAAAGCTCGCCGGCTTACAAGGCAGCCTTGATGAGAGCCTCGATATCGTGCTTGGGGAAGGCCCCGACTTTCTGGGCCGCGACTTGACCGCCCTTGAAGATCATGAGGGTGGGTATGGAGATGATGTTGAACTGTGCCGCCAGATCGGCCTCCGCGTCCACGTTCACCTTTCCGACGATGACCTTGCCCTTGTAGGCCTCGGCGAGTTGCTCGATCGAGGGGCCGATCATCTTGCAGGGATTGCACCATTCGGCCCAAAAATCGAGGAGGACCGGAAGGGATGACTCGAGGACGTCCTTCTGAAAATTGGCCCCTGTGACATTGATCTCCACGCTCATTCCTTATCCTCCAGCCTACAATATAGCTAAATATGCTCGCTTGAGAAAGGACGCATTCGAGGCTTGGACTTCTTCTCCGCGGCGCGCCTGGCGAGGAAGGCCTCGAAGGAAGCCAAGCTGGCGTTTACCACGAGCTCGCGCGGAACTCGCGCTTCCTTCATCAGGGCAAGAGCCCGGTCGAAGCGGCCCACGTCCCTCCAGTAATGGGCGTCGCTCCCGCAGACCACGAGAGTCCCGGTTTCGGCGCAGGCCCGCGCGAACTCGCCGCAGCTTTCGAGGCTGCCCTCCCTCACCTTGAAGGAGCCGTTGTTGATCTCGATGGCCTTGCCCCATCGCTTCGCCGCCTCCACCACGCTCCGGACGTCGACGGGATATGCCGGATTGCCGGGATGGGAGACCGCGTCGACGAGGGGATGGCCGAGGGCGGCGACGAGCGCGCGCGTGTTCTCGGCCCTGTCCCGCGGCGGGAAGCAAAGCTCGTGGAGCCCGGCATAAACGAAATCCAAAGCCTCGAGATATCCATCGCCCAGGTCGAGGGAGGCTTCCAGGTCGAGTATGTTGGCTTCGACGCCCTTGTAGAAGCGGACGCCCCGTATGCGTCCGGGGAGGACGCGCATGTTGCCGAAGTGATAGGGATGGGTGCCGCCCGGCAGGCCGGGGCCATGGTCAGTGAGGACGAATCCCTTGAGGCGGGCTTTCCGGGCTCCCATCGCCAACTCGTAGACGGTCGAATAGGCGTGGCCCGAGGCCACCGAATGGGTATGGGTATCGATCTCGATCCTCATTCGAGACTATATCCTCTCCCATTTCCCGCTCTTCTCGGAACGGAAGAGCGCGTCGATCACGGCCATGTTGGCCACTCCATCCTCGATCGGGGTGGGAGCCGGGGCTCCGGATCGGACGGCCTTCGAGAAGGCCGCGAACATGAGACCGTATTGATCCACCGGACCGGCCTCGATTCGCCTCGTGCCCAGGCTCGTTGCGACCTCGATGGCGAGCGGCGCGTCGGGATAGGCGTTGAAGGGCAGGATCACCGCCAAGGAGCCCTGCTCGCCCATGACCTCGACTCGCTGAACGGGAAAGGACTTGGTCGCGATATGGAAGGTGGCCTTGGGCCCGTCTTGGCCGAAATCCAGGAATCCCGTGCCCAGGGCATCCGTGCCGAAGGCCGCGTCCCGCTCGGCCACGTAGAATCCCCGTTCCGGTTCCAGGGAGGAGCCGGGACTCGTCGAGGGACTTCGCGCCATGCTCGCGCCGGCCAGGAAGCGCGCGCTGGAAATGGCGTAGCAGCCGATATCGTACAGGGCGCCGCCTCCGACCTCGGGCCTATTGCGGATATTCGCGGCGTCCGCATTGTCGTACGAAAACCAGCAGTGCAGGGCCCGCAGCCGGCCGAGCTCGCCGGAGGCGACGATCTCCCGAGCCCTGACCCACTGCGGGTGGAAGCGATACATGAAGGCTTCCATGAGGAGGAGTCCCTTCTCCTCGGCCTTGGCCGCCATCGCCCTCGCCTGCGCGGCATCCATCGCGATGGGCTTCTCGCAGAGCACGTGCTTTCCCGCCTCGAGGGCGGCTGTGGCCCATTCGGCGTGGAGGTGGTTGGGCAGGGGGATGTAGATCGCCTCGACATCCGGATCGGCGACCAGCGCGGCATAGGAGCCGTGGCTCTTCGGGATGTCGAAGCGGGCCGCGGCCTCGGCGGCCTTCCGAGCGTCGCGGCTGGCTATGGCGACTATCTTCGCCTCGCCGAGGCGAGACAGGGGCTGGTGCACCCGAAGGCCGTAGTGCCCCGATATCGACATGATTCCCCAACGTACCGCTTCCATGAATACTCCTTCCGGCGCTTGGCCAGGGCCAATGATCGACCTTCGGCCTTCGCAAGGTCAAGACTCCCCTTAGGCTCCGGAGCCCGCCTATCGAGGGCTCCGACGGACACGGAATCGGCGAGGCCGGCATTCGTCGACCGACTTGCTTAACATCCGTTGGGGCCCGAAGGCCGATGGCGATAGAATATTTCGGTTTATTTTATCTTATTGAAAGCTTCAATAATACATTAAGTTTTATGCTCGTCTTCCGGGGGAGGGCGCTGAGCTAAAATGGGAATAAAGGGAACGTCGCCCGCGCAGCCTGCGCCGTCGCATCGTCAAGCCCCCTATTCCGATCCCTATATAGCCATGAAGCAGGAGAGCTTCGATGCCTTGGTCCGCGGCGGGGCGACGATCCCCGAGAAGGGCAGGTACATCGAGGACGTCTTCATCGAGCAGAACCGGAAAATCCGAATACGCGACTACGACCAGATGAAGCCGGCAACGATTTCCTCCGACTATCTAAGGCCCCGAAAGGACCTATCTCACTTCGTCCTGAGCAACTGGGCCAAGCAGATATTCATCGCGGGATTGAAACCCGAAATCTCGGAGAGGATCTTCATGTTCGGAATCGGGAGGATGTTCTCGACCTACAACGATATCGGCGTACAGGTCGGGACCGATGCGGACGTGAACATCATCGTCGAGGACGATCTCCCCGTTGGCGCATTCAAATACCTCGCGGACAGGCTGCGCGACTTCAGCGAGACTATACTGGAGCGCTTCGGGATCGTGATCGAGATCAATCCGGCCTTTACCATACTCGGCGAAGGGGCGGTATTGAAGAATATCTCCGACGGCGGCGCCGGAAAGAGGAACTCCTCGCGGTCGTTCTATAAAGCCAACGCGAAGAGCCTCTACATCATCAGGGATCATGACCGAATCCGCAGGTCGGTTTTCTCGAAGGTGGAGAGGCTTCCGGACGGCATCCTGTTCGAGTATTTCCTCGGGCTCGAGAGCGCCAAGCCTTCCTTGATGAAGCTGAGGATGGACAAGGAGCCCCTGCCGATCATTGCCGACGGATCGGGCGAATGCCTGCGCGTGAGGAACGTCATCGGCTCGGCGGCCTTCGGGCGCTATTGCCACTCCCTCTTCCCGCGGGAGTTCTTCATCCCTCCGCCGGATTGGGTCTTCTCGATGAAGTATTTCGTGAACCGAGTCTATGACTACGTCTGCGCGATGCTCAACTTCGGCTACAGTCTCCCGGAGATCGGCTTCGATGTGTCCGAAGGCTGCGACCCCGATTTCCTCTTCGTGAAGAACGCGCACGGGATGATGCTTTTCCTGCAGGAGCTCATCCAGCTCAACAGCTCCACCTTCGGCAGCTTCTCCGATTTCTCCTACATGTCCCGGGCGCGCTTCATACGGTTCGCCGAGATCCGCGGCGAGAAATTCAGGAAGGATTTCGAGGAGTTGATCATCGGAGGCGACCTGCTGCTGCAAAGCCACAAGGTGAAGTACCTGGAGCTCCGGGCGAAGGTGGAGGCGAAGGCGAGAGACCGCGTCATCAGGATGAAGAGCGCAGCGCTCGATGCCCTGCCCAGGGAATTCGAGTACGAGCTCGTCGATAGGAACGAATCCGGCAGCAAGATCTGCGTGCCCTATGCCTGGGCCGATTTGGGATATTTCGCGTTTTGCGTGATCGCGTCGAGGATCGTGAAAATCGTCGACGACCGCCTCTATCCCGCCTATGCCCGGTCGCGGCAGGTCGAGAAGGTCTGAGGGAGGCCGTTCGGGCGGCGGTCTTTGCCTTGGCCCTGGAGCGGGGCTTGGCGGATGTAAATTTACGGACGATATCGACAAGCTCGTCATAACCGACGTGAAGATCGCATCGGTCCGGGATGGGAGCTACGAGGGCGAACAGGATAACAAGCCGGTGACGGCCAAAGTCAGGATAGAGGTCTCGAGAGGCGCGATAACCGCCATCAAGATACTGGAGCATAGCCATGGGCCTCGCCACGGGGCCGATGCCCTCGCCGATCGCGTCGTAGCTGCCCAGAGCCTCAAGGTGGACTCGATCTCCGGTGCGACCTACTCGAGTAAGGTCATGCTCAAGGCTATGGAGAATGCCCTGGACAAGGGTCTGTAGCCCGGGAGACGACGCGCGCGTGCCGTCCGTGTGCCCTTCATGGAGGATGATATGGAAGAAGGTTTGAGCCACGTCGACGCCGCCGGAGCCGCACGCATGGTGGACGTCTCGGGAAAGCCCCGCGTCCGCAGGACCGCGACGGCCGCGGGTCGGATCGACCTGGCGCCCGCGACGGTCGAGCTGGTCCGGCGCAACGCGCTCCAGAAGGGGGACGTCCTGGCCGCCGCCCGCATCGCCGGCATCATGGGCGCCAAGCGCGCGAGTGAGCTTATACCCCTCTGCCACAATATCGAGATCGAGCATGTCTCGGTCGATCTCCGCGTCGACGAGGCCGGGATCGCGATCAAGGCGACGGCCGCTTGCACCGACAAGACGGGCATCGAGATGGAGGCCCTGACCGCCGTGGCCATCGCCGCCCTGACCGTCTATGACATGTGCAAGGCCGTGGACAAAGGCATGGTCTTGCGCGACATCAGGCTGATCGAGAAAACGAAGGAGGAAGCATAAATGCCGACGATTCCCCTCAAGGGAGAATTCGAGCTAGTTTCGCTCAATGTTTCAGGGAAGAGGGGCATGCGCAAGCGGCCGACATCTCGGGCGCGCTTCGCCTTCCCGCGGGGAATAAGGGAATACACATGAAATCCACTTCGCGCCTCTTCCTCCCTGGCTGCCTGCTTCTCTACGTCGCCGGCTTCCTGTTCGCGGAAAACGGCACCGCTTTGCCTCCCCTCGACCCGGCAACGAGAACGGGAACGTTGGACGACGGCGTCGGCTTCTACATCCTGAAGAACGCCAAGCCGGAAAACCGGATCGAAATGTGCCTCGTAGTACGGGCAGGCAGCCTTCAAGAAGGCCCGGGCGAGAGCGGCCTCGCTCACCTGATCGAGCACATGCAGTTCGAGGGCACAGAGCATTATGGCTCGCAGGATATCGTGAACTTCCTCGAGTCGAACGGCATGCGCTTCGGCGGCGACTTGAACGCGACGACCGGCTATCAGTCAACCCGATACCTCCTCAGCCTGCCGGCCGACAAGCCCAAGGTCATCGCGAAGGGACTTTCGATTCTCGAGGACTGGGCCCATGGGCCGAAGGTCGCGCCGGAGCTGCTCGATAAAGAGAAGAAGATCGTCGCCGAGGAGGAAAGACTCCGCTTCAAGAACGCCCAGGGCCGCGCCCAGGATTTTATGCTGGACACCATTCTCGCCGGATCGCCCTACGAGGGTCACAAGCCTATCGGTGACATGTCCCAAGTACAGGCGGCTAAGCCGGCGGCTATAGATGGCTTCGTGCGCAAGTGGTACACGCCCCAGTCCATGAGCGTCGTCATCGTCGGCAGTCTCGATCCCCAGGCGATGGAGGCGCTCCTGCGCTCCTCGTTCACACGCCCCTTTCCCAGCCACGGCAAGCCGCAAACCGTTCCGCCTCTTCCCACGGTCGCGGCCGATAGCGTCGACTACTTCAAGGACAAGGAGCTCGGCAACAACCTCTATGTCTGGTGGAAATCGATAGATCCCAAGGCCTCGAGCGTCGAGGAGAGGGCAAGGTGGGAGCTCGTGAGTTCGATCGCCGTCGGAAGCATCCAGAAGCGGCTCGGCGATCTCGCGAGGCGTCCGGATACCGGCATCCTGGGCTCAGGCATCCAGGCCGTCTGGAGCCTCGGGCAGAGCTGCGAGCTCTCCTGCTTCCTCGCGCCCCGCGAGGGAAAGGCGGAGACCGCCATCGCCGCTTACCTCGCCGAGCTGAAAAAGGCAGCCGACTTCGGTATTACTCAGAGCGAATTCGAGATGGGACGGAAGGCTTGGACCGACTCGAACGAGGCCCAGCTCACTCAAAAAGATAATACGACTAACGCGACCAAGGCCGCGTTGATCGCAGGCTGGATAGTCGACGGCGCGCCCATGCCCTTCACCGATGCCCTCTACGCCTACCGCAAGGCTCTTGCAGGTCAGGTCTCACGCGAAGAAGTCAATCGCGCCATCGCGCAGTACATATTTCCTTCGCCGGCCAAGGTGCTCGTCGAGAGCATCGACAAGGACGGCAACGAGCCGCTCTCCGCAGCGGCGCTGGCCGCGATCAAGGCCCAGACCCTCGCCGCCGCGGCCAAGCCCGAAGCCGAGCGCGTCATTAAGCCGCTTCTCGCGCGGGAGCCGGCGAAGGGCAGCATCGTCAAGTCCGAGCCGGTTGCGGGCACGCCCCTGAGCTTGTGGACGCTCTCGAACGGGATGCAGGTCTATTTCTACAAGAATTCGCTGACGAAGCACGACTTTCGCTTCAGGGCCTTCGCGCCGGGCGGCCTCTCCTGCGTCTCGGACGCGGACTACGAGAACGCGGCGCTCGGCCTCTCCCTTCTCGGCGATAACGGCGCGGGTCAGCTCAGCCAGTCGGAGCTGCAGGACTTCCTGACCGGCAAGAAGGCCTACGTCGGCCTCGATCTCGAGGAGGCCCGGACCACGCTCGCCGGCTCGAGCGACGCCGCCGATCCGGAGGACATGAGAAAGTGCTTCCAGCTGCTCTATGCGAGGCTCACGGGCCTGCGGCGGGACGTCGAGGCCGAGAAGGCGAGCCTCGCCAACCTGCGCGAGCTCCTCGACAACAACGCGAAGCTGCCCAATTCCCGCTACCAAGCCGCTTGCATCGACCTCGAGTCGAACGGCGCGCCCCGCGTCGCCATCTTGAAGCCCGAGCGTTTCGCAGAGCTCGATCCGGACAGGGTCGCCGCGATCGAGAAGAGCTTCTTCGTCGGCCAGGCCGGCATGACTTTCGTCCTATCCGGCGACTGCGACGAGGCGGCGATCAGGGATCTCGTCGAGACCTACATCGCCTCGGTTCCGACCGATCCCGAGACGGCGAGGAGCGCGCGGGACCTCGGCATAAGGCCGACTCCCGGACCCGTCTCTCGGGTGGTACGGGCGGGCGGCGACGACGAGTCCGTCGTGACCATCGACATCGAGCAGCTCTATCCGTATTCGTTCGGGGCCAGGTCGCTCGCGGCCATACTCGCCGAGGCCCTCGATATTCGGCTCCGTGAAGTCCTCCGCCAGGACAAAGCGGGCACCTATGGCGTCAACGCCCGCGTGGAAATAGGGAACGACCCTTACCAGCACGCCTCGACCTATGTCAATTTCACGTGCTCGCCCCCAAACCGAGAGGCCCTCGTGCAGGCAATGACCGACGAGCTTGAGCATATGGCGAGATCGGGCCTGAGCGACGATGCCTACTCGAAGGCTCTCGAGATATGCAGGCGCTCCATAGAGACGGGATCGAAGACGAATGTATACTGGCTCTCGGCATTCTCCGGCTGTCTCGAGCGCGGAGACGGTCTTGACGAGGTCGTCAAGCTGGGCGCGTTCTTCGAAACGGTCAAGAAGTCCGACGTAGACGCACTGGCCGCCCATGCCCTGGATCCTTCGAAAGCCTGGATCGCAATTCTCGAGCCCGAAGAAAAGGACTGACACTGTCCCGTGCCCCGTCGATATCACATGTCCGTCGCGAAATTTCCCCGTTTCGTGAGCAGTCCCCCTTATGCCTGTTTGCCCTTCCCTCCCTCTTGTTTTATCGGGAGAGCGAGCGTGAAGACGCTTCCTTTGCCGACTTCGCTTGTTGCGCTGATTTGCCCGCCATGTTTATTGACTACGATGTCGTACGCGATAGCCAAGCCTAGGCCTGTTCCCTTGCCAACGTCCTTTGTGGTGAAAAAAGGATCGAAAATTCGGCTTAAATTCTCCGCCGGGATGCCACACCCTGAATCGCCAATGGCGACCCGGATGGAACCGTCCTCGACCCATGTCCGAATCCTGATCTCGCCCCGATCCTCGATCGCCTGAACGGCATTCACGAGCAGATTCAGAAAAACTTGGTTGAGTTGCCCGATGTTGCACCACAACAGTGGAATCTGACCGTACTCTTTAATCAGCGTCACCTTGTATTTGAGCTCGTTCCACGCGATGTTGAGGGTCGTTTCCAAGCCGTCGTTTATATCGCTAAAAGCATGATCCGCGCCGTCGATTCTGGAGAAACTCCTTAAATCTTGCACGATTTTGCGGATACGCTGCGCGCCTTCGGAGGATTCTGCAATGATGCCGGGCATATCCTCGAGTATGTAATCGATCTCCGCCGGCGCGCTCCGGCGCGCGGTAAGCTTCTCGACGTACTTACCGAGACTCGCAAGGTTGCTGATGATGAATCCCATGGGATTGTTGATCTCATGCGCAACGCCGGCGGCGAGTTGTCCGATAGAGGCGAGCTTTTCGGACTGCAAGAGCTGGAGTTGAGCGTCTTCCAGCTTTCGGATCAATTTCTGTTGCTCTCCCCTTTCTCTTTGTAGATCTTGATTGATTTCCTCATTCTTCTGAAGGGCGGCCTCGAGCTCCCGCGTCCGATCCCTGACCTGGCCTTCCAGCATGATAGTTGCCTGGAATAGCCCGAAATCGTTTTCCCCCGCGCTCATCGCCCGCTCCGCGCGGTTCATAAGCGCTTTCACCACCTTGTTGAGACGGATGATCTCGGCGCGAAGCGCTTCCTCGTTCGGAAGGGACGCTTGGTCGCCCATATCACTCGCTCGGATATCCGATGGCGATACCGGTGAGCGTTTGGTTGACGTGCACGCCGTCTATCTGCTCCCCATAGGTACTGAAACCAACCGCCTTGTTGAGGCGCATGATCTCGCCGACCCTTTCTTTGAGGCCGTTCTGAGTCACCTCCAGATTCCTAAGGATGCAGTCGCAAGCGATAATCAGTTGCGGGGGGCCGATTTGGGCGCGCAGTTCGTCGAAGGCCTTGTTCAGATTGTCGATGAGATCGATGCCGCGAGCGACCCTGAATACCAAGCCTTCATCGATTGCGCTGAAAAATGTCAGGCTACCGTCTTCGTTGACTTTCTGGATAGCTCGGACATAGTCCGTACCGTCTATCACGACGACCACCGGGGAAGCCGCGAACAACGCGGGCCTGAGTTCCTCGACGGTCACGCCCACTAGCCGCGCGTATTCAGCCGCAGCCGGCAAGCCATTTATCTCGTTGACGATGCGCCGCGCGGCATTCGCCTCCGTGACAACCAAGCGTTCGCTCTCGCAGACGAAATGCTGCGTCCGGAATATCCTGAATGGAAGGCCCGTGTTGATCAATAGTAGAGTCGTGGCGTCGGTGTGGAAGGCGCCATCGTAGAATACCCAGGTGCGCTCGAACTTCGTGTCATCGCCGGCCGAACCGCCGAACAACCGGATCTTGCCGATGCCGTTTTGAAAAGCGCGAGCTACCTGTTCCTCGCGAATCGACAACCCATCTATCAACATCAGCGCGAAGCTGTCGTTCGGCCCGGCCTTAGGTGCCCGGGCTTCCAGTTCTCGAAGAAGAGCATGGGCGGCGGCCTCGCCTGCATCCATGGTGAAGCGTCCCAAATTATCCAGCCATGCGACGGCCGCGGTGCACGTTGATGCGTGGAAGCTCATCCCCGTCAGACTGCGGCCGCGATACCCTGCCGGCCCGATCTCTCCTGCGGTGGTGCACCCCACGACAGGGACGCCCGCGAAGAGTCGGTTGATCTCATCCGCTAACGCATCGAGAGCGTATTCGCTCGAGCAAAAAAACACGACCAACGTCGTATTGTCCTGCGCGACTGCGGCGTGGAATTCTCGTGCCGCTTCTCGCGCGTCCGAAGCGCACGATTGTCCTTGTCGTATCTTGGCTTCGCTTTTCATTGCCGTCTCCGCGACCGCGCACCGTATACCATCAGTGTCGTTCATCAGTGCGCGTATTGCAAATCAAGGATCGCTCGGAGGATACGTCATCTCAATAGATTTTTCGGAGGTTCTCTTTATTCATTCCATCTTGTCCGTGCTGCGTCTCCCGCGGTTCTCGATTTCCAATTCCATTTTATCCAATGCAAAGGTGATGTCATATCCTATTTCCGCGAGCATGCTTCGTTCTTCTTGCGTGAAAAAACCGATTTCCGTAGCGCTGATATTCAATATTCCAATATCAGCGCCCTTTACGCTGAAGGGAATGGCCGCGGATGAACGATGATCGGCCGCGTGGCGTTTCAACCGATCAGGGTCAGCGAGGTCTTCGTAAAGAACGACGTTCCTGGTTCGAATTGCGGTGCCGATAGGGGTTTTCTCCAACTCGATTCCTCGGTTGATGTCTCCGTCGCTCAATAGAACGCCGGCGCCGTGTCCCGCTCGCGCCACTTGATTGAGTTTATCGTTCGTCACGTCAAGCACGGCTATCCACGCCATTCGGAATTTTCCGGCACCCACGATTATCTCGCATACTTTATCGAATAATTCCTCCCGCTTTTTGACATAGACAATCGCCCTGTTGATTTTGCTGAGCGTATCATACAAGCGAACATGGTATTCTGCCCGCTCTTCAGCCCGTTTTCGTTCGGTTATGTCGCTGGAAATTCCGAAGGTGCCGATGATATTCCCTTCCCTGTCACGCAAGGGCAATTTATGCGTCAACACCCACGCGTCGGGTCGGTTGTTTCGTGTTTCCCTTTCCTCCTTGTACATGACTTCCCCGGTCCGAATTATCGCTTGTTCATCTTCGTACGCCTGCCGCGCATGTTCTTCGGAAAAAAACTCAAAATCGGTTTTCCCGATCATCGTCGCCGGATCGTCTATGCCGAACGATCGAGCGAGAGCCTTGCTGGCTCTGATAAAACGGCTTGCCTTATCTTTGAAATAGATATAGTCGGGGATATTAGTTAAGAGCGTTTGCAGCAAATACTGTTCTTGGATCAGCGCCGCATCCTTTTCCTTGGCTTGCTCGAGCGCCTCGAACAATTCAAAAGCCATCTCGATAGACGATTGCAATACGAAATCGCCCGAGTTCTTTATCACGTATCCATAGTGGGTAATACCGCGTACCTTCTCCACCATGTTTCGCTCCGAGTGCGAAGTGAGGAAGACAATGGGCATATTCCGTTCGGCTAGAATTTGACGCGCCACGTCGGTTCCATCTATTCCCTTGCCGAGGTCGATATCCATGAGAACGAGACTGACTGCCGTATCATCGAGCGCTTGCCTGACCGCAGCCTCTCCGGAATATTCAGTTATGACTTCATAGCCGGAGCGTCTGATCGTAGCGGCCTCGGCCAATGCGATCAGGGCCTCGTCCTCAACGAGAAGAATCGTTTTGACGCTCATGTCGCTTGCCTCCAACCAAACGAAAGTAGACTATTAAATACCTGGCTTCATATACGGTTGACAAGCTCGCCATGCGACAACGCCGAGGGAAGCGAGAATAGGGGGAGACGGCAGGCCCCGATGAAACCTAGGCGCTCATAGACGGGCTTCCCGAGATCCGTCGCATGAAGGACGGCGAAGCGAACGCCCCGTCGGTCCAGCTCGTCCAGGACCATGCTCACGGTCGCTCCACCATAGCCTAGCCCGCGCATGCGGCTATCGGTGGCTACGAAATAAACCCCGCCGACTCCCGCGCCGTCAATGAAGGAAAAAGCCGCCGATGCCGGTGTCCCCCGAGCTCTGCCCAGGATGCCGAAAGCCCTCTTGCCTTTCATCGAACCGAGCAGACTCGCGAAAGCGGGAGCCGTTTCAGCGTCCTTTCCGAACAGCTCGGCGACGACGATTCTCGCGAAGTCGAGGTAATCTTCCGGGGAATCAAGAGAAGCCAGCATGAGATCGGGCGGTCCTTGAAGGCGATTCCGTCGATGCACGTCCATCGTCATGCCGGTGGCGATCCGCTCGGCTGCGAACCCTGCGGCCGACAGCCTGGCCTCCGCGTCCGCCGGACGAGAGGTGGGCCCCACCCTCACTTTGTTCGGGATGATTTCGGCCCGAATTCCGTCCGCGAGCGCCGCCGGCAGATCTTCACCTTCCGGGAAATCAAGCCCAAAGACGGCGCTCGTCCAGGGCGAAGGCCTGAGATCGACGTATGAATAGGCGCCGCACCTGGCTATTGCCCTGCCCACGACACCCGCGGCGAAGTCGTAGAACTCGAAAAGATTCTCGTCGACGCGATCCAGGAGCATATCGCGAGTATAATCATGAAGAGTTGCCGTAAGCTATGGCCACAACCTGGGTTCCGACTATGGCTTTCATCTGAAAACGAGGAACTTGAGGGTGAGGGCTCCTCCAGCGATCAGGCAGTAGGCCGCGTAGGGCCAGGCCTTCCGGTTCTTGAAGTAACGATCGAGGAACCTGATGGAAAGGTAGGCCGCGACGCCTGCGACCAGGCTCCCGACGAGGATCTTTAAGCGTACCCCGTTGCCGTTCGGCCCGATGAGGTCGGGAATCTTGTAGAGACCCGCGAGAAGGATGATCGGGGTGGCCATGAGGAAGGAGAAGCGTGCAGCCGTGCGGTGACCTAGCCCACGTACGAGGCCCCCGACGAGGGTGATGCCGGAGCGGCTGATACCTGGGAGGAGCGCAGCCGTTTGGATGACTCCGATGGCCGCGGCGTCGCCGTAGCGGACCTTCTCGAGCGAGACCTCGGTATCCTCGAGTCCCTCGTCCTCGACCGCCACCGGCTTCTTTCGAGCGAAGAGCTCGCCAGCGATGAGAATGAAACCGTTGACGAAGAGGAAGATGGCGGCGAATGAGGGCTTCGCGAAGATCACTCTGATCTGGTGCTCGAAAATGAGGGCAATGAGCCCCGTGGGGATCGTCGCGGCTACAAGGAGCCACGCAAGGCGCTCGTCGGGCGATTCGATCTTCAGGCGGGACAACGAGCGAAAGAAGCCCCGTACGATGCGAAGCCACTCCCCACGGTAGAAGAGCACCAGGGCGATGGCTGTCGCGAGGTGGAGTCCGACGAGAAAGGCGAGGAAGAATGACTCCGTATCCGACTGCGCTTGGACCAGGTTCGACCAGCCGAGGAGGCTCGGCAGGAGGACGGAGTGTCCGAGGCTCGAAACCGGAAACAGCTCGGTGACTCCCTGAAGGAGTCCCATTATCACGGCCTGCATGTAAGTCAGCATGTGCATTCCTTTCAGAATAAGTGGGGTTAGCGGCCGGCTCGGAGATTCGTACCGAACCAGCCTGCGAGGGCCTTCATTCGGTAGAAGAATGACGCGCGCTTGGTGTTCTCGAGGCCGAGGAGCTTTGCCGTATCGGCTACGGTGATGCCGTAGAGGACTACCTTGTCGCCGAACGGGATGATGACAAAGACCGTCTTCAGTTTCTCGGGCGGCACCAGCTGCACGAAGAACCACTTGAGCTCAGTGAGATTGTCGAGGGTCACGACATCATACCCAGAGTGAAGGTGGATCGATATGCGCGAGTATGTGTCGCCGGTTTGCTCCTCTTTCTGGTACATGGTGTACTCGATGTTGGGGGAAAGGACATCGGTGGATGGGTCGGGGAGCTTCGTCTTGGACTCCAGGTTGTCGACCTGCCACGAATCGTAGATGAAGGTCTCCATCTTCCTGAGCGAGGCCGAGTAGACCTGGAGACCCTTCATCGTCGAGAAGGCGGTGAAGGCTCCGACCACCTTTCGGTCCAGGTCCTTGCCGGCCGGGAGGCCCGGTACGTCGAGGATAAAGAGCCCCTCGGCCGCTATCGTGCTCGGCCCGGAGGGCAGGGCCGCACGGACCACATCGGAGAAAGGCGCCCGCTGCCACAGCGCAAGATCCGCCGGCTTGGCGCCGAAGCCGGTCAGTTCCCCTTTCGAGTCGAGGGTCGTCCTTTCGTCGCCAGTGAGGAACCCGAGAGGATCAGCCGTAGTGTCGGCGAAGGCGCTTTCTGCCAACAATAGGCCTAGAAGACCTGCCACTGCGAGGTATTTCATGGATGCCTCACGTCTAACGAGATGTACCACAATAACATATTCGCGGCTCTGGGGTTACTCCGAGCAGAAATCGCCTTGTCCAATCGATAATTTGGCCTGAGGTATATTGTTGGCCTTCCTCCAGCCACCCTGAAAGTAAGAGCAAAAATCTCCAGTACCATCCAAGGGCTTTATCAAATCGTAGAGATACAGCTTTGGCTTCGTGCTTTCCCTTGCCCGGCTGCCCCCAAAACAGATGAAATGTCCAGTTTTCTAGTAACTGATTTGCATCTGGTTGCATGAATGTTGGGGTACCCCCAATTACTTCTCATGAGAATATTGTTCCCACCAGTATAGTCAGGCTCCAAACATCGAAAAGAACCGGAAAATGTCATCCCTGGAGGCCTTGTTCGTGAACCCTCCCAATCCATCCCGTTTCGACTATCAGAGCACTACCACTCAGAAGAAACCTTACGAAGCGCCCGGGCTCATCGAGCTGGGCAATATGTCCAGGCTGACCAACTACTCTGTCAGCGTCAATGTAAGCAACCTGAAGGGCTCTGGCGAGAACCAAGGCTCGGGGAATGGTTATGAAGTGTAAGGTCTGTTCATCAGCTCTTGTAGGCCTCGTAGCCCTCGTCGTGGGGATCGTGGCCTGCTCGAATGGGGTAGAGAACACCGCTAGCCAGGCCACGGGCTCGACAACTGCATCGAGCACGAAAAAGAGCATTCCGGTCACGGTCGCCGTGCGTGGTGGAAGCGCATCGACGACAGCCGTCAGAGCAAAATCGCTGAGCAGCGATAGCAATGTGAAGTCCGCCGCTATCGATGTGTATGATGCCTCTAGCGGGGCCTTGGTAGGGTCCGGGAGCCTTGCCAATTTGGGAAGCGGGAATGGATGGGCCGGCTCTATCACCGTGAGCGAGACCGGTCCCGTTATCTTCGAAGCGACTGCCTTGGGTGCCAAGGGGAATCTTCTGTACGTAGCCCAGTCCAGCTATCCGGTAACGGGCACGAAGGACAGTGTTCCTATGGTGGCCGGGCCGGTTTCCCTCATGGGCGGGTCCTTCCAGGGGCAGCCTTTGCAGATGGGATCCTCGATTTGTGTTCTCTCATCCGGCCCTACTGGTGGCTTTGCCGGCCCCGACGGCATCACCACCGACGGGGCGTTGTTGCATGGATGCCTATTGTGGGGAAGACCCCCTGGACTTTTACCGACTTGACTTCATCCGCCCGTCCCCTGGTGTCTTTATTAGTAGGGGTTGGAATGAATTTTTCTGCTCAATTCAATATCCATGCAACAACGCCACAATTCATGCTATGATTTCCTGCCGGTCCAGGTTCTATACTGAATTTTGCTACGTTACTGCCGGAACCCAGGCATGCGGGGGAAGGGCAAGGGCGATGGATCGGGAGCTGTCATGAAAATGCATCTGTTTCTAATCGCTATTTCTTTCAGCTCTTACGCGTTCATAGGATGGTATGCATTTCGAGCCGCGCCCAAGGCAGAACTGAACCGTCAATTCGCGGTGCTCGGAGTGTTTGTCTCGAGTTGGACGCTGCTCATTTTCCTATTCGCCGGCTCGCATGAAGAAACGTTCGCCGACGCCTGGTATGCGAACGAGCTTTTCTCCTATCTGCCGAAGTCCTTGTTGGTTTTGCACTATATCCTCCACCTGACCGGTTTTCGAAAGAGGTTCCCGTCCGCCATTCTCGTCTTCCTATACATCATTATGGCAATCGATGTCCTGTTCGGTCTTTGCTACTACGTGTCGCTTCCGATCGGAGAACAAGTCTACGGGCTTTTGCGGCAAATTCAGTCTCCTCCCTCTCTGCTTCGCATAATTTACGCTTTCATTTCCCTGTCCCAATACGCGACGGGCTTCATTCTTCTCGGACTGTGGCATCGCTCGACGGTCCTGCATCGAGAGAAGAATATGGCACTCTACCATATTGTTCTGGGAGTCTTCGTGGTAAGCGTCAACTCCCTCCTGGGCTTGATCGAAGGGACGCTCCACGTTTTCGAAATCGATATATTGATTGTCCTACAGCTCATGCAGCCCTTTGCCTTGGTTTACGCGATCGTACATTACAAGGTCCTGAAGACTACCGATACCATCCTCTCCGAGCATATCCGTTCCCAGCTTTCCTTTGCGGTATCCATCGTTGATCGCCGGGGGGAAATCGTTTCCGCCAATGCCGCGACGGAGGAGCTCGTCGGTCTCTCGGAAGCGGATCTCTTGGGAAGGTCATACAAGGATCTCCTAAGCGGTCCCGGCCATGATATACCTCCGCTGGACGAATCCAAGGTCGGGTTTTACGAATGTGATTTTAAGAGCTTGGACAGCAGCATTCCCATGAGTCTTTCGGTGACGCCGATCCGCGATCGATGGGACGACTGTTTGGGCTATGTCCTGATCGGCCAGCCAATAAAGCGTCTCGTCGAATTGCAGGGCGGCTATACCCTTTCGAGCCGGGAGAAAGAGGTCTGCTTTCTCCTGATGCAGGGACTCTCCAATCAGGAGATCGCAACGAGGCTGTTCATCTCCCCGGGAACGGTGAAGAACCATCTCTACAACATTTATGAAAAAACGGGTGTAAGAAATCGGGTTGAGCTATCTAGACTTTTCAGTTGACGGGGTCCTTGCCGGCATAATTTCGCCTCGATATTGCAAAATGTGATAAACGGCACATTGGGGAAAACGGACTTTCGCGTTAATCTCCTGCCAACAAGAATCGCCGGTCATCTGGGGAATTCCGGATAAAACGCTTGCGAGGTACCGGCTCTACAGAGATTGGCATCATTCTCAGGAGGGAACATGTCAAGGATTAGTCATACTGCAGCAATGGCTTTCGTCCTCGCCCTTTGCGCGGCGCTGGCGCTCGGCTGCTCGAACGCCAGCTCGAATGATACGGGCACGAGCGGCACGGCTCCTTCAACGCCCACCGGCCTGGCGATCTCGGGTTCTCCGACGGCCAGTTCGATCGCCCTGACCTGGGAAGCCTCTACCGGCGCCACAGGATATCGCGTCTATCGCTCGGCGAGCGCCAGCGGGAGCTTCTCGCAAACAGGGTCAGATGTGACATCAGGCTATAGCTATACAGATACGGGCCTGAGCGCGTCGACTACCTACTATTACAAGGTCTCCGCATACAATTCCAACGGTGCAAGCAGCCTGAGCGTTTCGGTCTCCGGCACGACGGCGTCGGGAAGCAGCGCCTCCCACACATACAGCGACGGGAGCACGACTTTCTCGGCTCTTTCGGCCGCCCTCACCGCCGCCAGCCAAACGACGAATAGCTCGGCGAGCGCCTACGCAATAATGAGCGGCACGACCTATGTGTATTATTTCAACGGGTACACGAGCAATGGCATAACCTGCAACGGATCCTTGACCATGGTCCTCGCTACCGGCAATATCAATGGCACCATTTCCTTCAGCGGCTCCAATGTCTCGACGATCACGTACAATAATGTCAATACTTCGACGACACCGAACACTGGGACCTATACGGTCGTGTTCACGGACGGCAGCAGCTGGAGCTACAACTTCGCGACAGGAGCCTTTACGGAATCCTGACAGCCGCGCTTTTCTTGCCGGGGGAAATCTCTGATTTCATGGAGGCTATCATGAAAAGCAACATCCGTATCATTGTCGTAGTCGCATTGATGGTCGGCATCTCCTATGGTTTCCTCGCTTGCGGGAGCATGCCAGCCGGTCTCTCTCTGGCGCCCATGTCGGCGACTGGCTCTTGGACATGGTTCAATGGCGGCACGGTAACCATCTCTCCCGACTTCACACTGAAGCACGAGCAGGACGGGGCAGTGGTAGACAAGGGAACTTGGAAGACCGCTTCAATAGACGGCAGGACCATTAAGCTAACTTGGGATAGCGGATTCACGGATACCATGACTCTCTCGCTCGACGGGAAAACGCTGAAGGGGCAAAACGAGGGAGGAGCTACGGTTACGGGGACGCGCTAAGGGCAGAGGCGCCACCTAATGAGTCGGATCGAGGCTGATACGCCTGCGGCTAATGAATTCCTCGGAGTCGACACTTTCGGGAGCAGCGCCTTTTTCATACTAACCGAGATTTCCCATATTAAGTGATATAGCCATCCGACCCCTCTTAGCGGTACAGCGCCTGGCGTCCTGCGGCATTCACGTCCTCCCAGGCGAGCGAGTCGTGCCGGTAGATATCCGATAACAGAGAAATACGCGCAAGAAGGAGTTAAGGATGACGAAACCGGGCTCCTTTTTTGAGATTAGCGAGGTTTGGATCTTCACAATAAAAAGGAACTGTAGATGAAAAAAACTTTCACATTCGCGATTCTCGCCCTGGCCGTCGCGTCGGCCTGGGCCCAGAAGTACGCCCTCTACGAGCTCGCACAATCCGGAAGCCTCGCCGACGTGCAGGCCGCGATAGAGGTCGGAGCGAAGGTCAACGACGTCGGGGGCTTAGCGAACCTTACCATCCTGACCTACGCAACCAAGAACAAAGACCCTCGGGTCCTGTCTGCCATCCTCAATGCGGGCGCCGACCCCAATTGGAGGGGCGTCTCGGGGAAACCCCTGACCATGACTCCCATCGAGGGGGCCGCGGAACGGCACACGCCCGACTGCCTGAATCTCCTTCTCGCAGCGGGGGCAAAGATTGATTTTGCCGACGATGTAGGATTTACCGGCCTCGAGCACGCTGCGGCGAACCCGAATCCGGAGATTGCCGCCGTCTTCTTCAAGAACGGGATGCGCGCCTCGCCCCGTATGCGCCAGGGATTCTTCGCGCCCATCCAGCCGCTATGCTTCGCTGTCGCCTACAATAAAAACGCCAAGGTCATCCAGCTCTTCCTCGAGAATGGCGGAGACCCAACTACCTTCGGATGCATTGGCGATCCACTCGGCACGCCCCTGGATTTCGCCCTGGAAGTACATCAGAGCGCGGAGGTATTCGCCCTCCTGATCGGGCACGGAGCGGAACTCCGCTCGAGCCAGGGAACGAGCGTCGGGACCCTCCCGCCGCAGCTCTTCGCCTTGGCCAAGACGGACAGGGCCGACATCGTGCCGCTCTACGCCAAGGCGGGGGCCGATCCCAACGCGAAGCTCGCTCCGAGCATGGGGACGCCCCTGATGATGGCAGCTTCCTCTAGCCGGGAGCCCAAGATGATCGCCGCTCTCGTCGCCGCCGGGGCGAAGGTGAACGAGACGGACGTCAACGGAAATAGCGCTCTCATGTACGCCGCCGCCCAGACCAAGGAACCCACGATCATCGACGCGCTCCTCGCCGCCGGGGCCGACCCGAACATCAAGAACAAGAACAACAAAAGCGCCTACGACGTCGCCCAATCGAACGAGGCCATGGCAGGGACTCCCCAGCTCGCGTCATTGAGCGTGAAAGGGGCGGTCAGCCTCATAGACCTGGCGAAGGCCGGCAGCGCCGGGGCCGTGCGCGAGGCCATCAAGGCAGGCTCCCTCGTCAAGGATCGGGACCCCAATGGGCAGACGCCCCTCACCGTCGCCGCGCAGAGCAATCCCGATGCCGGCGTCGTGAGTGCGCTCCTCGCCGCGGGCGCCGATCCAAATGAGGTCAACGGCATGGGCCGCAGTCCCCTCATGCTGGCCGCCGAGAGCAATCCCAACCCGGCCGTGATTGCCGCCCTCCTGAAAAGCGGCGCCGACCCAAAGCTCCGCACGCCGGACATGTTCAAGCTCTCGGCCCTCATGATTGCCGCCAACTCCGCGAGCGACCCCGCGATCGTCGCGGCCCTCGTGGCCGGCGGCTCAGAGATCGACGCCGTCGACAGCCTGGGCAGGTCGGCCCTCATCATCGCCGCCGACGTCGGCATGAGCCCTCCGGTCCTTGGAGCCATCCTCAAGGCCGGCGCGAACGCCAAGCTTGCGGACAAGATGCGCCGTACGGCTCTCGACTGCGCTAAAACCAATGCGGCGTATAAAGGGAGCCCCGAACTAGCGGCGCTAGCGGCCGCGAGCAAGTAGGGGGTACCCCAACATTCATGCAACCAAGTGCAAACAAAATCCCTATGTTGGGTGTGTTTAACCAAACGTCACAAAAGTTCCATAGAAAAATCAGTAAACTCATTTACAAATACAAATTAACCGTGTTTTACAACTCCCGAAATTGGGGGCCTAAAAGCATCCAAAAATTGGGAGATAATATTTCTCGCAAAGCATTGCCAGTCCTTGAATTGCGCGAATTCCTATGGGACCTTTGTGACGTTTGGTTAAACGCACCCTATGAGGTACTTTCTCTTGGCAATCATCGGGTTGAGCCCTGTCGAGGATGTTGGGCGTGCATGAAGACGGGACAATGCATTCGAAAGACCGATGCGTTGCCGGAAATTGCTCACTTCGCATTCATGAAATTCCATACTCGTCGTCTTCACTTCAAAAACAAGGGACTTGGATCCGAGTACGCGAGCTTCGAATACCAATATTGGGTCGGCAGGGGCTGGTTTCGCATGTCGTATAAGAGGGCGGCCCTCCGGCGGCGCGAAGGCCGGCTATGTGGACCGGGAGCGACGCGGGGCGCGGACGCCGAAGAAATCGCGCAAGGGGCGGCCCGAGAGGCGTATGAGCTCGGTCGCGATCGCGACCGACGCCCAGGCCGCGAGCACGCTTATCGCCCAGCGCAGGGGAACCGATAGGCCGGTCCCGAGCAGGAGGTAGGTCGCCGCCGTGACCGGGATGAAGTGGAAGAAGTACAGGGGAAAGGACAGGTCCCGGGCGTGACCGTAGGCGGGACCCGCGAAGAGGGGCCTTCGGCCCAGATGGCGGCGCCCGAAGCCCAGGGCCGCGAGGACGAAGCCCCAGGACGCAAGGCCCCGGAAGAACTCGGCGAGCATCGTGCCGGGAGCGTAGCCCCCCGTCACGGGCAGGACGTAGCCGGTTCCGAGGCGCGCGAGAAAGGCGAGCGCCCCCAGCGCGAGCGCTCCGTGGCGCAGGCGCTCGACTCGCTCGAGGAAGATGTCTTTCGAGCCCAGCGCGTAGCCGAGGACGAAGTAGCCGAGGTAGACGGTGAAGTTGGCCCAATCGTTCACGAGGTTCAGTCGGCCCGGCCATCCGGGGCGGAACAGCGCCTCGAGGAGCCCGAACAGCAGGGCCGGTAAAAGCGCGCCGGCGCCGCGGGACAGGAGCGAGACGAGGAAGGCCGGAGGGCCCCGGCGCTCCCATCGCATGAAGAGGGGGAGTGCCATGAGGGAGAAGACGAAGAGGTAGACGAGAAACCAAAGATGCCCCCACTCGAGGTGGCTCGCGAAGAAGCGGGGATAGAACGCGAGGAGGCCTCCCTTCCAGGTTCGGAAGTCCAGGGCCCCGAGCCAGGACTGGATCGGTATCACGAGGATCGTCCCGAAGAGCAGGGGAAGGGTGAGCCGACGCGCGCGCTCTCCTATGAAGCTCCCCGGGTCCCTCTTCCCGAGCGAATGGAACGCGCCTATGCCGGAGATCAGGAAGAGGAGGTGCATGAACCAATTGTCCATGAAGATGGTGTAGTACCTGAGCCCGGCGAAATGGAGCGAATGATAGAGGCCGACGCCGGAGAGGATATCGTTCCGGATCGGGTCGTCGTAGACGTAGACGTTCCCCCAGCCCGTGTAGGAAAGGGCCGCGTGGAAGGGGGCGAGGGAGAGCACCACGAAGAATCGGAGCCAATCCAGGTAGGCAAGCCGCTCCTTCCCGCGCTCGCGGGGGAGAGCAGGCGGAGATGCCAAAACGGTTGCGGGTTGTGACATGAACAGTCTCCTTGCGCCGACGAATGTGCTACGTGAGCACCCCGCCATTCAATCGGCCGCACTTCCCGTTCCTTTCCTTTTCCGCCGGGTAAGGACCCGGGAAGCTCTTCCTAGTCGGGAGGCAAGGTCTCGGCCCCCGATTTAGCCTGTACCCGCTTGAGGAGCTCGAATCGATTGGCGACCCCGGCCTTCCTGAGAATGCTCGTGACGTGGTTCTTGACCGTATGGTAGGAGATGAAGAGCCTTGCGGCGATTTCCTCGTTGGAGAGTCCTTCGATTATCAGGGGGAGGATGTTCCCTTCCCTTCCGGTCAGGCCGAGATCGGGGAAGGGCGCGCCTGGCGGCGCCTTGTCACCATGAGCCTCGTCCCGCTCAGCCTCGGACTTCCACTTCGGCGAGAGCAGCTCTTTGGCGCAGACGATGAGGGTAATGCAGTTCATCAGCAGGACGAATATCGGCGAAAAGGGCAAGTCGGGACCGTGCAGCAGTCTGCCATAATGGAAGACGTCGTTGGAGAGGGAAAGCGTTCCGAGCGCCAGCATCACGCAGAAGACAGCCGGTAAAAAGCCGTCGTAGGGGGGCGGCAATCGAGCGCGATTCTTGAAGGTCAGCCACAAGAGAATAAAGGCCGAGGGGCACGAGAGCAGGGCCAGCGAGAAAACGACGACAATCAAGGTCGAGAGCATCAGCCGAGATTTCCCGGATAGCTGACCAATCCTGCCATTTGTAGTGCCCGCTCCATCTTTCGCCGCGATTTTACATCATCTGCGCCGTGTGTCAAGTCGGCGTAAGATTCGGACAAAATCGTACGCTAAGAAACTCGCCTATCAATGCCAGGATCAAAATGAATAAGGGATTTATATAGGCATAGCCAAATTGGTCAGGCCTCGTTTATTCGACGTGATTCAGTGTTCGACCTCGACACTTATTTATGCGCTGCATTTCTGGATAAGCGAGGTCTGATTTTATCTTTTTATCTTTTCCTCGATAAAGTTTGGAAAGCGGCCCGGTTAAGAACTATAATTATTAGTATCCGGTAGGGGCGCAGCGCGGCCCGAAACCGGACGTGCTACGAAAAAACACGCGGGTGGATCGCTTTGCCCGCCTTGGAAGATACACACCCCTTTAAAAAATGTGCCCTACTCGGAAAGCGCATGTCGTGCTTTCAGCGATACGGATGTCGAACAGTATCGTGCCGAAAGCCTTTCGGAAAGGAGTGCCTATGACTTTGAGATTGAAGCTCCTGATCTGCGCCATTCTGGCGAGCGGTCTATGGATCGGATGTACGCACCCCCTGCTCTCCTCGATCGAGGTCAAGGCCAGTCCCACGGTCTATGCGGCCCTCGGAACTTCCAACTATCAGCTTTCCAGCTACTTGTCCGCTTCCGACGTCCAAAAAATGCTGGGGGGCTCCTCGGGGGCCACGGTCTACGATTACCAGGACTCGACGACCGTCCAGAAGTTCCTGGTCCGCTACCCGCTGACCTCGGTCCAGCTGGACTTCGCCCAATATCTGAATAGCATCAACCTGGGCAACACCCTCTCGCAAGCCCTGACTCCAGGCTCGTTCCAGGTTCCGAGCATCAACCAGACCGTTAATCAGAACGCGAGCTTCGACCTGAGCGCCACCTTGGAGTCGACGGTAAATGGGCATCTAGGCGCGCAGAGCACCACGGTCGTGGAAACCGGCCTGCCGTCCGCTTCGGCGACCCTGCCCCCCATCACTATTTCCATAAACGATTTCAGTTCAGCGACCTTTGCCTCGGGGTCCCTCCAGCTCCTCTTCGCCCCCATGACCGGCCAGTCTGCGACTTTTACCCTGAAAGCCTCCAAGATTTCCTTGACCGACGGAGCGGGCGCCATCCTGGCCAGTACGACGTCCCTCGTCGACTTGGTCGCAGGGGGAACGGCGACCATTCCTCTCGGCAATGTCACCCTTCCGAGCCCTTTCAAAGTGAGCTTCACGGCGACCACCTCGGGAGGAACCCCGACTAAGCAGGATACGGTGACGATGACTCCCTCTCTCTCGGGCGCCGCGATCACCAGCGCTTCGGGCGTCAATTTTTCCGCCCCCGTCACCACGCCGTCCATCACCGTTCCAGTCAACGGCTCGGGCACCCTCGTCAACGCGACGATAGGCACGGGCAACTTCACTATCACCCTAGGTTCCCTGCCCGCCGGATGGACCGGATTCACGAGGTCGACGAACATCGGCCTGGCCCAGACGGGAGGCTTGAACAGCTCGCTGAACAACCAGACCGGCTCCACCATCCCCTTCGATCTGTCTACGAAGACCATCAACGCCAATCCCATCACCGTGACAGCCGGCTCGACCATCATAGCCTCCAACGCCTCGTTCAGCGGACTGACTGGCCCTCTTTCCCTGCAATGCGCCGCGGCCGTCAACGTCGGTCTATTCACCGCGATCACGGTCCAACCGGGGTCCTCCTTCACGCCGACTCAACCCCCCTTCCACGCGCTTTTGGGCAGCCAAATGCTGCAGTGGATACAGTCCATCACCTTCTCCCAAATCGGCATACAATTCAACGTCACCAACAGTCTCCCCGCCGGCAATCCCATGACCATCGTCATGACTTCGAACGCCCTCGGAATAAACGGGCAGATTCCTATAGTCCTTCCGTCCGGTCAAACATCCGGTCAATCCACGACCGCGACCTTCGCCAATAATTCTTCCTTTACCCTCGTCCCCAAGACTACTCCCAACCTGGATTTCAGTGTCACCTTGGAACCCCAGTCATATAACTCGGCCACGGGCCAGATGACGCTATTCAATATCACCCCCGGCTCCTCGCTCAGCATCGGGGGGAACGCCACCGTGATCGACACCTGGACCCAAGCCGTGGTCAGTCCCCCCTCAGGGGGCTACGCCGGCACCTTCCCCAGCGACGGGTCCAAGGTCGACTTAAGCTCCCTGGCCAGCTACTTGGGGTCCGGCCTGACCTTCGCATCGGTTCCCGCCAACCTCTATGTCGAGCGGCTTGCCGGGAGCCACGATGACGGGACAGATCACCGCCCAATACACAGGTACCGGCGGACCCTACACGCTGCTCGCCAGCACGACAGCTATGACGATGTTGAGCGCCGCCCCCTCCTTCCCCTCGGGCTCGGTTTTCAATACGACGCTCGTGACGCTGCCTACGGCCAGCGCGCCCTTGCAAGACCTCAGAGTTCCCCTGAACGCCAAACCCAGCGACCTGACGCTGAATTACAATTTGAACATCGGAACGGTAACGGTGACGCCAGCCAATGCCAACTCGACGACGAACCCGACCGTCGAGGCGGACATGGTAGCCATCCTCCCCCTCACCCTCATGGCCGCAGCCGGGGGGGCCACCCTCAACTTCGACAACAGCATGCCAAGCACCGACCTCTTCGGACGCACAGTCGGCCAGGACAATTCGAACATCAACAACCTGCTGGCAAAATTGACCTCCCTGAGCATGGCGATCAACATGACGAATACGACGGGCCTGGCCGGCACGGCGAACCTGACCGATACACAAGGATTCACGAAGAGCATCCCCCTCACCGCCGGAGCGAACGCCACGTCGATCACCCTGCTTCCCGCCGACATTCAGCACGTGATCAATACCGTTCCCTTCGTACCCAAACTCCGCTTCAACGTGGGGCAAGGCTCAAGCGCTCCCACCGAACTCGACATCCAGCGCGGCAGCGGGATCCTGGCTACGGTCACCGTCAAGGCAGTCACCGACGTCGACCAGACCTACAACCTCAACGGAGGCAACTAGAATGAAAAAACTACTGCCGATATTGGTCCTGACGATTCTGGTCCCCTTCGCCTACGCCGAGATTCCCGCCCGGTTCTTCGAAACGACCTTCGAGGTAGGGATGAGCGCCAGCAACGATTATTTCCCTTTGAGCGCAATTTACCAGAATCCCCTCGTGATCGACTTCGGTGCCATGGCCAATGCCCTTCCCAGCGACGGCTTCACCCTGGCGGCGGGCGAGACTAGCGAGATGGGATTCAACTTGAGGTTATCCCCGAAGTTCCGTATGGGCCTGTTCTTCGGCACCGAGGCCACGGGCTTCGCGAGCCTTCCGCAGTCCCTGTTCGCGCTCATCTCCCAGGGCAATACCCTCGACCAGACTTACGCGGGAAACCTGGATACTCGCGGCGACATCTTCGCAGAAACGGGGGCGTGGTTCGGGACCCGGCTCTTCGGGGTCGACCTTACGGTGAGACCGGCCTATTACGTGCCCATCCTCCATATCGGGGACTCCTCGGCGACATACACCGTGCGGAGCTCCAGCGACGGAACCACGACGGCCAATGTCCAGGCGACTATCCCCGTCTATAGCGCCATCCCCCTAAATACTCCGATCGACGGAAGTGCGGCCCTGGGGAACCTCCTCCGCTCCGGGGGCGTGGACCTGACCTTGGGAGCCGAATACCCGCTTCTCAAATGGCTTACGCTGGGAGTCGACATGGTCCATATCCCGATCGTCCTCGCCACCCTCAACCAGCGCACCGTGTATCAATCCGACTTTTCCCTCTCGATGAACGATTTGATGGCCAACTACTCGTCCAGCTCCCTCTATCAGACGAGCCAGTCCTCCTCGTCCGTTTCCGACACCAGTTCCATCACGGTCGCGCGCCCGTTCGAGCTGGGGACCCACGCCATCTTCTATCCCTTCTCGAGCCCGATCGTATCCCTGACTCCGAGCGTCGGCATCGGAATGTACGATGGAACTTACATGAACGCTGGGCTCAAAACCGAGCTGAATTTGGGGAACTGCCTGATCCTCTACCTGAGCTCCCAGCTGCTGGACAGGCTTTGGAACCAGCAGGTCGGGCTGAACCTCAACCTGCGCCTGCTGGAGCTCGATTTCCTGGTGGGCAGCCAATCCTCCGATTTCAAGAGCAGCTTCGATTCCGGAATTTCCGCCACGCTCGGAATGAAGTTCGGGTACTGAGGAGCGGGATAGCTCGCCCATCGGAGGGGTCATGCGCGGACCGAGAGCGGCTCCGTCATCCACCCCTCTCTCACGGTGCCCGCCGCTGTTGCGGTCCGGATCATGAGCGAATAGTCTTCCGGCTTCAGTTTCGGCGGCAGCTGCAGAATGACGAGGCGGGGTGCCACACTCGCGTAGACGGAGCAGCGCATGAGCGGGATCGGCGTGATCTTACTCAGGAATACGCCCTGTTCTTCGTTGGCTGGATCGAAGGCGAGCCGATAGCCGCGAAGCCGAATCATATCGCCGGCGACGAGGGTCGAGTCGGGCGTCTTCCCGACGGCTTCCATGCAGACGATATTGGGCTGTCGCGAAGAGCGCGTATCGTCGCGCAAGACGCGAACGGTCCTGGCTATCCTGGCCTCCGTCGATCGGTCGGGCCTGAGGCGCAATCGTACGCCGTGCCCTTGACGGCCCTTCCCCGGCCTGAAGGATTCTTCGGTATTATCGATGGTACCAACGGCGCAGAGATAGAAATCGCCCAGTCCCGTCTTGACGAAATTGCCGTCGGCTACGAGCTCCGAGACCGTCTCGGTCAGGAGCCTCAAGCAGGCGACGATATCGGGCGCGGTAAGTGTAGTGCGCGCCCTTGACATGATATTTATGAGCTGGTCATAGCTTACCGTAGTCCCATGACTGGTATGGAAACGGTAGTCGCTGTTCCTGCCGATCAAAGTGTTCTTTCGCGCGCTCACGATCAATGGCATGGGTCCCCCTTGCATGGTCGATCGATGCAAAATCTCTATTCTTTGCTGTGTATCCAGCCGGATATGGATGAAATCCAGCCAGATACGATTCGTATCCGGCTAGAAACGACCCGTATCTAACTAGATACGCGTCGTATCCGGCTATAAAACTTCAACGGCAAGCTAAATAAAGATAAAAAAGCACTGGTCCAGGAGGATTTATTCACTCATCCTGGAGTCGATTATGAGCCAATCCAGAGCCTGCCTTGAGTGAATAAAACAGACATTTCACGGCGTTGTTGCATGGATACCTGTTTGGAGGCCGGACTGCCACCGTCATCGCGTCGCAAATCCCAGTCGCTCAATGGTTCGATGTCATCGGTGATCCTACCATCGCCGACGCGATATGCGACCGGATCCTTCCTCAGGCAATCAGGATCGCGCTGTCCGGAATATCCATGCGAGCATGCAATGGGCAGCGCGAGCAGTCGGGGCTCCTTGACACCTATAACGTTATAGGTTACACTCCTTTACAGGATGATCAGGACATTTCGCCACAAGGGCCTTGAGGAATTCTTCCATTCGGGAAGCAAGCAAGGCATCACTCCTCATCATGCCGCGAAACTTGGCCGGTTGCTTGACCGCCTTGATGCGTCAACAAGCCCCCAGGATATGAACCTGCCCGGTTTTGATTTTCATCCACTAAAAGGGGATCGGGAGGGAGAATGGTCGGTCTCAGTGAATGGCAATTGGCGAATTGTATTCGGGTTCCAGGCTGATGACGCAATCGATGTCGACTACCTGGATTATCACTAGTTTCTCATTCAAGCATTGGGAGGATGAACGTCTGATGACTATACGAAAGCCGACTCACCCTGGCGAGGTTTTTTTTGAAGATGTCATAAAGCCTCTTGGTTTGACCGTAACGCAGACTGCAAGTAATCTCGGAATATCGCGCAAGGCTCTCTCAGAGTTCATCAATCAGCGTGCAAACCTGAGCGCCGAAATGGCAGTTCGCATCGCTACAGCGACCAATACTTCGCCCGAGAGCTGGATGCTCATGCAGGCAAAGCTTGATCTTTGGCGGGTATTACAAAAAAAACCAAAGGCCATAAAGCAGCTGCAGGCCACACCTATGTGAACCAGGGAACCGACGGCCCATACGCGAGCCCCCGATAGGGCGACTCTGGAATAGGCAGGTGTATGCTGCTTTGAGGGGCTGCGGTGACTGATTCGCCGACCGTTTACGGGCCGGGAAACCGGGCGGCGCAGGATCTCCGCGCCACCCTCGATGCGGCAGATCTCTCGTCTTCAAGCCTGTTTCGAGGCTTTCAGGATCTTATGCCAGGGAGTTACGGTCTCAAGAAAAGATGCACGAAAAATTTCCGTACTCATTCCCTCGCTACGGAAAACCCGGGCATATTCATTAAAGTTGATGATATCCGCGATGATAGCCTTCCCACCCGGCTTTAAGACCCTCACGATTTCCCGGCAAGCCTTATCCTTTCCTTCTTTGGTCGGGATGTTATGGATACAGAGGTTGGATAAAATTGCGTCGAAGTACGAGTCGGGGAATGGCAGCTTCCGGGCGTCCTCGTTTTTCACCTCCACCTTGTCGCTGACTCCTTCCAGTCGAGCATTTTTCAGGGTGTCCTCGGGATTGTTCTCATGCATATCCACCTGGCTCCAAATATCGATGCCGATGCTTTTTCCACTGGCTAATTTTTTAGCCGCACCAATCATCAGTAAGCCCCTTCCGGTGCCGATGTCCAGGACCGTTTCGTTTCCCTGCCAATCGACCATAGAGAGAAGCCTATCCCTGAGATGAAGCTTGCCGGCATTCACGTAATAGATGAATTTGACGGTGAGGATGGTGAACAACAAAGAAAACACCAGAAATACGACACCAAGCCTTTGAGAACGGGGTTGGAAAAAACGAGCAGCGCAATCGTAAGAACCCAAAGGCCGATGCAAATCAAGGGAACACGAATGGGTGATCCATCCACGCCGTAATCGGGGGTGGTGCTTGTGTCGTTCTGGCGCATGGAATACTCCTTTGAGTTTTCTTGGATTATAGAATACATTAAAAACCTAGTCTCTCTCCGGCTTGCTGAAATGCCTTTCTGAGCACTGAGAGCGTCAGATTCACCGTCGAGGCGGACCTCGTCCGCCTGAGGGGCGCACTATAGGCCGCCCCGCCCTCCACGGTGCCCTTCTTCCCGCTTGCCAGGTAGTCCTCGACGGCCGCGCGATGTTTAGCGATAGGTCTCCGTGGTCCGTTCTCCCCAGTCTTGTACTGTTTAGCGCATATTATCCAGCCCGGCAGTACCACCCTCCCGCTGGGCACCGAAAATGTACGTCCCACTTCCATCTCGAAACAGGGCCACCGCGTGGGAGTGGCCGGAACTCCCCTCTCCCTCTCGAAGACCGTCTCGGCCACCACTTAGACAGCACCGGCGTCCTACAGCATTGGGGCCCTCGAAGTTCAGCTCGGCGGTCTCCTCTCCGGTGCCAGGACGACGCCCTCGATCGCCCTCACGCACGCCCAGGCCCAGGCGCTCATTCCCCTTGTGCAGCAGTGGCAGGTGAATTCTTCCCTGGTCTCCCCGACGGTCTGGAACCAGGTCCAGGCCCTTCACGCCGGCGCAGCTTGCCTATCAGCCACCGCGGCCCCTGCGGTCGACCCCGCAGAAAGTACAGGGGATGATCCTCAGCCGTGTACTCGCACGGCTCGGGAAGATTTGATTTCGAGCTCCGCTACCGCTCCGCAGGGAGTGCTCTCCCTGCGGAGCGGTTCGTGACAGTCAGCATCGCCCCTTCGCACGACGGAGGGGCGTTGTTGTTTTTTCGCCCCTGTCCTTGGCGCACTGTTCCACTCTCCCAAAATGGCGTCTTCACACGCCTTCGATACGGTGAGTTTGACTACTTTTTGAGGCGACCCCAAAACCTTTTTTTGATCTTAATACGGTGCTATATTAGCCGCGCGAAGGTGTTCAATCGATAGGAGGGTGACCATGGTGGCACGCGAAAAAACCGTCCGGGAAGTCTCGATCGACTATCTTCGGGCATTCGTGACACTGCTCGTCCTGGCTCACCATAGCTCCCTCGCGTACACGACCTTTGCCCACGCCGACGCCGCGAATTACCTCATGTCGACGGCTCCCATCGTGGACTCGCGACGCTGGGCCTTCCTCGATTACGCGGAGAATTTCAACGACGTGTTCTTCATGTCCCTGATGTTCTTCATATCCGGGCTCTTCGTATGGCCGGCCTTGAAGGCTAAGGGAGCCAGGATCTTCCTGCGGGATCGGCTGCTTCGGCTCGGACTTCCTTTCGCGGCTGGCGTCGTCTTCCTGATGCCGATCGCCTACTATCCGTCGTGGCTGGCCGCGGGCGGGGCGCCAGGCTACCTCAAGTTCTGGCTCCACTTCACCCTGAGGGACGGGTGGTCTCCCGGGCCCCTGTGGTTCATCTGGCTGCTCCTGCTTTTCGACGCGATCGCATCCGGCATTTTCTCGCTGCTGCGCTGGAAAGGCCTCGGATCTGCCGTTCGGTCGGCGCCGAAGGCTTTCCTGGTACTGTTCCTCGTATCCTTCTTCGCCTATGTTCCGATGCTCGCCCGCTTCGGCTTCGGGACCTGGATCCCCCTCTTCTTTCCCCCCTTGTGGTTTCAGGTGGCCAGGATTTTTCTCTACTCGACGTGGTTCATCGCCGGAATCAGAATCGGGTCGAGCGGAATCAAGGATGGTATCCTGGCCGAGAACGGCCTCTTAGCGAGGCATTGGCCATGGTGGATCTCGGCTTGCGCGATCGCCTACAACCTGCTGTGGTTCGTTCCCGGTATCGTCAAGCGCTTGCACGCATCGAGGCAGGCCCATGACCTGACCTACGTGACGCTTTGGGTGCTCAGCTGCTGCGCGAGCTGTTTCGGTCTGCTCGCGCTCTTCCGTGGGGCCATGACGAAGCGGAGGGCATGGATGGACTCGATGGCGAGATCCGCCTACCTGATGTACATCGTTCATTATGTCTTCGTGACCTGGGCTCAATACATCCTGCTGGGCATGGCCGCGCCTACGGGAATAAAGTTTTGCGTCACCTTCGGGTTCGCGGTCGGGGCGAGCTGGCTTAGCGCAAGCCTGCTGCGGAGGGTTCCGCGACTCGGGTCTGTTTTGTAAAGATATTCCTGCTTGCCTCCCCAGTTTTACAAAAAAGAGAACCCGGTCATCCGGCGAACGACGTGACCAAATTCTTCGCCATGCCATTCTTCTTTATATAAGGGTTAGGATGGATTTTTCTGCTCAACTCTATATCCATGCAACAACGCCGCGGCGAAGCGGTATTATTATAGTGAGCTCGCTGGCTTTAGGACGTGGGCAGAGTATAATTAACTTGACGATCGACCTGAGCGGAGGCCCCGTCGGTTTCCGCCTGCCCGCTTTCGGGTGAAGGCCCCGGCGCAATGCGCCCGACGTGGCGCATATCCTTCTTCGAACGAGGAGATTGCCATGGCGACGTACCAGTATCTCTCCCTGACGCCTGAATCGCTTGTCGTCTCTATGCTTCCGCCCGAGGATTTCGGTCGCTACATGGCCGTCGGGACGGCCACGCGGACGAGCGGGCAGGCGATGTTCTTCACGTTGAAGGACGGCTTCGACGGAAAGGAGTTCGGACTCGAGGAGGCGAAGAAGCGCTGCGTCCCGCATTCGGACGGAGAGCCCAAGCACTCGGTTTACGCGGCGGTCTACAGGGTGCTCGAGCGCATTCCCCTGAGCGCGATCGAGAGTCTCTGGCTCATTACCGCCCACGGAAGGGCGCTCGAGCTCAAGCCTGGGGAGGCGTCCGCCACCGCGCTCTGGAAGTACCACCTCTATCGGGAGCTCGTGCCCCTCCATCCCCTCATCGCGAGCTCTCTCGGTCCGGCGGAATTCGTACGCTTCCTGACCGACAAGGCGAATCCGATCTACGTGCCGAAGCTATGCTTCGTCGAGCTCGAGCTGGCCGGCCTCGCGACGGATCCCGCGCGCGGCAACGCGGACAATCTGCCCTATCGGAACCTCGAGCACATCCGCGACTGCCTGGGGGAGATCGGGACGAAGCGCGTGAAGACGGTGGACCGCCTCTCTCAGCAGAGCCTCATGTACCGCTGCATCAAAGGGGGTATCCACATCGGGGATCAGGATCGGACCATGTCCTTCCCCTTCCCCTCGATCGACGATCTCGCGGAAAACCACGATGCATGGTGGCGCTGCGCGAACGATTCCGAGCTGGTCTGGTCCGTGTAGGGCCTGAAGCCGTGCTCATTCCCCCCTCCGCCGAGCGGATCGTCATCGGCGCCGCCGATCCCTTCCGCCCTTGCGGATCGCCAAACGCATATTGCGGACGGAGGCGAAAGCGCATAGACGGGGCGGGCCCCGTCTTCCTCTTCATGCTCCTGGGCGCGGGTTTCGTCCCGTCCCTGCTCGGCCAATTCGACATGGACCGACTGCTCAGGGCCCTCCAGGCGGCGATCACGGCGCTGGCGCGGCCTTCGCCCGCCTTCGTGGCCGCGGATCAAAGTCCCACCGGGCCGTCCCGGCTTCAAGCCTGCTGCCCGGCGGGCTTTCAGGTAGCCGATACCGCCGCGACCATGTTCGACGGGAGCTTCGCCCCTCGATCGGCGTCCCGTGGCGCGCATGGCCGGCGACGCAAGCCGTTCCGCCGACGGCGTCCGCGGGGAGGCCTCTCCCCGCGCGCTCCTCCCCCCGTTCCGTATTCACCCTTTCCCGAACGGAATTAGGCGATCATCCGGAGCTCCCCCGGGGAGCCGCGGCAGGGCCGAGCGCGCCGGCCGCGGTAGTTAGGAAAAGGAGAAGAGCCTCATGCAGTTCGATAACGCGAGTACCGGATTCATGCTCATCGCGGCGACCCTGGTAATGTTCATGACGCCTGGCCTCGCCTTTTTCTATGGAGGCCTCGTAGGCCGAAAGAACGTCCTGACCATAATGTTCCAGAGCTTCGCCTCCCTTTGCATAACCACCGTGATTTGGTTCCTCTACGGCTACTCGATGTGCTTTTCCGGCAGCTATGGCCATGGGGACATTCTCGGCGTCATCGGCAATTTCAAGCTGTCCTTCCTGATGGGAGTCAGCCTCATGGATCCGAGCCCGATGAATCCGCACGTACCCCTGTTCGTGCAGTTCGCCTACCAGATGATGTTCGCCATCATTACGCCGGCCCTGATCACGGGCGCCTTCACGAACCGCGTCCGCTTCCCAGCCTACCTCATCTTCCTCGTCGCCTGGCTCACCTTCGTGTACTTCCCCCTCGTCCATCTCATCTGGGGCGGCGGACTCCTTGCGACCTGGGGCGTCAAGGACTTCGCCGGCGGCATGGTCGTCCACGTTTCCGCGGGCTTCGCCGCCTTCGCTTCGGTCCTCTTCGTCGGCAAGCGCAAGATCGACGACAAAGGCATGCACAACCTGCCCTTCGTCGCCCTCGGCACGGCCATACTCTGGTTCGGCTGGTACGGATTCAACGCCGGCAGCGAGTTCGCGGTGGATCCCATAACCACGTCGGCCTTCATCAATACCGATATAGCCGCCTCCTTCGCCGGCCCGACCTGGCTCCTCCTCGACTGGATCTTCAAGCGAAAGCCGAAATTCTCCGGCTTCCTGACCGGCATGGTCACGGGCCTCGCCTGCGTGACCCCCTGCGCCGGCTTCGTCACGCCGGCCTCCGCGGTCCTCATCGGGGTCCTGGCCTCCGTCGCCAGCTACATTGCGGTCACGATCAAGAACAAGGCGGGGCTCGACGACGCCCTCGACGTCTTCGGCGTCCATGGCGTCGGAGGCTTCCTCGGGACCTTCCTCCTCGGCGTGCTGGGCACCGCGGCCGTGACCTTCCCCGGCCACGATCCCTCGGCCCTCGCCTCCGGCCTCATCGACGGACACGCCGACTTCTTCTTCAAGCAGCTCGTCTCGGACGTCGGCGTGGCCGCCTACGGCTTCCTCTTCACCCTCCTCATGCTCTGGGTGATCAACAAGATCACGCGCGTCCACGTGAGCGAGAAGGAAGAGGTCGAGGGGCTGGACCTGATCGAGATAGGCGAAGTCGCGTACCTGTAGCAGGGGGCTGAAGGCCATGGGCCCCTCCCGACCTCGAAGGCTTTCGCGAGCGGAGCCTTCAGGCCGGCGCGGGACGCTTATCGGCGTAGTACTTGCGAACTTTGGCGGCTATCTGGCGATCCGTCATCCTGTCTACGGTTTCTACGCCGACGATGCGTCCACTGAGGCCGATCCACTCGAGGCGCCTTTTCAGCTCGTCCTTCGCCTCTCCGGGCCCGAATATCAAGATGGATTCCGCCTCCCTGATGCTGGCGATTATCGCGTCGTAATAGATATTGAGATGTCCGGTACCAGACCGCTGTCGGCTGTCGTCGGCGGGAACCTGCTGCGGCTCGAACGAGCCTTCGTGACGCGATCCCGGAGAGCGCCTGGCCTGCTTTTCGACTTGCGATATCACGAGCCCGATCTCTTCGTCGTTGCCGGAGACGCTTACGACGAGCGCTTTCCTATGGTCGATCCAGAGGCCCACCTTTCTTACCATCGGATTCTCCTGTTCCTGCTCCCTCGCTGCCTAGCTTCTTCAGAGCGGGATTCGCGTCTC
This sequence comes from uncultured Spirochaetota bacterium, assembly GCA_963778775.1. Taxonomy (GTDB): domain Bacteria; phylum Spirochaetota; class Spirochaetia; order Treponematales; family Rectinemataceae; genus UBA1306. The sequence goes on along the minus strand of CAVZVX010000001.1, from coordinate 15,459 downwards.
CGGTCTTAATGGCGACTTTCACCGCATCTTCCATCGGATCCTTGAAAGGCACCTCGATTCGGAGCAGACCGAGCTCGTAGACGGCTTCGGCCTTATCCGGCTTCACCGGCCATCCCAAGGCGAGCGAGGAAACGTATTCGATGTCCCGTGCCGGCGCGTCGAGATGAATGCTGTCTTCCAGGATCTTGACGTCCACGGTATCCGCCGGAGCTCCGGGGATAGCGAATTCCACCACGAGCTTGAGGTTTTCCTCATCCGCGTACACGACTGAATCAGGAGCGACTTTCATCCGGTTTTTCGTCATCATGATACCCGCCTTTTATCTCTAAGATACTCATTTTCGAGCGATCCATATCATATTAGGAAATATTAATCGCTATTATCGATTAACCCGGGATTTCAACGGATCTCGAAAGCGGAACGTCATATTGCAGGGGCCTATAGGAATGCGCTATACTGAATGCGTGTTCCGTTCTTCGCTGCGACGGGAGTGATTATTAATTATCCCCGCTTCGCGGCGCGACACGAAAAAAGGAAAACCTTGACCATCCCCGACCTTCCCGAGCGCATCGCCTTCCTGGGAGACTACCCGCCGCGGCTCTGCGGCATCGCCACGTTTACGCAGGATCTCTGCGAGGCCGTCGCGGGCGAGGCTCCGGCTTCCCGGTGCTTCGTGGGCGCGGTAAACGATCGCGTCGACGCCTACGAGTATCCTCCGCGGGTGCGCTTCGAACTGGACGAGAAAGACTTGCATTCGTATCGCCGGGCCGCGGACTTCCTCAACTTCGACAACACGGACGTGCTGTGCGTGCAGCACGAATTCGGCATCTACGGCGGACCGGCAGGGAGCCACATCCTCGCCCTGCTCAAGGAAGTCCGCATGCCCGTGGTGACCACCCTGCATACCGTCCTGAGCGATCCGGACGCCGCGCAGCGCAAGGTGATGGAGGAGCTGTCTCGACGCAGCGACCGCATCGTGGTGATGGCGCGCAAGGGCTCGGAGATATTGCGCGAGGTATACCGCGTCCCCGAGGGCAAGGTGGATGTCATCCCCCATGGGATACCCGACATGCCCTTCGTCGACTCGAGCGTCTACAAGGCGCAATTGGGAGTCGAGGGTCGCATGGTGCTGCTCACGTTCGGGCTCCTCGGGCCGGGCAAAGGCATAGAGTACGTCATCGAGGCCTTGCCGGAGATCGTAAGGCGTCATCCGAACGCGGTCTACCTCGTGCTGGGGGCCACCCATCCCCATCTCGTCGCCCGAGAGGGCGAAAGCTATCGCCTCGGCCTCGAGAGGCTCGCCGAGGACCGCGGGGTCAAGGGAAACGTCATCTTCTACAACCGCTTCGTCTCGCTGGGGGACCTCAAGGAGTTCATAGGCGCGACGGACATCTATCTGACCCCCTACCTCAACGAGACACAGATCACGTCGGGCACGCTGGCCTACGTCTACGGGGCCGGCAAGGCGGTCGTCTCGACGCCCTATTGGCACGCCCAGGAGCTCCTCGCCGACGGTCGCGGCGCCCTCGTGCCGTTCCGCGACCCGGGCGCCATCGCGGAGGGAGTCTGCGGCTTCCTCGACGACCCGGCGCGCCTGAGGGCGGTGCGCGAAAAGCCTACGGCGTCGGTCGCGAGATGATCTGGCCCGCCGTGGCGCGCCGCTATCTCGAGTCCTTCCAGCAGGCCCGCTCGGATCGCGTGGCCAAGCCGCGGACCGCCTTCGCGGACTGGACCCTCGCCAGCCGTCCCTACGACCTGCCTCCCCTCAGGCTCGATCATATCGAGCGGATGACCGACGGTACCGGCATCCTCCAGCACGCGCATTTCAACGTGCCGAATTTCCAGGAGGGCTACTGCACCGACGACAACGCCCGGGGCTTCATCCTCTGCAACCTGCTCGGCGAGCTCGGCGGCCGTCCCCAGGCGGAGAGCCTCGATCGCCTGGCCACGTGCTACCTCGCCTACCTCTCCGCCGCCTTCAACGCCGACGGCGGCCGCTTCCGCAATTTCATGAGCCACGGGCGCCAGTGGCTCGAGGAGGAGGGCAGCGAGGACAGCCACGCGCGGGCGCTGTGGGCCCTGGGCGTCGGCGCCGGATGCTCGCGAAACGATGGGCATCGGAAGCTCTCGGCGCGGCTCTTCGAGCAAGGACTGCCCGCGACGGCGCACTTCAGCTCGCCGCGAGCCTGGGCCTTCGTCCTCCTGGGCATTCACCAGTTCCTGCGCCGCTTCGGCGATCATCGCGCCGCGGCCGAGACGCGGTCGGCATTGACGGAAAGGCTCGTCGGGATGTGGAAGACCCACGCGACCGCGGATTGGCCCTGGTTCGAGTCGCGGGCGACCTACGACAACCCGCGGCTTTGCCAGGCCCTCATCCAGAGCGGCCGGTACATGCCCCGTCCCGACGCTCTGGAGATCGGACTCGAGTCCCTCCGCTGGCTCGCCTCGATCCAGAAAACACGAGAGGGACATTTCCGGCCGATCGGAAGCGAGGGCTTCTACGAGAAAGGCGGCGCCCGCGCCGACTTCGATCAGCAGCCGGTCGAGGCTCAGGCGATGGTCTCCGCCTGCATCGAGGCCTTCCGCGCCACCGAGGACCCGTCGTGGTCGAGCGAGGCCAAGCGCGCCTTCGAGTGGTTCCTCGGCCGCAACGATCTCGACCTCCCCCTCTACGATTCCAGCTCGGGCGGCTGCAGCGACGGGCTTCAGCGGGACCGGGTCAACGAGAACCAGGGCGCGGAATCGACTTTAGCCTTCCACCTGTCCCTCGCGGAGATGAGCGGCATGGACCATCTGGTCGCGAGCCCGGCGGTACGAGGCTCATGAGTCCCATCCACATCCGACGTCACGAGGCGCTGCTCCTGCCCGAGAGCTCGCGCGTCATCATCAGGCCCTTCATCCCCGGCAACGCGCAGCGAGTCACGACCGTCATAGGCCGCGCCCTCGCCTTGAGCGAGGAGGATGCGGTCCGGGACCTGAAGGCCGTGCTGCGGGAATTCGACTCCCGGCACCTGGACATCGAGTCGCGGCTCCTGGCTAATTTCGAGAGAGTGCTCCCGGAGCTCTTTACGCAGCGTCCTATCTCCCGCGAGCGGAAACTCCTCATCGGGGCTCTCTTCTCGGGGGAGTACGCGCTGGAATCTGCGGCCTTGTTCAATCCGTCCATCGTATCCCACCCTGATCAGGGAGGAGTGGAGGAAGGCGGCCTGCGCTTCGTCATGAGCCTTCGAGCCACCGGCGAGGGGCATATTTCATCGATCGAATTCCGTACCGGAATCCTCGCCTCGGGGGGGGAGATCCGCATGGATCCCGTTTCGCGCTTCGTCTCGATGCCGGAGATAGTCCCCAACCCGAGCTACCAGAAGAGGGCATTCGCCATCAAGCTCGACGAGATGGGCTTCGAGAACGACAGCGCCAACGCCGTGCTGGAAGCATTGCCCGAGGTCTTCGCGCGCAGCGAGCTGGACGCGAGCGTCCGCCGCGTCCGGCGCGAGGCCATGCCGGTCACCCAGGATCTCCACCGCACGCTGGAATGCATCCAGTGGCTCGCCGATTCCAACTATGAGCTGCAGTTCTCGCCCGCTCTTGCCATCAGCGAGCGCATCATCTTCCCGGTATCGCCCAACGAGAGCAACGGGATCGAGGACGCGCGTTTCGTCCGCTTCGCCGGCGACGATGGCTCGACGCTGTACTACGCCACCTATACGGCCTACAGCGGCAGGGCGATCCTGCCTCAGCTCATCGAGACCCGGGATTTCCTCCGCTTCCGGATACTCACCCTCAACGGCGGCGCCGTCAAGAACAAGGGCATGGCGCTCTTCCCGAGGCGCATCGACGGGCGCTACGCCATGCTCGCGCGGCAGGACGACGAGAACCTCACGATCATGTTCTCGGACAATCCCCATACTTGGAGCGATCCTCAGGTGCTCCTGCGGCCGGCCGAGACCTGGGAATCCGTCAAGGTCGGCAATTGCGGCTCGCCGCTGGAGACCGAGGCGGGTTGGCTGGTGATAACCCATGGAGTGGGACCCATGCGAAAATACTGCATCGGCGCCGCCCTCCTCGACCTTGAGGACCCGACCCGCGTCATCGGCCGCCTGAAGGAACCCTTGCTGGCCCCCGAGGGCACGGAGCGGGAGGGCTACGTACCCAACGTCGTGTACAGCTGCGGCTCCCTCATACACGGTCGCGAGCTCATACTTCCCTATGCCATGAGCGACAAGGCGACGACTATCGCGAGGATTCCCTTGGACGACTTGCTCGAAGCCCTGCGACCCTAGCTCGGGGAATCCTTGACGACGGCCTCGTAAGCCTTATAACGAGGGCCTTCTTCCTGCCCGATGGGAGCGAAGTTCAGACTCCCATCGGCACCATAAAATTGAGCGTCCACTACCCCGGCATCGAAGGCGAGTGCTCGGGGCCGGCTTGGGGCCAAAAGATCAGCAAGGACGGCATACGACTCCAGATCCGCGTCGAGAACGCGGATATCCAAGGCTCGATCGACTCCGGATCGGCTGGTCAGATCCTGCACCTTACCGGAAGCCGTCTTCGTTTCGCCTGGGACGACGAGGAGCAGGGCGTCTTCTTCAACTCCGCTTCGGCATCCGCCGGGGAGACGAGGATAGCCGTTTATAGCCATATCGGAAGCAACATAGTCGAAGGCAAGATTCCCGATCTCGAAGCCGGCGAGTACGGGCTCGAGATCAGGACCCGCCCCGGCGGAAGAGAGCTCCGAGTCGGGCAGTACGGGAAAACGATCGCGATCTCTTGACGGATTGCGCGAGAAGGCCTGCGCCGAAGGCGAAGGTGAGGAACACGGAGCCCTTCGCCACTCCGGCTCACTTGGCGATCGCCGCGATAGTCAATTTGGCGTAGCCGTTTTCCGAGAAGAGGGCGAGGGCATGGTCGCTGAGGGCATCCTGGCGTTCTCTCCGCTCTCCCCGGGGGGCGCCCGCATCAGGCCTTCCGGAGCATGGATGCGGAAATCCTGGCGACGAGGGTCCGGGGAGCGAGCCTGATCGAGAAGGTCATCACGGCGTTCCGCCAGCCCGCGATTCGGACGCGACGACCCCCGAGCAGAGCCTTCACTGCCGTTCTGGCCACCTCTGAGGCGGTGCTCGTCTTTCTGAAAAGCTTCGAGGCGCCCATGGAAGCCCGATCGGCGAAGCGGGTATCGGTAGCGCCGGGACAGAGGGCCGTGACCGTGACTCCCGTGCCCGCGACTTCCTCGGCGATGGCCTCGCTGAGACTGAGGACGTAGGCTTTCGTCGCCCCGTATTCGGCCATGCCGGGACAGGGCTGGAAGGCCGCCGTGCTGGCGACGTTGAGAATCCGCCCCGAGCCCCGGCCGATCATCGCCGGCAGAAAGGCCCGCGTCAAAAGGGTCAGGGCGGTGATGTTGAGGGCGACCATCGCGGCCAGACGGGCGGGTTGGGCCTCGGCGAAGGGGCCGGAGATGCCGAAGCCGGCGTTGTTGACCAGCACCGCCAGCGGCCGCGATCCGACGGCTCCGACGAGGGCCTCGACGGAGCTTCCGTCATCGAGGTCCAAGACCGTGGTTTCCGCCGCCGCCCCCGCGGCGAGGACTCTCGCGGCCGCTTCGGCGAGACGCCCGGCGTCGCGGCCGGTGAGGATGAGATCGTGACCCGCCCGCGCCAGCTCGACGGCGAGCTCGGCGCCGATACCAGACGAGGCTCCCGTCACGAGGGCCAGCGGTCGCGCTTCTTTCATTGGGACTCCCTGCATAGTGACCATGATTACTCCTCATTGCCCCGGTACGAGCTTCAATTTCGCGTCGAGAGTCTCCTTTCGAATCGGGAAGGAAGGGAAGCCCGCCTTCGACAATTCGTCGGATCGATTTTCAAAAGGATTGTTCGCCGAAGACACGAGCACCACCCAATAGTCGGCGCCCTTGATCTTCGTCGTGTATAGGTATCCGACGAAATCATCCTTGCCCAGTTTCTCGATGAGCCGTTCCGCTCTCGCCCGCACCCTAAAGGCCCCGACTTGGAAGGCGACGATGGTGTCCGCCGGAGTATCGATTCCGGCGCCTACCGCTCCGAGTACTCCCTCGGTCTCGATCGCGGACTGCTCTTGGCTGGACAGCGCCGACGATGCTTGGTCGGATGGGGTGGCGCCGGCCGGACCGCCCTCCGCGCCAAGCGGGCGAGAAATCAAGAGAGCCGCCACGGAAAGCCAAACGCGCGCGTCCCGCGTGTGCTTCATGCGAGGATATCAATCCCCTTCTCTGTCGGCGATCGGGTTATCGAATGGAAGTGCTGAGGACAATTTGGGCCGCATACGTGTCCCTCCGACTGGACCTCGGGAGCCGCGATCGTCCCGCCGGGAGATGGCCGAGCGGAAGGATACGCTAGACCGATCATCGAAGATCCTATTCCCGCTACCATGCCTGTATTTTCGCCGATCGCTCGCCTTAGGGCAAGGGATCATCCCACCACAGGGTGCCATGGAATGGGCGATGCGGAAACGACCCCATCGCGGACTTCGGGCGGAGGAAGCTCCCTATCAGTGGAGAAAGGGTAAGTGGCCTTTTAGGAAGGCGTATCCGACGAAGGCGACGGAATCGATGATGGCATGCGCGAAGACCAGGGGGCCGACTCGCTTATACTTGAGAAAGAACGATGCGAACACGATACCCATTACCGCATTGCCGATGAAGCCCCCAAAGCCCTGGTAAAGGTGGTAGCTTCCTCGTAGCAAGGCGCTCGCCACCACTATCGACCACGTGCCCCACTCCAATTCCCGAAGCCGGTTAGTCAGGTACCCGACGACGACGACTTCTTCAAGCAGCGCGTTCTGCATGGCCGCGAGCACGAGGACCGGCGAGGCCCACCATGAGAGCGGAAGGGCCTCGGGGATCACGTTTGTATCGATGCCCAGCCATCGGGAAGCGAGGTAGAAGGCGAGGCCAGGTATCCCTATGCCGGCTGCAAGCCCCAGGCCGATTCCAAAGTCGCGGCCAAGGCGCCTGGGGCGGAGGCCGACCGGGTCCCGACGGGTATCCCCGTCGCGACGAAGGAGATGAAGCGCAAGCAATGCCGGGACTATGCCGAAGACGATCCCGACCAATTGAAAAGACAGATCCAGCCAAGGACGGCCCGCGGCCTGCGAAGGGTTTAGAGTCGTCGATTGGGCAGATAAGGGCTTATTCGTCGTGAGCTTTCCCGCGAGATCCACGATTGCGTAGGCGGCGCTTTGCCCCAGAGAGACGCCGAGCACCAATAAGACCTCGACCTGCATTGCCCGCTTTTTCGAGGCCATCTTCATTATCTTCACAGCGCGCTCAGGGCGAGGGCCCATCTAGGGGCGTCGCAATCAGCGAGGGGATTGGCGTAAACCGGTCGAACACGTTCGGACCCCAGCGCCATCGGCAATAATCTTCCAGCGTTCCGAAGCCGTAACCGCGCCGCTTGAGCTCTTCGATGAGGGACTTGAGCACGTCGCGCGACGTGGGATGAGTATCGTGCATGAGGATTATTCCTCCTGCGATTCCGTCGGCGCGACGTAAGATACGCTTCACTTCCCGGAGCATCTTCAACTCGTAGGATGGGCTCCCGGGTTCGTATCGCCGAGCCGAGGCGTTATACCATTCACCCTTTGCCCAGTCGGCGCTGTCGCTTGAATCCCATCCCGGTGTCCACAGCATGACGAGGCCGCGCTGCTCCAAGGCTATGCGGACCTTTTCGCGCTGTTCCATGGTATTCCAGTTCCCGAGCCAGGGCGACCCGAAGGGCGGGCGGATCAGATAGATGCGGGGGGTCTTATCCCCAAGCACCTCGGCCAGCTGGCGCTGCAGCGTAGATAGCTGAAAGTCGATCTGCCTCGGACTCAGCCTCGCCAGATCCCTGTGCGAATAAGTGTGGTTGCCGATCGCGTGGCCCTCGTCCACCATGCGCCTCAGCACGTCAGCATAGCGAAACATGAGGTTCTTGCCAGTGTCGGCGTGAAAGGGATCGTCCTTGTCATAGGAATTCATGAAGAAGGTCGCATGGACCTCTTCTTCTTTGAGTATGTCCAGTATTTGGGCGGTAAAGTCGCAGGGGCCATCGTCGAAGGTGAGGTAGATGGTATGATCCGGAATCGGATCGCCGGGATAGTAGCCTTGAGGCCAATACTGGCTATCGCGGGACGGGGCGGCCGCCGGATCGTTGGGACTTCGAGCCGTGGGAGTGGCGTGGCCAGCTTGCGGGTTCTGGGAGATCGGCGCCGGTATCGGCGTGTTCGCCTCCAGGACGACGGAGACGCTCGTCAGGATAAGCGCTACTAAGATCGTCGAACAGCGAGACATAGTCCTCTCTTTATCGGTTTCAGGCTACCTGATAAAAAGAAGTGTATCAAGATGCACTGCCGACCATAAAGCATCATGCTATGGGACAAGCGCTATGCTGGGGCTCTGTCCGCGCGAAAAGGCCGCATATTCGCACGGAAGATCATTCCCCCGATCTTCAGCGCGGTGTATCGTCCATGCCGTCTAGCGGGAGGCGATTATGGAAAGCGAAAAGGGCCTGGACTCCGGTTGGAATCTCCTTTACCGCGTGGGCGCGATTTCCGCCTTCGCCTACGTATTGATGATCCTCGTCCCCCTGGTCCTCCTCATCGCGGCGCCCCGGCCACCTCTAGTCGGAGGCGCCGCGATCCTTGAGTACATAGCCGCCTACCGCGCCGTCTACCTCGCGGAGCTCATCTGCTTCGTCGGCCTGAGCCTGCCGGCAATCGCGGTATTCCTCGCACTCGGCATCGCCCTTGCGCCGATCCAGAAGAGTCTGGCCGTATTGGGGGCCGTGGTCGGGGCGGGATCGGAGCTGATGGCCCTTGTCTTGGGATCGAGTCCCCCCTCGCTGAGTGGCGGCCTCTTGGTTCTCAGCGCGCGTTACGTTGCCTCAAGCGAGCCGGTCCGCGCCTCTCTCGCAACGGCCGCGGAAGCGCTGTCGGCTAACGCCAATGCCGTCTCTTCCGTCGGCATCCTCACCGCCCTCGGCATTCTCATACTCTCGATCGCGATGATCAAGGGCGCCTTTCCGAAAGGGACGGCGATGCTAGGCATCTTTACCGGGGCCCTTGGCATTCCGTTCGAGGCCTTCAGGGATCTAATCGGCCCCGTATACGCCCTCTACGGAGTGCTCCTGCCTGTTTGGGTTATCATGGTAGGGATCGGTCTCCTTCGGGTCCGGCCTAGGCATTGTCGATCCTAGATCTACCGAATAATATTCGTAATATTGAGATATTTACAAATATAGTTTGACAAATAGCTTTGATATCAGCATATTTGTCTGATGATAGATGAAATCGACCGCAAGCTCGTGGACCTATTGCAGGGCAACGCCAAGCTCTCGAATGCCGATCTCGCTCAGGCGGTGGGACTCACCGCCTCTTCGGTCTTCGAGCGCGTAAAAAGACTCGAGCAGAAGGGAGTCATCACCGGCTATATCGCGACGGTCGATGCGGCGAAATTAGGCAAGGGGCTGCTTGCCTTCGTGCGTCTGAGCTTCGGCGACTCGAGGGACGAGAACGTCAAGGATACCCTCGACAGACTCTCCATTCTTTGCGCCTCGGAGCCGGGCATCCTCGAATGCCACGATGTCGCCGGGGAGGACTGCGCCGTCCTGAAGCTGAGGGTCGCGGACACGCATGAGCTCCAGGCCCTGCTCTCGAAGATAAAGGATTGCACGAAAAGCTCGAGGTCGGTCACGAACATCGTTCTCATGACCATGAAGGAATCCTATGCGATAGCTCCATTCGTGAAGCCGGAGTCGGGGGAGGTCCTATGATCTACGGTGGGTTGAGCGTTCCTATCGAGGGAGTTTTCGGCGGCCTGGCGACCGATCGCGGCGAGCGGAGCCTGCGCCTCGCTCTCCTCCATGGCGAGGCGATCAGGGTTCCGAAGGCGGCCGCTCGAATGCGCGTCCTTTCCGGGAAGGCATGGGTCACGATCAACGGCGAGGATATCCTGCTTGGAAGCGGAGAGGGCCTCGCCCTGCCCTCGAAGCCTCGCTACGCGCCCGTGGTATCCGCCGTCGGGGAGGAACCGCTTTTCTTCGAAATGGACTGATTCGCGCGTCATGCAGCCCGAGTGCTTGTATGTGCCCCCATTGTCCGAATGTCGGGGTACTCCCCAGTACGCCCGGCTGGGGCTTCAGCGAATGGGCCGGTTGGTCGGTTGCCTGGGCGGGAACGGAAAAGGCTTTTGGTATCCCGGGACTCGATCTGAACCAGTCGACTCAGCAAAACACCGGAGCTGTCGCAGTATTCCCGTAAGAAGCGAATGACGATTAGCCCATGCGTACTTCAGATCGGGGATGCCGCGCGAATTTCAAATCGCTCTTCCGGGCGCCGGTCCTAGACCGCGACTATGTACACGTCATCTCCTCGAGCTCGCGCCAGAGCGTCTCTCGCTCGTCGACGGGGATGAGGTGCCACTTCATGTCGCGTATCGCGCCCTCGAGGCCGCCGAGCTTGCTCCTGCACACGTCGTACCCCGAGTCCCGCAGCCGTATGGCGGCCCCTACCGAGCCCGCCGCCCGGAGCGCCTCCCCGTCCGGTACGCCGGAGGCCTCCAGCTCGGCGGCGACGACCTCTCCTATGTTGCGCATGTCGCGGAGGGCGGTCATGATCGGCCCCTCCACGCGGGGAGGCGCGACATGAGGGAACGGGCGGTCGCCAAGGCGGCTCCTTCGTCGAGGCCCTGCGTCCTCACGATGAAGGCGGCCATGCCGGCGGCCCTCTCCTCGTAGGACTGCAGCGAGCCGTCGGGCCGGGCGCAATGGATGCAGTAGTCCTTCTCTTCGTCGCCGAGGGGGAAGTCCTCGGCCCTCTCCATGGGCATGCCGCAGGATACGCAGAGCTTCATGCTAGCCTCCCTTCGAGATCAGGAACATGAAATGATCGAGCAGCTCCCCGCCGTGGCGTTCGACGACCGAGGCGCCTGGCGCGAAAAGCTCCCGGTTCGCCAGATAATGATGGATCAGGCCGATCCAGGTATTGAACAGGAGATGGAGGGGCATGGGTCGAATCCTGCGCTTCCGCGCGTCGGCCTCGACCGCGGGCGCCAGGTGGAAGCAGATCGAGGACTGGATCGAGATCAGGCTGTCCCTCGCTCCCGCCGGAAGGAGGCTCGATTCCACGACCAGGCGGGCGTAGAAATCCTCTCGTTCGGCGATGGCGTCCAGGTGAGCCCGGAGCACCTCGCGCGTCCCCGCCCCCGATGAAGCGAGCTCGTGGAGGCGTCTCGCGAGTCCTTCGCCGAAATCCTCTATCACGGCCGCTATAAGGGCGGCCTGGGTGCCGAAATGGACGAATACGCTGCCATGCGAAAGATCCGCTTCCTTCGCGACGTCGGCAGTGGCGGAGGCGAGGATCCCATCGCGGGAAAATACGCGAATCGCCGCTTCGACGATGCGTCGCCTGGTCTGCAGCTTCTGATCGTCGCGATTTCTGGTAGTTTCCATTGATTCTCTGCTCATTGAGTGTATGCTCAATATAAGCTCATTCCACAATCCGGTCAAGTCCACTTTTAGCGATTCGAGCTCCGGCAGGCCGAGGAACCGCGCTATTGTCCTCTATTTCTGCCGATGATAATTTATAAAAGGGATAGGCTCTATCAAAATGCGGACGCACTATGAGAGAGCTATCTTGAAACTCGGGGGTTTGGATTGATAGAAGCTTCGGCCTTGAAGGACTACTCCCTCTTCGGCGGTCTCCTGCCGGAGGAGATAGAGGCCATTCGACCCTTGTTGGGATCGGCATCCTACGAAGCGGGAACGGCTATACTCCGCGAGGGCGAGACGAACGACAGGATCCACTTCATCCTCGAAGGCAGCGTCGAGGTCGAGAAGGGCGGAGTCTTCCTCGTCCGGCTCTGCGAGGGCGATACCTTCGGCGAGATGGAATTCCTCGACGTCATGCCTGCCGCGGCCACCGTTCGCGCCATCTCGCCGTCGACGGTCGCGACGATCAGCAACCGCGCCCTCTACGAGCTCTCCAAGGCGAGCATGCGCGCCTTCGCCATGGTCGTCATGAACCTCGCGCGCGACCTATCCCGGCGACTCAGGCGAATGGACGAGATCGTGGCGAGGGGGCGACCTTAGTCCGGCCTTGGAGATATAATCTTCCCAGTATGCCGAGCAAAAAGACGAGCCATCCGGCGCCGCGCTACGACAGGCGCCAAGCCAATCGGATATCCCTGCGGATCGTCCTGGCCGCGGCGATAGCCTTCGCCGCCTACATGGCGGTCGAGCTGTCCATCGACCCCGTCTCCGCGAACGAAAGCGGGGTGAGGGTGATCGGCCTCTTCGGCTTCAGCCTGCCCTACTCGGATATACGAGACGTCGAGTTCGTGCCCGAGGCCGCGCCGGTCGGTTCCCGGATTTTCGGCGAGGATGCCTTCGGCCTGTTTCGCGAGGGCAACTACAACGTCGACGGAATAGGCGCGGCGAGGATCTTCCTGAAGAAGCCGTACGTCTCCTACGTGCATATCAAGACCGACGACAGGGACTACGTCCTGAGCCTCGGCTCCAAGATAAAGGACCAGCTCTTGAGCGACAGGATCAGGCAGGGGATGAAATAGGAGCGCGCGGGAAGGATCGCATATCGAGGAGCATCCCATGGGCAAGGTCAGCTATTCTTCGCGCGACGTAGCCGCCTTTCACGAGCTCGAGCGGCGGATGCGCTCCGAGCTCGAGTCCGATATCCTGCCCTTCTGGCTTCCCTACGTCGACCGGGAGGGCGGGGGCTTCTATGGCCTCGTGCGCGACGACGGCGGCTTCGACGCGGCCGCGCCCAAGGGCCTCGTGATGCACTCGCGCTTCCTCTGGGCCTACTCGGCGGCCTACGAGCGCTACGCCAAGCCTGAGTATCTCGCGGCGGCGCGCGCGGCCTACGACTTCCTTCGCGGGCCGCTGCGGGACGCCCAGGCGGGAGGGTTCTGGTGGGCGGTGAAGCGGGCCCGTGACGGGGGCTTCGAGCCCGAGGTCGAAGCCAAGCTCGTCTACGGCCAGGCTTTCGCCGTCTACGCCCTCTCCGAGCACTTCCTCGCGACCGGCGATGCGGCGGCCCTCGACCTGGCCCTGGAGACCTACGGCCTCCTCGAGGCTGTCGCGCGCGACGGGGAGGAGGGCGGTTATTTCGAGGCCTGCGACCGGTCCTGGAAGGGGCCCGTCCGCTTCGCGCTCAGCGAGGTCGACATCCCCTGCGACAAGTCCATGAACACCAACCTCCACGTCCTCGAGGCCCTGTCCAGCCTGTATCGCGCATCGCGCAAAGACGAGGTCCGCGATTCGCTCGAGGCCCTGCTCGAGGTCTTCGCGCGAAAGGTCTTCGGCGGCAAGGCGAGCTTGAGCCTCTACTTCGACCGCGATTGGCGCTCCGGGACCGACCATGTCTCCTGGGGCCACGACATCGAGGCCGCTTGGCTCATGACCGAGGCCGTCGAGCTCGTCTACGGCGGCATTCACGGCGGCCGAGCGCCCGGCGTAGTCCTCGAGGCGATACGCGGGGCCCGCGGCAACGTCCTCGGCGTTCTGGCAGCGAACGGCGGCAGCCTGCCGCGCGAGATGTCCGAGGGCCGCGTCGACGGGCAAAGGGACTGGTGGGTCCAGGCCGAGGGAGTAGTCGGCAACGTGGACGCCTGGCAGGAGACCGGCGACGGCCGGTACCTCGAGGCCGCCGTTCGGCTCTGGGACTTCATCGAAAAGCGCCAGATCGACCGCGAAGGCGGAGAATGGTTCTGGGGGGTCTCCGCCGACGGAGAGCCCGACGCGAGCCGACCCAAGGGCGGGATGTGGAAGACCTGCTACCACAACGGCCGCGCCTGCCTCGAGGTCATGGCGCGCGCCGAGAGGACGCGGAACGCGAAGGACGGCCTGATGAAGGACGCGGAGTCGAGGAAGAAGGCGATACTGGAGGGGCACAGGAGCCTGACGGAGCGGCGCAACGAGCGAGTCGAGCCCGGTAACGGCATATTCTGGCGCTATCGCCATCCCGTCCTCACCGCCGCCCACGTGCCCCCCGAGTGGCGCTTCGACTTCGACGCCTCGGCCAATCCCTATTTCATGGAAAGGCTCGGCATTAACGCCGTGTTCAACGCCGGAGCCATAATGCGGGACGGCAAGTATCTCGTCATGGCCAGGCTGGAGGGCTGGGACCGCAAGAGCTTCTTCGCGCTCGCGGAGAGCCCCAACGGAGTGGACAATTTCCGCTTCGTGGGCGAGCCCCTCCTCCTGGGGGAGGTCGAGGACCCCGAGACCAACGTCTACGACATGCGCCTGGTCGAGCACGAGGACGGCTGGGTCTACGGCACTTTCTGCGCCGAGCGCAAGGAAATCGCGGCGCCGGCCGGCGACAGCTCGATGGCGACGGCTTCGGCGGGCATCGTGCGCACGAAGGACCTGCGCGCCTGGGAGCGCCTCCCCGACCTCAAGACCGCCTCGGCCCAGCAGCGCAACGTCGTGCTCCATCCCGAGTTCGTGAGGGGGAAGTATCTTCTCTACACGAGGCCTCAGGACGGCTTTATCGAGACCGGCACGGGCGGGGGCATCTGCGTCGGCTCCAGCGACACGATGACCGAGGCCGAGGTCCGGGACGAGCGCGTCCTCGACCCGAAGCTCTACCATACGATCAAGGAAGTGAAGAACGGCGCCGGGGCGCCGCCCATAAAGACCGGCGAGGGTTGGCTCCATTTAGCCCACGGCGTGCGCAATACCGCCGCCGGCCTGCGCTACGTCATCTACGCCTTCCTCGCCGCCCTGGACGATCCGTCGCGCGTGATCGCGAGCCCCGGCGGCTACCTCATCGCGCCCGAAGGCGAGGAGCGGACGGGCGACGTGTCCAACGTCCTGTTCACGAACGGCGCCGTCGCCGATCCGGACGGACGGCTCCTCATCTACTACGCCTCGAGCGATACCCGCCTTCACGTGGCCGAATCCTCGATCGATAGGATGCTGGACTACGTCCTGAATACTCCCCCGGACGGCTTGCGCTCGCGCTCGAGCGTAGAGGCGCGCCTGGCGCTGATGCGCAAGAACGCTCGCGGGGCTGCGGCGCGAGCGCCTTAGCCGCCCTCATCTCACGATGTCGTACTTCTCGGCGAGGGCGGCCAGGCCGGCCTTGCCGGAGACACCCAGCTTCTTGTAGGCCCTGGCGAGCGTGTTGCGGACCGTAGACTCGGTTATGCCGAATTCGAAGGCCGTTTCCTTGACGCTCTTGCCCCCGATGGTGGCCAGGATATGGAGCTGTTCCGCTTCCGAAAGGCCCTTGGCCCCGAGGGAGAGCAGGGCCTTCCCCTTTTGGAGATCGAGCCTGCTCTGCTCGCCGGCCAGGATCGTGACGATCCCGATCACCGACGCGAGATAGCCGTAGGGAGTGAACCAGGCGTAGGGAAGGACCGCCCTGTTCAAGTAGAGGACGTCGTGGCCCAGCAATACGTAATGGAACCAGTAGACAAAG